>NZ_JAYGIH010000109.1:0-85915 GCF_034932455.1 Leptolyngbya sp. CCNP1308 | reverse complement strand
CACGCCGTGCAAACCCTGCAACTCACCCACTCTACAAAAAGAACCCCCTGATCCAGCAGGGGGCCTAACCTGATGTCGCATTAGGGGGGACAACCTTACAGCGCGTGACACACTGCAATGCCCCTACCAGACATCGGTTTCAAATCGGGGTTTTGCGAGTCGGATCTAGCATCACCCAACTTTTTCAGCCTCTGCCGATTTACGGGTGAGCAGATAGAACAATGGCCCAAACGATCCAGTAGTTAGAGTGGCAATCATCCAAGGCCAGGGGTTGCGGCCCATTGCCTTGGCATCCCGCCACATCCAAACCATAGCCAGACTCAGGGCAATGACCAGATCAGCCAAGACTTGGCCTTCCCCAAAACTCTGAAAGTGGGGTGCAAGAATGCCCCAATAGCCAGACTGCCAGAGCGCTATAGCGCTCAGTGCCCCAAACAAAATCAGGGTAAAGACGAGTAAACTGCGTTGCATGACTAAACCTCTTTAGGATTGGCACATCCAGTATTGAGCGTCTACGTTATAGAATCAATTACCTCCCAGGTAATAAAATCGACGCTGGTTGTGGTTAACTCTGGACAATGAACCCGTCTACCCAAACCTTGACTAGCACCCTGCGCCAGGTGCGCAAAGCCCAGCGGCTGAGCCAGCTAGAGCTGTCGTTGCGCTTGGGGGTGTCGCAGCGGCATGTGAGTTTTGTGGAAAGTGGCCGCGCCAAGCCCAGCCGCGAACTGCTGTTGGCCTGGCTGCAAGAGCTAGACGCCCCGCTGGTGGTGCGCAATGAGGTCATGTTGCAGGCGGGCTATGCGCCGGTTTACACCGCTGCGCTCCTAGATGACCCAGCACTAGAGCAGATAAACTCGGCACTAGCGCAGCTGTTGTTCGCCCACGACCCGATGCCCGCGTTGGTTATCGACGAGCACTGGAATTTACTGCGTCTAAATCGAGGCGGTCAATGGTTGGCGGCTGCATTAATGCCAGGAGCGGCGGTTGATTTACCACCAGACAATACGCCGATCAACTTGCTGGATCTGTTGGTTCACCCAGAGGGGTTTGCCAAACCAATCATCAATTTGGAAGAGGTCGGCCCCACATTGCTGGCGCACCTGCGGCACGAAGCTTCTGTGCAGCCTGCGCTGACGCCTAAGGTAGATGCTTTTGAAGCCATGCTGCACAGTAGTCTGGGCACAGAGAACCTGCATACAAACTGGTCGCGCCCCACAGCTCCAGTACTGACAACGCGCTACGCTACTGAGTATGGTGAACTAGCGTTTTTTAGCATGTTTACGACTTTTGGAACACCGCAAGACATCACGTTAGCGTCGTTGCGGGTCGAACATTTATTTGCCGCCGATGAGGCTACCTACGCAGTGCTCAAAGCGCAGGTTCAATAGGTATTTTTTGAAGAAATACTGGCCGCTTGGCTATACTACTGCAACCGATTTCGAACTCTTATTCCAATCGACATACTAGCTATTATTTAGAGCATCAGCTTGTTCTTGAGTGGTAATCATGCTATCAGGAGGAACAATCGCTCCATCGGCTAAGGTGACACCTACTACGATCGCTCTGTCGCCAATCGTGACATTGTTGCCTACTGTAGAGCGAAAGAGAATAGCATCGTCTTCAATAGTCAGATCATTGCCCACTTCTAATGGCCCATGGAAAACAATGTTGTCGCTAGTTTTTAAGCCAGAACCAATGTTAATACTTGTCCCTTTGAGAGCATGAAAGGTCACTCGATCTTCGATCGCAGCATTGTCACCAATCACAATCGGCGTACCTTCATCGGCTCGAATAGATGTCCGCTCGCCCACGGTACTATTACTGCCAAGTCGAACATCTCCAATGATGCGAACAAATTCGGCTAGCTGAACCCCGTCGCCCAAGGTAGGGAAGACGGGATTTTGATTCCAACTGGTTGAGGGTGCAACACTCACTCCACTGACTGCGGCAAAGCCCTCAGATTCAAACAATTCAGGATAGTGCTCGGCAAACTCTTCATTAACTTCTAAAACTTCATCTTGAAATTCGGTATTGGCGTCTGTTTTTAGCGGTAAAGCATCTGCCTCAGCTTGAGTTGTAATTACCGCCCCAATCGGAACAATGCGATCGCGCTTAATTCGGACATTTTCTAGTCGCGCACCGTGCAAAACAAAGGCACCATCTTCTAGCACCACATTGTTTAATTGGGCATGGAAGCCTACAAAAGTAAAATCGCCGATTTGCGAATTTTTGACGATTGCCTGGTGAGCAATACTGTTACGCTCTCCAGTACTGCTAGAATTTTCGCCGCAGGGTGCGGCAGGTGCTGGGGAGTCATGAACGGCTAAAAATACAATGTTGTCTTGAAGATTGGTTTCATTACCAATGCAGATCTGTGTCTCGGGGTCAGCTCTGACGATCGTGTTACCCGCCACAAAAACCTGCTGTCCAATCGACACATCTCCAAATAGCTCCACCAGCGGGCTAACGAAGCTATTGTTAACGCTGACCTGAATCGGTTGCAACAGACTGAACAATTCAGACGGGTCACTGGCGATCGCACCTTTCCCCATCAAAACGCTGACCATTAGCCCAAGCGCCAGCGGCGCGATCAACCAGTGACGCATCGAGAATACAGCCATAGCAACCTTTCACTCCCATGCAGCATGGGACTATCTTTTCACCTTTTTTTGATGCTGTAACTAAGCTACAACTTCCTTAATGTGAACCTGCTGAGTCTCAACATGATTTAGCTAGAGAATAAGGATGTAGGAAAAATTACCGTTGAGATGGGCATAGATCGGGGGTTTGAATCTGCAAAACATGTTGGCAGTCGATCCCTAAAGAAAAGAGGTCTGAGCGTTAAGCGCAGACCTCTTTTTTCCCATGTCTTTCAGCCAGAGGCTAGCCCCCTTGCTCTAGCAGTCGTAGTAGAGAGCTAGTTCGTAGGGGTGGGGGCGCAGGCGCATGGGGTTGACTTCGTTGTCGAGCTTGTACTCGATCCAGTTGCTGATGAAGTCTTCGGTGAAGACGCCAGTGCTGGTCAAGAAGCTATGGTCGGCTTCGAGGGCCTTGAGGGCATCGAGCAGCGAACCGGGGGTGGAGGGAATCTTGGCCAGCTCTTCGGGGCTGAGGTCGTAGATGTCCACATCCAGCGGGTCGCCGGGGTCAATCTGGTTTTTGATACCGTCGATACCGGCGCAGAGCATCGCGGCAAAGGCCAGGTAGGGGTTCGAGGTGGCGTCCGGGCAGCGGAACTCCAGGCGCTTGGCCTTGGGGTTGTCGCCCGAGAGGGGAATGCGCACGGAGGCCGAGCGGTTGCCCTGGGAGTAGGCCAAGTTGACCGGCGCTTCAAAGCCGGGTACCAGACGCTTGTAGGAGTTGGTGGTGGGGTTGGTCAGCGCCAGCAGGGCGGGGGCGTGCTTGAGAATGCCGCCGATGTACCACAGGGCCATCTGGCTCAGACCGGCGTAGCGATCGCCCGCAAACAGCGGCTCGCCGTTGTTCCAGATTGACTGGTGGGTATGCATGCCGGAGCCGTTGTCGTTAAACAGGGGCTTGGGCATGAAGGTGACGGTCTTGCCCCATTTTTTGGCGACGTTCTTAATGCAGTACTTGTAGATCATCAGCCAGTCAGCGGCTTCGATTAGCCGACCAAAGCGAATGCCCAACTCGCACTGGCCGCCGGTCGCGACCTCGTGGTGGTGCTTCTCAATAGGTACGCCCAGCTTGGCCATCTCCAGCAGCATTTCGCTGCGCATGTCCTGAGAGGTGTCGGTGGGGGCGACGGGGAAGTAGCCCTCTTTGTAGCGAGGCTTGTAGGCCAGGTTGCCGCCCACTTCTTCGCGGCCCGTGTTCCAGCGGCCCTCAACGCTATCGACGTAGTAGTAGGCGGAGTGCTCGTTCTGGTCGAAGCGCACGTCATCAAAGATGAAGAACTCGGCTTCGGGGCCAAAGAAAGCGGTGTCGCCGATGCCGGTAGATTTCAGATACTCGATCGCCTTGGTGGCGATCGCCCGAGGGCAGCGCGCGTACAGTTCGCCAGTGCGAGGCTCTTTAATGGTGCAGATCATGCTCAGGGTGGGGTGAGCCATGAAGGGGTCGATCCAGGCGGTATCGGGGTCGGGCACCATCATCATGTCCGACTCGTTGATGGCCTTCCAGCCTCGAATGCTGGAGCCATCGAAGGCGACCCCATCGGTAAAGCTGCTGGCATCAATCTGGCTCTTGTGCAGGGTGAGGTGCTGCCAGATGCCGGGCATGTCAATAAATTTCAGATCGATTAACTCAATGCCGTCATCCTCAATCCATTTCAGGATGTCTGCTGGGGTTGCCATGAACTACTCCTTAGCCTCGTTTAGCGTTCAACCGTCGGGAAAACCGATTTAACTCGTCGTGGATGATGCCCTGGCCAAGACCTGGTTTTCCCTCGCCCATCGGCAAGGCGGCACCGGGCAGACCCTCATACAACACCGGTTTACCGGCACAGGAGGCCTGACCCCGCTGGTTCCACAGGCATCAACTCATCTGCATCATCCTAGGGAGAGGGGTTAGCCCGTTTTGTATCACCTACTACTTTTTGTCAGGGAAAGCCGACAAAAGCCCTGGGGCAGACCATGATGTTTTGTAACAATTCGCTCATAAAGCCGGGACTCTGGCGGGCCGGGGCAACCCAGGAGTTAAGCCCCCGTGGTAAACTTCTTCGAGGATAAAACCTGGTATTTATGAGGGTTAGAGCCTCTACCAGGCATGGCAGCCTAGAGCCTGCCGTCATTTATAAAATGCTGTTTGCCAAGTGAGAGTTGGGAGAAACCACCTATGCGGGACGCTGTCACCACGCTAATCAAGACCTACGACAACACTGGACGCTATCTCGATAGCAGTGCCCTCGACTCGATTAAGTCCTACTTTGACAGCGGTCTCGATCGCATCAAGGTGGCGGCCATTATCAGCGCTAACGCCGCTGGCATTGTCAAAGAAGCGGGCGTCACTCTGTTTGCCCAAGTGCCTGAGCTCATTCGCCCCGGCGGCAATGCCTACACCACCCGTCGCTACGCTGCCTGCCTGCGCGACATGGACTACTACCTGCGCTACGGCAGCTATGCCCTAGTGGCAGGCAACCCCGACGTGCTCGACGAGCGCGTGCTGACCGGCCTGCGCGAAACCTACAATTCCCTAGGCGTGCCCATTGCCCCCACGGTAGTTGGCATTCAGCTGATGAAAGACCTGGTGAAAGCCAAGGTGCAAGAAGCTGGCATAGCCGATCCCTCGGTGGTTGACTATCCCTTCGACTACATCACCCGTTCGCTGAGCGAGATCAGCATCTAGGCAGGGCTTGAGGAATGGTACAGCGAGCGGCTGCTCTGTGATGACCCTTCCCCTGGCTCTGGGTATAGACTTTGGCACCTCCGGGGTGCGTGCCGCTGTGGTCGATCCGCAGCGGCATTTATGTTGGCAATATCGCCAGGGCTACCCCCATAGGCCCGCCCCAGATTGCTGGCGGCAGGCGCTGTTTTCGCTGTTGGCGGCGCTGCCGGGGGCGATCGCCCCGCAAATTAGCCGAGTGGCCATCGACGGCACCTCCGGTACGGTGCTGCTGTGCGATCCAGCGGGAAAATCCCTGACGCCGCCGCTGCTCTACAACCATCCCTGCAAAGATTCTCTAGAGACTGTCAATGCGATCGCCCCCGCCCACAGCCCCGCCGCCAGCGCGACATCGAGCCTGGCCAAGCTGGTGTGGTGGCACCAAACCTTGCCGCCTGCGGTCTGGCATCAAGCGGCCTACTTGCTGCACCAGGCCGACTGGCTGGGTGCCCAACTCCACGGCCAGTGGGGGCTGAGCGACTACCACAACAGCCTCAAACTGGGCTACGACGTGGGCGATCTGGGCTATCCCAACTGGATGCAGGGACAGCCGTGGAGTGGGGTGCTGCCTCGGGTGTTGGCACCGGGGGAAGGGGTGGCATGCGTGAGGGAAACCGTAGCCCAGAAATTTGGTCTGTCCCCCTCCTGTCAGGTGGTGGCAGGCACCACCGACAGCATTGCGGCCTTTTTGGCCAGTGGCGCGATCGCCCCTGGAGATGGCGTCACCTCCCTGGGGTCAACCCTGGCGATTAAGCTACTCAGCGCCCAGCGGGTAGATGTGGGCGAATACGGCATCTACAGCCACCGTCTGGGGAACCACTGGCTAGTGGGCGGAGCCTCCAACAGCGGCGGTGCCGTACTCGAAAAATTCTTTGACCGAGTAGCCCTAGACGCCCTAAGCCAGCGCATCGATCCTACCGTGCCTACGGAGCTAGACTATTACCCCCTGACTGAGCCTGGGGAGCGATTTCCCATCAATGACCCGGCCTTGGCCCCCCGGCTCTCGCCGCGCCCAGAGGATGACAGCGCATTTTTGCACGGACTGCTGGTGGGCATGGCCCGCATTGAGCAGCGGGGCTACGAGCTGTTGGGCCAGCATGGGGCATCGCCCCTGCGGCAGATCTACACCGCTGGGGGCGGTGCCACCAACGAGACCTGGCGGCAGCTGCGGGCCGCTCTGCTGCCGGTGCCCATTAAAAACGCCGCCTCGGTGGAGGCGGCGGTTGGCAGTGCCTATTTGGCGCTGGGCTGACTGAAGCATTCTATTCAGTGATGCCAGCGTGAGCGGCGATCGCCCTCTCACCCGCAAGCCTACAGATCAAACTGATTGCCCCGACGGTACTGCATGTAAGCCGCGACGAAAAGCCCGGCCAGGGTGACGGGAATAAACCCTAGAACAATGCCACTTAGCAAAGGCTCAACCACAGCAATACTCCTTAATCTCAACAAAAATCTATGGTTTAACCATAGCACTAATCAGAGCCTGGGGGCAGGCTCACAGGCTATAGCCTAGGCTAATCGACAGCTCGTCGAAGACCAGCGCGGCAGAGTCACAGGAAGCCGTCTTACCTCAAAATACGGGGGAGTTTTTATTTGTTGCGGAATTCTTGAAAACGGTAAATCTGTTGTGTACTGTATACAATACATTTAGATCGTGGCAAGAAGTAAGCTCAGCTACGTCTTTTTGGCGGGCTGTTCGCTATCTTTGGTTAACTTTTGGGTGTTGCAAGGGGAAGTAGTTCTCAATATTTTCTTCTTGGCGGGTACACCCTCAAGCATTACCTTGGTCACTCGTTTGGCCTAGACAGATTGCGGTTAGGCGACTCGCATGCAAGCAACTCAATCTAGCCGCCGACATGCTGTGGTTCTTTAGAATTTTAGGAATGGTTTCATGCTGACTTACCTACATCAACTCACCGGTCGAGCGTTTAAGGCGATGGCGGCTGGGGTTTTGGTTGTAACTCTGATGTTCTTGAGCGTTCCTGGGGCATCGTCTCAGGCGTTGGCCTCTCCTAAGGGCACCCTGACCGAAACCATGGATCTCAAGATGACCAAGGCGGCCCAGGACTATGTCGAAGCTATTCTAGACGACTACTCCGACGCCCTGGAGGGGTCATTTAGCGAAGCGCTCAAGCCCCTTAAGTCAGTTACCAAAGACCTGACCAAGCAGCTCGGCAAAGCCGCCGCCGCCCCCACTTCGATCAGCTCTACCACCCTCGGCCCTAAACTTGAAAGTTCAAAAACTGCGCTAGATACCGCCTCGACCTCCTTTGATGCGCTGGTGGCCGATACGGCTAAATTTAAGTCCACTCTGGATGCCGCGCCCACTCAGCTCAAAGAGGCAATTGACACCCAGCTAGGCACCAAATTCGACGAACTGCAGCAGGCATTTGAAGAGGTGTCTAGCGCCATCGCCCTGCTGTCAGAAGACACAGCCGCGATCGATGCTGCCGACCCCACGGCGGGAGCAACCCTGCTAACAGAGCACTCTACCCAACTGACGGAGGCGATCGCAGCGGCTAAGACCATAATCTCTGGCTTTAGCGACTAGGAATTAAACCCCGAGGTTTACCACTAGTCTTGCCAACAAAAAAGCCCCCAAGTTTGGGGGCTTTTTTGTTGGCGGGTGCAGATGATGGGCCTTTACCTCATCCGGACGATGGATTATCCATCAAATCTCCTCATGCCCAGCATATGCGTCGTGTTTGGTATAAGAGAATACTGTTTTGTTAGTATGCATAGGTAAGCAAAAAGGAGAACCCATGAACAACCAAACCAACCAAGCCTGGACTACTGAGCAACTCGTGCAAATGAGCAATTCCCTGGGCAACGCCTATGCGCCTGCACTGAAGGGTACCAAGGCTGCTGGCGGCGATCGCTGGACTGCTCAGCGCCACATCCAAGTTTCTGCCATGCTGGGCCAAGCCTATCTATAAGGTGCCATCCATGAGCACCGCCGATTGAACTAGCGCCCTGGCGCGATCGGCAAACGCGAATCAATGGCCTCTTCTCACTGTGGGAAGAGGCCTATTTTTTTAGCCCCCTGAGTCTCTACGGTACTGGCCACAGACGGCTATGAGGGCCTGAGCGACCTCGGGGCAGCCGCCCCAGTGCAGATGCAGATACGAGGCGTGGACACGATGGTTGCTCCAGCCCTCGGTGATGTGAGGCCGAGTGGCTTCGTAACGTTTGAGCCGATAGAGGGGCAAGGGCGGTAGCGTTTCGGTCTCAGAGCGGTGAAACTCATGGCCCCAGAGCGTCTGGCCTGCCTGCAAGAGGAGGCTATTTTGTTCTGTCAAGGCGTGACGGTAGCCTAGGGTGAGCCGCCCAGTCATGCGCACGTTGGTGGGCAGCACGCCGACCATGGGCCAGGGGTTGTCGTCTAAATCGACCAGGGTGGTAGCCAGGTACATCAGCCCGCCGCATTCGGCATAGACGGGCAGGCCTTGGTGAATCAGGGTCTTAAGCGTTGACCGCAACCCCTGGTTGGCGGCCAGCTCGGCGGCAAACATTTCGGGAAAGCCGCCGCCGAAGTACAACCCATCGGCAACAGGGGGATGTTCGTCCCGCAGCGGGCTCCACGGGATCAAGTCGGCCCCCAGCGCCGTGAGCAGGGCGAGGTTATCGGGGTAGTAAAAGCTGAAGGCGGGGTCTTGGGCAATGGCGATGCGAGGGCGGGGAGTGCGTGGGTGGATGGATGGGTAGGGACAGACCCACGGGTCTGCCGGGTTCGGGGGGGTGGAGGTTTTCAAGAGTGGGGTAAGGGCATCCCAGTCAAAGCAGGTGTGGCCGAGGTGGGCGAGGCGAACGAGAATGTCTGGGAGCTGGGGAAGTTCGGCGGTGGGGACAAGGCCCAGGTGGCGATCGGGCAGGGCGATCGCATCCTGACGACGCAAAACGCCTAAAATTGGTAAGCCTGCGCTTTTTAAGGCCTGGGTGAGGAGTTCGAGGTGGCGATCGCTGCCCACCCGGTTGAGCACCACCCCGGCCAGCCGCACCTGGGGGTCTAGGGTCTGGTAGCCGTGGATGATGGCCAGCACCGATCGCGACAGGCGACTGCAATCGACCACCAGCAGCACCGGCAGGTTTAGCAACCGAGCGATGTGGGCGGTGCTGGCCACATCCGACAGTCCCGATGCGCCGTCAAAGAGACCCATCACCCCTTCGACCAGGGCGAAGTCGGCCCCCTGGCAGCGGTGGGCAAAGCACTGCTGCACGTAGGTCTCTGAGGTCAGAATGGGGTCGAGGTTGTAGCAGGGGCGACCCGTGGCCCGGTGGTGAAACATCGGGTCAATGTAGTCTGGCCCCACCTTGAACGACTGCACCCGAGGGGATTTTTGCGCCAGGGCCGCCAGCAGTGCCAGGGTGATGGTGGTTTTGCCCACGCCGCTGCGCTCGCCCGCCACCACTAGCCCCCCCGAAAATACACCTATACTCAACCGCGATTCCTCTGGCGTGGATAAATCTAGCGCCATCTTATCTTGACCTCAGGCAGGCACCGAGGGTTTTGCAATAGCGATGGGGATTGCCCCTAAAATTGAGTTATGGATATTCAATTACTTGGCACCAACCTGGCCGACCTGGTCTGGGCTTTGAGCGGAATTTTAATCAGTACGTGCCAACTGCTGGCGATCTTTGTGATCTCAGTTGGCATTGTTCGCGCTCTGGCGATTTTTCTGCGCTCTTCACTGTTCAAGCCTCAAACCACCACAGCCTTTCAGCGCAGCCGTTTGGCCATGGGGTATTCCTTCTCGCTGGGGCTGAGCTTTCTAGTTGGAGCCAGCATTCTCAAGACGATGCTGTCGAGCCAGTGGGAAGATATTGCCCGGTTGGTAATTATTATTGCCGTGCGAACGGCGCTGAATCTATTGCTAGAACGAGCGATTCGCAGTAGTCAGGCAATCGGTGATCTGACTCTGGAGATCGATACCAATGGCAAAGAAGCCGCCCCTGAAGCCGCGATCGCAAATTCCTAGCCGCCGTTCAATCCGCCGAGGTCCATCTTGCCCTGGCAATCCCTCGACCATTGAGCTTGGGTCTGGGTACTCTGGGTGAACAGGTTACGGCCAGGACGCTGATCATGTCACCTTCGTTACTGGAACAAGCTAAAGAGGGCGATGCGGCGGCGATCGCAACCCTGTTCAGCGATGCCCTCAAACCCAAGGGCATCATCGTGCGGGGCGATCGCCAGAGCTACTGTTTGCAGCTGTGGTTTAGCGGCAGCCCCGCCCCGCCCCAGGCCGCCACGGTGGCCTACACCCGCCGCACCATGGCAAAACTACAGGCTCCGGCGATTGGCATTGTGCAGCTCTACGGCGAACAGACCGGCCATTCTCAGCCGGTCTGGAGCGAGGAAATCGCCCTGCTGTCCCTATCGTCAGAGCCCCCCCTCGCCAGTGAGGAGCAGGCTGGGGAACCGCTCAGCCCTCCAGGCGATGGACTCGATGCGGCTCTCCCCTCCCTACAATCGAATTCCGTCACCGCTGCCCCAGCCCCAGTGGCGGTCGTTCGCGCCTACGAGGAACTGGGTCTGTCGCTGGGAGACACCTTGCCTCAGGTGGAATCTGTGTATTTCAAGCGGCGAGCAGAGCTGCTGCGACGGGGCGATCGCGCCGCCCTAGAACCTCTCAAGTGGGCTTTCTCCACCCTCAAAACCCATCTAGAGCAGAGCGCTGTCGCCTCCGATATTTCTCCTAGGCCAGACTCGGCTGAGAGGGAAATAGCGGTGCCAGGGATCAGCCGGGTGCCGCGATCGCGATCGCAACGCCTCAAGCCCCAGCCAAACCCCCTCGCCCTGGCCGACGATACTGACCTGCTGTCGTTTCAAAATCGCTACAGCAACGGGCTGATCTTTCCAGGGCTGATGCTGATGGGCATGGTGATGAACGCCCTACCCATTGTGAACGCGCTGCTGTTTGGCATCAAAATTTGGCTGCACGAGTTTGGTCACGCCACGGTAGCCTGGCTGGCGGGGCGGCAGGCGCTGCCCCTGCCCATCGGGTGGACGACGATTAGCACCCAGCGATCGCCCTGGGTCTACCTCGGCATTCTCACCCTGCTGGGTCTGCTGTTTTGGGCCGGGCGACGCGAGGGCAAACGCTGGCCCATGGTGCTGGCTGTAATCCTCATGGTGGTGCAGTTTGCCATGACCTGGCTACTGCCCGAAGACACCTTCGACATGCTGTTTTCCCTCGGCGGTGTCGGTGGCGAAATCTATCTGTCAGCCCTGCTGATCGTGGGCTTTTACTTCCCCTTGCCCGAGTATTTTCGGTGGGATTTTTACCGGTTTCCGGTGGTGCTGGGGGCGGCATTCTGCTTTTGGGGCCAGGTGTGGCTGTGGCAGCAAGTGCCGCGCGGCAAAGCTTCGATTCCCTTCGGCTCAATGTGGGGCGACGCCGAGCACGGCGATATGAACCAGTTGATCAACGTCCACGGCTGGACGCCGGGCGATATTATCGGCACCTATAGCGCGATCGCCCATCTGTGCTTGTTTGCGATCGTCGCCGTCTACGGCTACACCCTCTTCCGCCAGCACCGTGAAACATTCACTGCCCTGGGACGGCAATGGTTTCCCTAAAGCGGTGGTACCAGTGGGCAGTGCCAAACGCCCAGATTTTGCCATGCGGCTTTCTCAAGCCGATGCCGCCCTTTGCTTTGAGCTGATGCGGAGCCTGCAAATCTACGTCACCCCGCAGCTCAAATCCGTGCCTCCATCGAAGCCCCGGCGGTATTTGAAACCCAGCCAACGACCGAGAAAATAGCCATTTGGAATGCTTTATATCAAGATCCAGCGCTAATCGCACCGGACGCAGCCTGGAACGCTTGCGGAGAAAGACCGTCACAGGCCTTTGCGTTCGTATTGCCGCTAAAATGGCAAACCATACCCTGGGGATCCTCTTGCGCCAGCGTTTTGCCATTGATGGGCTGACGTTTCAGCCGGGGGCTGTCCAACCCGGTTAATCCTCCCATAATACCTACTATGCCTCCATTGACCGACGATACCCTATGGGCCATTCTCAACGACGAGCTTGACGACAACACCGTAAATCGCTTGGTGTGGCAGGGCCTGGGCTATTGCGAAACTGAAAATGGATGGGACAACTCAGCAGTGGCCACAGATTGGGCTGAGAAATATCCCGAGCCACCGAACTTCATTGAGAGTCGCCCGGCGACGGTGCAGCTAACCCGGTCAATTCTCCCCGAGCATAAGCAGTTGCTGAAGGAAGAACTGGGCTTTAAGGGCTATACGGTCGATCAGCTAATTCCTCGGTTAACGCGGCGGGCCACGATGGCGAACTGGCTGCTGAGCTATCGCAAGCAGCAGGTGGTGGGTGGCTGAGCGCAGCCGTTCGTTGTTCAGACGGCTGCACCAACCCGCAATGGCTTCAAAGGAGAAAACCACCAACGGTCCAAAATTAGAAAAGGATGCGGTTAACCCGCATCCTCGCTCTCAACCCACGGCGCTCTCTCCGTGGATTCTGGTTCTGCTAGGGGCTTTGGCGGCGGCAACCTGTGTCGTAAGAGCCGTTGGGTCAAAGGCTAGCAGAATAACTCAATAGGGTTAGAACTCGTTTGCTGGTTTAGCCTCTTCGGCCTTAGGGGAAGAATCCAGAAAGATGTCGGTGGCTTTGAGCTGGAGCCCGGCCCGCGCCTGGGAGTCAGTTTTGCTGACGTAGGGGGAGGCGTCGATCGCACCGCTGGCGATAATCAACGAGCCTTTTTTGACGTGGGTGAGCTTGCGCCAGGCGGGGGAGCCTTCCCACACGCTGATATCGACGGTAAAGCTATCGTTTTCTTTGCGGCTGGGGATGCGATCGACGTAGATGGTGATTTCGGCTACCTGGGCGCTGCCGCCGGTTTTGCGCTCAATGTGGCGCACCTGAGGGTCGGCGGCGACGTTGCCGGATAGGGTGCACAGGTTTAATCCTCGACTGGACATAGCTGGGGTCTCCTTGGGTTAGATGCAATCAGACCCCGCCCGACGCGACAGATGCCTGTGGCTTTAATATGCACAAGCTAAATTCACAATTTGCTATGGATTTTTACGTAACTTTTTAGACTGATACCTACGTATATTTAGCGGTGCAGGGAAACGGGGATTGTTGAGCTGGGCTCGGCTAGGGTTCCAGCTTAGCGATATGCTAGGCCTGAAGGAATTACAGTGCCATGACCACCCAATCGGTAAATCAAGCTGACCGTAAACTCTGGCTAGCGGCTATAAAGCCCCCTATGTATAGCGTTGCCATCATGCCGATGGTGGTGGGCAGCGCGATCGCCTACGCTGAAACCAGCCAGTTTAACGGCGGCATTTTCGCCCTATTTATGATAGCGGCGGTGCTTATTTTGGCTTGGGAAAACCTCAGTAATGATGTGTTTGATTCTGAGACCGGCATCGATATCAATAAGGCGCATTCTGTAGTCAATCTCACCCGCAATCGAAAATTGGTGTTTGTCTTGGCGAACCTGTGTTTGGGCTTCGGCATTGCAGGCATTGTGGCGATCGCGGTCTACCAACAAGACCCCACGGTGCTAGGGATCATCCTGCTCTGCTGCGGGCTGGGCTACATGTACCAGGGGCCACCCTTTCGTCTGGGCTATCAGGGGCTGGGGGAGGTGCTGTGCTTTTTGAGCTTTGGCCCGCTGGCGATGGGGGCGGCCTACTACAGCCAGACCCAGAGCTGGTCGTGGGGCAGCCAAATGGCCGGGGTGATCGTGGGGCTGACCACAACGCTGGTGCTGTTTTGCTCCCACTTTCACCAGGTGGAGGATGATGTGGCAGCGGGGAAGCGATCGCCCATCGTGCGCCTGGGCACGAAGCGCGGGGCGGCGCTGATTCCTTGGACTTGTGGAATGGCGTTTGCGATCGCCGCCCTGGCCCTGATGCTCGGCCTTTTCCCGGTCTGGACGGCGCTGGTGTTTCTTAGCCTGCCCTCGGCCTGGCGGCTGAGCCGCCACGTTACCCGCTACCACGACCAACCCGAGCGGGTATTCAACGCCAAGTTTTTTGCCATTGGCTTTCATTTTTGGAGCGGAGTGTTGTTGAGTCTGGGGTTTTGGCTGAGCGCCTAGCGAGGTTTTGAATTTTGAGTTTTGAACTTTAAATTGACAGCTAGGCGAATGGGTATTGAGTTGGCGATGCGGCCCTACCGCAGGCGATTTGCCCAACCCTTGCACACGGCCCATGGCCCCTGGGGATGGCGAGAGGGGCTGCTGATTTGTTTAAGGGATAGCCAGGGGCGATCGGGCTACGGTGAGGTGGCCCCGATTCCTTGGTTTGGCAGTGAGACGATGGCCGAGGCGCTGGCATTTTGTCGTGCTCAGGGGGGGGACTGGCGTGGTGAGGAGATTCCCGATGCCCTCCCAGCTACCCAATTTGGGCTGGAATCTGCCCAGGCCAAGTTGACGGGGCAACTCGCTGGGCAAGAACCGGCGATTCCTGCGGATAGCGTTGCTAACGCCAATATCTGCGGCCTCTTACCCGCTGGCGAAACTGTGGTAGAAATCGCTTCCCAGCGCTTGGCCCAGGGCCATCGCACCCTCAAGTGGAAGATTGGCGTGCATCCCATCGCGGACGAAATTCACTGGCTAGGTCAGTTGGTGAAAGCCCTGCCCCCCGATGCTCGACTGCGGCTCGATGCCAATGGCGGGCTGAGTTTGGCCCAGGCCGAGCAGTGGCTGGCGGTTTGCGATCGCATCAACGCCAATCCTCAATGGGCTACTGTTGAATATTTAGAGCAGCCGTTGCCGCCCGATCAGCTAGCGGCCATGACAGCGCTGGGGGAGCGATATCAAACCGCGATCGCCCTGGATGAATCGGTCGCTACGGTAGCTCAGCTAGAGGATTGTTGGCAACGGGGCTGGCGAGGGGTGTTTGTGGTCAAGCCTGCGATCGCGGGTTCGCCCCAGCGGCTTCAAGCCTTCTGCCAACAGCATCAGCCCCGCCTAGTCTTTTCCTCTGCCTTTGAAACTGCGATCGGACGACGGGCTGCATTGGCGATCGCCGCCCGCTGTTCTCCTTCCCCGGCTCCAGCGCTGGGCTTTTGCACCCAGGGGTGGTTTGCCGACGACTGGGATACCCTCACCCCCGCCGAACTATGGGACAGACTTTAAAAACGCTGCTTCAAACTCGCTGGGGCGACGGCTGGCTGATTGGCCTCAGCAGTGAGGAATTTTGGCAGCGCCTTGGTGAACTGATATCTGTTTTTGCTGCGTACAAAGAATCCTGCGGTGCCCACAGCCCCGGAGTTTTAATCATCGAGCCTGACCCGCTGCTTTTTTTGGCGACCTGCCTGTCGGCCTGGTCGGAGGGCTGCACCGTGGTACTGGCTAACCCGCGCTGGGGCGATCGCGATCGCCAGCAGCTACAAGCCCTGGTTAGTCCTAACTTGAATGCTCCCCTTCGCCCAGGAATCAAGAGCTACCCCTGCCAAGTCAGGGAAAGTCAACCAGGGCAAATTCTCATTCCTACAGGTGGATCGTCGGGGCAGATCAAGTTTGCGGTACATACCTGGGATACCCTGAGCGTCGCCATTGCAGGATTTCGGGCTCACTTTGGGGTGGGGGCCGTCCAAGCCTACTGCGTGCTGCCGCTGTTCCACGTTAGCGGGCTGATGCAGGCGCTGCGGGTGCTAACTTCGGGCGGGCAGCTAGCGCTTCAGTCCTACAGCAAACTCAAAAATAGGGAACGGTGGCTGCTGCCGCCCGGCGGGTTTCTCTCGCTAGTGCCGACTCAGCTTCAGGATTTATTAGCCCTGGGTGATGAATTTATCCCCTGGCTACAAAGCTTTCGGGCGGTGTTGCTGGGGGGCGCTCCGGCGGGAAAGTCACTCCTCGACCAAGCGCAATCTTTGGGCATTCCCGTTGCCCTCACCTACGGCATGACCGAAACCGCTGCCCAGGTCGCCACCCTACTGCCAGAGGAATTTTTGGCCGGAAACCGCAGCAGCGGCAGACCGTTGCCCCACGTCAATCTCGCTATTCTCAACGACCAGGGCCAGCCTCAGCGATCGGGGCAAACGGGGCGGGTGGTGATTCAGACCAAATCCCTGGCTTTGGGATATACGGATTGTTCTAGCGATCAGGGTTACAACGAAAAGGTTGCCCATGTCATCGGCACTGCCCACCCTACGGGGTTCACTGCCGATGACATGGGCTATCTCGATGCTGGGGGCTATCTGCACATTGTCGGGCGCAGCAGCAGCAAAATCATTACCGGCGGCGAGAATGTTTTTCCTGAAGCGATCGAGGCGGTGCTGTTGGCAACGGGCTGGGTGAGCGATGCCTGTGTGGTGGGGTTGCCGTGCGATCGCTGGGGTCAGCGGCTCTGCGCCCTGGTGGTGATGGATTCTGCAAAACGGCTGGCAGACCTGCCGGGGTTGCTGCGATCGCTGCTAGCCCCTTACAAACTACCCAAGCAGTGGATTCTCGTTAGCGCCCTACCCAGAACCGCCCAGGGCAAACTCAGTCGGCCCCAGGCATTAGCTCTGGCGCAAAAGATTTTGGGCATGGACTCTATATAATTCCTGACTCATTTCACAGGTTGTATCCAGTTTTGCTGGCGGGCAAGTTCTAGGCTGGCGGCGGCGGTGGTGAATATGAGCAGGCTTTCTGCGATCGCCGCTGCAAAGGGCCAGCCCCGCAGGCTCACCGCCGCCGCCACATTCACCAGAGCCAGCCCCCGCACCAGGCTAAAGGCCAGCACCACTCCGGCTTTCAGCTGGGAGTTTTCGTCTTGGCGCACGGCGTAGCGATAGGTGATGCCGAAGAGTCCGCCGGAGAGTCCGGCAATGAGGGCGCTGACCCAAAAGGTGCTGCCGCTTAGACCTGATGCGATCGAGGTCAGGGCTGCGCCCAAACCGAGGGATGGCACCCGATGGGCCAGTAGCAGCACTGCCGCCACTATCCCAGCAGCGATACCCGCGAGAACGGCTGCCTTCAGTGACTCAATTCGGTCTTCGTCGGTGAATGGACTCGCGATCGCCACAACAGCCTCTATTTCGCCTCAGCTCGTTCTAACCAGCCGCGCATTTTGCCGGGGTTAAGCAGCCCATAGGGGTCAACCTCAGCCTTAAAATCCACCTGCACCGCGTCCACTTTCTTCATACCGCCGTCTTCGAGCAGGTAGGTGTGGGGGTTGGCAATCAGCGCGCCGTGCTCTTCGTGGTAGCGAATAATTTCCGCCAGCCGTTCCGGGGTCGAGTAGCGCACAATTTGCAGCGCCGCCGGAATCGTATTGCCCCCCATGCGCAGGTACTCCAGGTGCATGATCACCTCGTCGCCAAAGTGCTCGTAGAAGTGGCGCACCCGCTCCAGCTTGGGGTCGTAGGGAAACAGGGTTTGTAGGTAGGTGAGTGAGGGATCAACGCTGCGGGCGTGGAGGGTGGTGTGGTTCCAGGTGAACTCCGCCAGGGGTGCGCCTTTGCTGGCCTCCTGGGCCGATTTGCTGTAGGTAATGGTGCCGCCAAATTCCGTCACCAATTCGCCAAATAGAGCCAGGGAAGGCTCGGCCACCATCAGCAGCGCTGCCGCTTTGTCCTCGGGTAGGTAGGGTTTCAGCGACGCAAAATAGTTGGGAATCGGCCAGGCGTGGATGCTGATCAGTTTTTTGATCAGCCCATCGGCATCGCCCAGGGCCTGACCAAAATGGGCGGCGGTCATAAAGTCGTCGAAGGCCACAATCACCTCCGCCCAGGGGTAGGCCGGGCCGAGGGGAATCTCTAGCTCGGTGATAATGCCGTTAGTGCCGTAGGCGTGGTTAACCTTTTGCACCGCGTCGCCCCGCAGCTCGATCACCCTTGGATTGTCCTCGAAGGTGACAACCCGCACGGCGTTGAGGTTGCCGCGATCGCGCAATTGCCCGTACATAATTGACCCAATACCGCCGCTGCCGCCGCCAATGAACCCGCCAATGGTCGCCGTGCGGTAGGTGGAGGGGTACATCCGCAGTTCCCAGCCGGTTTCGCGGGTGACTTTATCAATTGCGGAGAGTTTAGCCCCCGGCTCGACCCAGGTTACTCCTGGCTCTACCCGCTTCACCGCGTTCATTTTACTGAGATCCAGCACCACCCCGCCCTCTAGGGGAATGCACTGGCCGTAGTTGCCAGTGCCCGCCCCTCGCACGGTAACAGGTACCCGCGCCTCGACACAGACCTTGGCCGCCGACAATACTTCTGCCTCACTGGTGGGGCGCACGATCAAGTCGGCCACCAAATCCGCCAGCTGATCCTTTAGCACCGGGCTGAAATAGTAGTAGTCTTTGGAAAGTTTTTCGCGCTGGTTGGGGTCGCGAATGGTTTCGATCGCTCCAAAAGCTTGGGCTAGAGCATCCCAGTCGGTAGCGGGGCGAGCCAGGGTCATAGACAAGTCAACTAGTAGAAGATTGCTATTGCTAGTGTAAGGTGCCGATCGGGGGGCCGGTCTGTATATAAGAGCGCGATCGCCAACCCAATCCCTAGCCATCAGAGTAAAGGGCCAAAGCAGCTTCCTACTCTGGCCCTCTGTGAATGCGATCGCCGTTAGCGCCTAACGCTAAATAGCGGGAATCGAGCCATCGTTATAGCGACGCAGGTTTGCGCCCAGTAGCCGGAGCTTGCCCTCCAGATCGTCGTAGCCGCGATCGAGGTGGTGCAGACCCTGGATGGTAGTGGTGCCCTTGGCCGCTAGACCGGCCAGCACCAGCGCCGCCGAGGCCCGCAGGTCGGTGGCCAACACCGGCGCTCCCGACAGCTGATGAACGCCCTTGATAATGGCACAGTTGCCGTTGAGGCGAATATCGGCCCCCATGCGGTTGAGTTCGGCCACGTGGCGCAGGCGGTTTTCAAACACCGTTTCGGTGATCAGGCTGCTGCCTTCGCCGACCGCCATCAGGGCCATAAACTGAGCCTGCATATCGGTGGGGAAGCCCGGAAACGGCCCGGTTTGAATGTCAGTGGGGGCAATTCTGCGGGAGGGCACATAGCGCACCCGGCTGGGGCCATCGACTACCACCTGGCCACCAACGTCGTGGAGCTTGGCAATCACAGCGGTCAGGTGCTCAGGAATGACGGGGTGAAGGCTGATTTCGGAGCGGGTGATGGCCCCGGCCACTAGCAAGGTACCGGCCTCAATGCGGTCTGGAATAATGCCGTAGTCGGTGCTGTGCAGGCTGGGCACCCCAGCAATGGTGATGGTGTTGGTGCCCGCGCCGCGAATCCGTGCCCCCATGGCCCGGCAGAAGTTGGCCAAGTCGGTGACTTCGGGCTCTTGGGCGGCGTTTTCAATAATGGTTTCGCCATCGGCCAGGGTAGCGGCCATCATCAGGGTTTCGGTGGCCCCCACGCTGGGGTAGTCGAGATAAATTTTGGCCCCTTGCAGCCTGCCGCCGCTGCCGGGTACGTAGGCGTGCACGGTGCCATGCTCAATGTGTACGTCGGCCCCCATAGCCTGAAGCCCACGCACGTGGAGTTCTACTGGGCGGGCCCCGATCGCACAGCCGCCGGGTAGGGGAATGCGGGCTACCCCCATACGGGCCAGCAGCGGACCGATGACAAAAAAGCTGGCCCGCAGGCGGCTGACCACGTCGTAGGGCGCTTTGGTGTGGGCAATGGTGGTGGCGTCTACCACCAGGGCATCGTCTTCGCGCTTAAGGCCTACTCCAAGGGCGGTGAGCACCTCCCCCATGCGCTCAATATCCATCAGGTGAGGAATATTGCGAATGCGGCAGGGCTGTGAGCACAGCAGGGTACCGGCCATCACCACCAGGGCCGAGTTTTTGGCCCCGCTGATGGTCGCTTGCCCCCTCAGGGGAGTACCGCCGGTGATCTCAAGGACAGCACCATCCGCTTCGGCAGCGGCTACAGGGTTGGGTAAACCAATGGACGTAACGATAGCGGTGTCCTCCACGACTGATAACTCCACCTTTTCCCAAATTTCGTCTAGATTCTACTCGAAATCATCAATTTCGCCACAGTAGTCAAGACTTAATTTGCCGGGCTTGGCCACATCAGGATAGCCGATTCGCATAAAATCACGAAATCTTTTTTTACAAGCTTGACTCTGGTGCAAAGTCAGTGCATGATTACAAATCGCGGCGGTAATAACGCCCGGCCAGCGGAACTGGCGGAATTGGTAGACGCGCTAGGTTCAGGTCCTAGTGTTAGCAATAACATCCGGGTTCAAGTCCCGGGTTCCGCATCTCAATAGTCGCCAGCGACAGTCAAACGATTAACCAGGGGATCCAGTCATGCTTACGAGCTTGCAAAATCCCCTGGTTAAACTTTTTAGAAAGCTGCACCAGGCTAAGGCACGGCGATCGCAGCACCAGTTTCTACTCGAAGGCACCCACCTGATCCAGGAAGCCCTCGCCACCAGCTATCCCCTAGATATTGTTTGCTACACCCCCGCCTGGCAGCAGGCCCACCCCGATCTGGTGCTGTCCTTAGATCAGCAAGCCGAGCGGGTCGAGCTGGTATCGGATGCGCTGCTGGAAGGTATGGCGACGACCCAGCATCCCGATGGAGTGGTGGCGATCGCCCCCCAACTCCTGCGCCCGCCCAGCCCCGATCTTCAGGGCATTGGGTTAGCAGTGGAAACCCTGCAAGACCCCGGCAACCTGGGCACCATTATTCGCACGGCGGTGGCCGCCGGGGTCGATGGCCTGTGGCTCAGCGCCGACAGCGTCGCCCCCGACCACCCCAAGGTGCTGCGGGCCTCAGCGGGCCAGTGGTTTCGCCTGCCCCTGGCGGTGATGGACGATATGAATGCTCTTCTGACCAATTGGCATCAGGCCGGAGTGCAGCTAGTGGCCACCAGTTCCCACGCCACGGTGGACTATTGGTCGGTGGATTTCACTAAACCCACGGTGATTGTGCTGGGCAACGAGGGGGCCGGGCTATCAGAAAACCTTCAGCGCCAGGCCACAGTGCAGGTGCGCATCCCCATGGCCGGAGCCGTAGAGTCTCTCAACGTGGGAATTTCGGCGGCACTGCTGCTCTACGAGGCGCGGCGGCAGCGGGAGTTAGGAAGCTAGGGAGTTAGGCAACGTCTAGTTTTGAATTTTGAACTGCACCCCATCCCCCCTCTACCTCATCCCCCCCATCCCCGTCCCCAACTTGTCTGATTGCTCTCGGTGGTCAAGAATGAAAGGAAACTCTGTTTGTCGTAGTGCTCATACCCTACGACCCTATGTCTATGGCCCAGGTTTACGGCTAGGCTGAGGGCAAAATCCCTCAATAACCTAGCTTGCCCTTTAAGCTGAAATTAACCCCGTTTAGACTACCTGTTCAGGAGCCTGCTGTGAGCGACGCATTTGATTACGACCTGCTGATTATTGGCGCTGGGGTAGGAGGCCACGGTGCCGCCCTGCATGCGGTGAAGCGGGGGCTAAAAACCGCCATTGTTGAAGCCGATGTGATGGGGGGCACCTGCGTCAACCGGGGCTGTATTCCCTCGAAGGCGCTGCTGGCGGCGTCGGGTCGGGTGCGGGAGCTGCGCAACGAGCACCACTTAAAATCCCTGGGCATCTCGGTGGGGAATGTCAGCTACGATCGCGAGGCCATTGCCGACCACGCCAAAAACCTGGTCAGCAAGATTCAGGGCGACATGACCAACAGCCTCACCCGGCTGGGGGTCGACATTATTAAAGGCTGGGCGCGGCTGGCGGGGGAGCAGAAGGCGGCGATCGCCACCCCCGACGGCGAAAAAATTGTTACCGCCAAAGACATTATTCTGTCGCCCGGCTCGGTGCCCTTTGTGCCTCCCGGCATTGAAACCGACGGCAAGACCGTCTTCACCAGCGACGAAGCCCTGAAGCTCGACTGGCTGCCCGACTGGATCGCCATTATCGGCAGCGGCTACATCGGTCTGGAGTTCTCCGATGTCTACACCGCCCTGGGCTGCGAGGTCACGATTATCGAAGCGCTGGACCAGCTGATGCCTACCTTCGACCCCGACATCGCCAAGATCGCCCAGCGGGTGCTGATCGCCCCCCGCGACATTGAAACGAGAGCCGGGGTGATTGCCCAGAAGGTCACCCCCGGCAACCCGGTGGTGATTGAGCTGGCCAATCGCGAAACCCGCGAAGTGGTCGAGACGCTGGAAGTAGATGCCTGCCTGGTGGCCACTGGGCGCATCCCTGCCACTAAAGAGCTGGGACTAGAGAAGGTCGGTGTGGAAACCGATCGCCGGGGCTTTATTCCAGTGGACGACCACCTGCAAGTGCTGCGCGACGGTCAGCCGGTGCCTCACCTGTGGGCGATCGGCGATGCCACCGGCAAAATGATGCTGGCCCACGCCGCCTCGGCCCAGGGCATTCTCACGGTGGAAACCATCTGCGGCGAGCCTCGTAAAATCAACTACCTGAGCATTCCGGCAGCGGCCTTTACCCACCCCGAGGTCAGCTTTGTGGGCCTGACGGAACCCGCCGCCAAGACCCTGGCCGAGGCCGAGGGCTTTGCTATCGACACCGTGAAGACCTACTTTAAAGGCAACTCCAAGGCCCTGGCCGAGGGCGAAGTCGATGGGCTGGCCAAGGTGATCTACCGCAAAGATACCGGCGAAATTCTCGGGGCTCACATTATTGGTCTGCACGCAGCGGATCTGATTCAGGAGGCAGCCAATGCGATCGCCAACGGCCAGACCGTCACCGATCTGTCGTTCTGCGTCCATACCCACCCTACCCTCTCGGAAGTGCTCGACGAAGCCTTTAAGCGCGCCGTCGTTGTCTCCGCCTAATCCCCGTAGGGTGGGCAATGCCCACCTTCCCGCCGGGGGGAAGACCAGGAGTACGGTGTTTGCGATCGCCACTGTGCCCCAACTTCCCTGCCTCGCTAGTAATTAGCTCAGACAGTGGTGGGCATTGCCCACCCTACGATTCAAAATCGTTCCAAAATCGTCAATTCAAACGCCAAAGATGAAGATTCGTCGCCGCCCTCCCAACCCCGCTGTTTCGGTCAAGCACTTGCAATACCAAATCAAAGTGGATGATGCCGAGCCGAGAAATATTTTAGAAAAAATTGTTTGGCACAAAGAAACCGAAGTCGCCCAACTGCGGGAGCGTCTGCCCCTGGCCGATCTGCAGCGACAGGTGCTCGATGCCCCACCGCCCAGAGATTTTATCGCCGCCCTGCGAGATGGTCGCACCACCCCAGCACTGATTGCCGAAGTCAAAAAAGCCTCCCCCAGCCAGGGGGTGATGCGTCCCGACTTTGACCCGGTGGCGATCGCCCAAACCTACGCCGCCCATGGAGCCACCTGCATCTCAGTGCTCACCGACAAAACCTTCTTTCAGGGTGATTTCGAGTACCTGGTTCAGATTCGCCAGGCGGTCGATCTGCCGCTGCTGTGTAAAGAGTTCATCATTTACCCCTACCAGATGTATCTGGCGCGGTCTAAGGGGGCCGACGCAGTATTGCTGATTGCCGCCATTCTCTCTGACCAAGACCTGGCCTATTTTGTGCAGATCGCCAAGGCTCTGGGCATGGCGGTGCTGGTCGAAGTTCACACCCTAGAAGAGTTGGATCGGGTGCTGGCGGTGCCCGACCTGGCGCTAATTGGCATCAACAACCGCGATCTAGAAACCTTTACCACCCGTCTAGAGACCACCGCTGAGCTAATCGCGGCGCGGCGCGAGGCTCTAGCCGCCAGCAATGCTCTGGTGGTCAGCGAGTCAGGCATTCACACCCCTGCCGACCTGCGGGCGGTAGCGGCAGCCGGGGTAGGAGCCGTGCTGGTAGGCGAATCGCTGATTCGTCAACCCGATCCGGGGCTGGCCATTGACCAGCTTTACGAAAAAAACACGAATTAGATACTGAAGCCTTTAACGACTTCCTGGTTTAATCAACAGATCGCACCCTGGGGCACCGCAATGGCAAATTTAGGCAAACCGCTCCCGCTACCCTCCCATATTCACTACGAGCTGCTGCTGCGATTGCTAGAGCGGCAGACGATGTCGGTGGCCTACCAAAATCCTCAGATTCGGGTGCAGGTGCAGGAGCTGATCGTTGCTCTGCGTAAGGCTCTATCGCAGCAGCGCCAGCTCGAAGAAACCTGTAAGCAGGTCAAAATCGACGTCGAATACCAGTGGTCTACGAACCATCTGGGCGATCGCTTTTTGCCTGAAGATGTTACCCCCTAGGGTAAGGACTTAGCGAAATAGTAGTCCTCGCTACTTCCAGTAGCTTTTTTTCTCTGCAAGCTATATCAAAGTTTGCTCTGGGGCTGATAGATCTATCTCTCGCCAGGCGCTAGCCAGGAATTGCGCCCTTGCCCTAGAGTGTGTCTGCCGACTGGGCAATCACCGCCCATCGCCCCCAATAGTTTGTGAGGAAAGACCATGAAGCGACGCTGGTTTCTAGCATCCACCACCGCTGTTGCCCTGGCTACCATCGGGCTCACTACGGCCTGCGGCGGCGATGAGTCGGCTGGCGGCGACGAAGCCGGGGGAGGCGTTTTAACCATGGCCACCTCCGCCGACTATCCCCCCTACGAATTTGTGGAAACCGCCGGGGGCACCGAAGAAATTGTCGGTTTTGATGTCGATATTGCCCGCCACATTGCCGAAGAGCTGGGCTACGAGCTAGAGATTACCAACATCGACTTCAATGGCTTGATTCCGGCGCTGCAAGCGGGGCGGGCCGACTTTGTGATGGCGGGCATGACCCCGACCGAAGAACGTCTACAAAACGTCGATTTTTCTGAGATTTACTACGATGCCAAGCAAACTATTGTGTTTCCATCGGGGGGCGACATTGCCACTCCTGCCGACCTAGAAGGCAAAACCGTGGGGGTGCAGCTGGGCTCGATTCAGGAGGGGTTGGCCGAGGATCTGGCGGCGGAGACCCCCGGCATGGAGCTGTCTCCGCTTAACCGCATCAACGAAATTGTGCAGGAGCTAAAGTCGGGCCGCATTGATGCCGCCATCATTGAAGACACCGTGGCCGCTGGCTTTTTGGCCAACAACCCCGACCTCGAAGCGATAGAAATACCTGAAGAGGGGCCGGTGGGGTCTGCTGTAGCCTTCCCCAAAGACTCGGAACTCACCAGTGAGTTCAACCGGGTGCTGGCCGACATGGAGTCGAGCGGCCTAATGGAAGAGCTGATTGTCAAGTGGTTTGGCGACGAGGCTGAGTAGGCCATGCCCTGGTACTCTAAGGCACAAATAAAGCGAGGATCCGTGAGGTCTGGTTGTTGAAGTGTTTCGCCGCTGGGTTAGCGATCGCATGACCAATTAAGCGATCTACTGCGCCAATCCATTGCGCCAATCCATTACGCTGCTATGCCACATTGCTTGCGCCAATACGGTTGCCCTCTAACCGGGCTTCGTGTAGTTTATCGCTGCGGGGAATGGGAATACCATTCAACTAGCTAAAGCAGGCATTTGAAGGGGCACCAGTGCTTTATGCAGCACGCTGGGCTTAGCGCTGAGATAAATTTCTTGACGAGTGCCTTCGTTGTAGCCAATAACGACAGCGCCTATGGTTATGCCGAGTTCTGGGTCCATGTCTTCGCGCATGTCTCCCTCATCTAAAAAGTCGGGGATTTTAATTAACCCTTTGGCAGGGGACTCATCAAGATTCACAAAAACTCCAAAGGGCGCGTGGAAACCTCCAGAATGCCTTCCCCGCGGTTGACCAGACTGCATAATTGTCGTATCCGCCAAGGATAATAGTCTTCAACGTAAATTACCCTACTTCGCGCGGCTAAAGGCGATCGCCGCCGCAATGATTAAGCTGAGTAATGCCAGAGGCACCCAGAGGTCATTTGCCATCATCATGGGGCTACACCGTGTAGAGCGTGGGTGAACTGCCATGACTGTATCCGACCGGGCGATCTTTTTACAGGAGCGCACCCCCCTCAGCGTATTGCCCCAGGCGACTCTAGAGCCCCTCGCCCAAGCCCTCCAGCCCATCACCCTCGCCGCCGGAGAAACCGTCGTCGAAGCCGACCAACCTCCCCAGGGGCTCTACATTCTCTGGGAGGGCAAGCTCGGCACCGAGGCCACCCTGGGCGGGGCCAGCTTCTTGCCCGGCGCGGTGTTGAACCTGGAGCCCCTGCTGCTCGACCAGCCGGTTGAGAAAACCATTCAAACCCTCAGCGAGAGCACCCTCTGGTTTGTCGATCGCAACCAGTTTCAAACCCTGATACAGCAGCACCCCGACATTTTGCAAACCTTTACCCGGCAGCTGGTAGACGTAGTCAAGCGGCTGTCGTCTGAGGCTGAGCAAGAGCAAGAGCGCCAGGCCATCCTGCGCCCCTACCTGGTGGCCAAGGCCCGGCGGGGGGTAATTGGCCGCAGCCGCTACGCCAATCGGCTGCGGGCGCAGCTGCGCGAAGCGGCGGGCGATCGCAACTCGGTGCTCATCTTTGGCGAACCGGGGCTAGAGAAAGACAACCTGGCGGCCCTAATTCACTTTGGCTCTGAGCAGCGGCGGCTGCCCATCATCAAGGTCAACTGCGGCCAGCTCCAGGCCAGCGGGGCCGACCTGTTTGGCCGGGCGGGGGGGCGCATGGGGCTGCTAGCGGCCCTGGGCGCAGGCACCCTGGTGCTCAACAACCCCAGAGAACTGGGGGCCGATCTAGCGGAAGCTGTGGGCGAGCTGCTAGAGACGGGGCAATATCGCCCCGTCAGCCGCGACGGCGAAACCGTCCCGCCCGTCACCGCCGAAGCCCGCATTATCTTGCTGGCTGAGCAGGCCGTGCCCGCCCTAGACGATCGCGTGGAAGAGACCATCAAGGTGCCGCCCCTGCGGGTGCGCAAGGCCGACATCGAAGACTGGGTCAACTACTACCTCTCGCTGATTAGCCGCCGTCGCAGTACCGGACGGCTGACGCTGACTCCAGAGGCCGTCCGCCGTCTTCAGTCCTACGACTTTCCCGACAACCTGCGCGAGCTAGAGAACCTAGTCGAGCGGGCGGCGGCCCAGCTCTCGGGCGGCGGGCTAATCACCGAAGAGATTATCTGGCCTGCCCAGAGCAAGAAGAAACAGCTGCGGCTGAATTTGCTCAACCGCTACCCCAACCTGCGGCGGTTTTTGCGCAGCCCCTGGTGGCCCGATCGCATCAACTACGGCATCACCCTAGGGCTGTTCGCCGTGGTAATCGCCCTGCTCTGGTTTGGCCCCCAGCAGCGCAGCGAGAATGTGGCGCTAACGGTGTTTTGGGCCTGGTGGTGGCCCCTGGTGCTGCTGAGCTTCCCCTTTGTGGGACGGCTGTGGTGCGCCGTCTGCCCCTTTATGATCTACGGCGAAGTTACCCAGTGGATTTCGCAAAAGCTGTTCCCCGGCAAACTCAAACGCTGGCCCCGGGAGGCGGCAGAGCGCTGGGGGGGCTGGTTTCTCTTTGGCCTATTCACCCTGATTCTGGTGTGGGAAGAGGTGTGGAATTTGGAAGATGCCGCCTACCTCTCCGCCTGCCTGCTGCTGCTGATTACCGCCGGGGCGATGATCTTCTCGGCTCTGTTTGAGCGGCGGTTTTGGTGCCGCTACCTGTGCCCCATCGGCGGCATGAACGGCATGTTTGCCAAACTCTCGATCACCGAGCTGCGGGCGCAGCAGGGCACCTGCTCGGCAGAATGCACCACCTACCAGTGCTACAAGGGCGGCCCCCAAAAAGGCGAGGGCCAGGAAACCAACGGCTGCCCCCTGTACTCGCACCCGGCCCAGCTCGAAGACAACCGCGACTGCGTGCTCTGCATGACCTGCCTCAAGGCCTGCCCCCACCGCTCGGTCGAGCTAAACCTGCGCCCCCCCGGCATTGAGCTGTGGACGACGCACCGGCCCCGCGCGTCTGAGGTGGCGCTGATGTTTCTGCTGCTGGGGGCGGTTTACCTGCACCGCCTGCCCGAGATCCAGACCCAGTTGGGCATTCAGCTGCCGCTCGATACGGTGGTGGGCCACAGCCTGGTGGCCTTTGGGGTGCTGGCGCTGCCCGCCCTGCTGCCCCTCAGCGTCGAAGGCGGGCAGTGGCTCTGGCGCAAAACCCAGGGGCTGCCCCGGCGTCCGGCGGTGCGCCTGGCCTACGGCTATCTGCCCCTGGTGTGGGCCGCCAACCTGGCCCACTATCTGCGCCTAGGTCTGGGGGAGGGCGGGCGCATTTTGCCCGTGTCTTTGGCCACCTTTGGGGCCTCAGGGGTGAATCTGCCGGTTTGGGTTGCCCACCCCGCAGTGGTAGCCTTTCTCCAGGGTGTGACGCTGCTGCTGGGCATGGCGCTGTCGGTGTGGCTGACGGTCAAAATCTGTCGCCAATCTGGCCCCCAGCGGTGGATTCAGCACACCTGCACCGGGCTGTTGGGGCTGAGCCTGTGGTGGCTAATTCCGGGATTTTGAGTAGATTAAATTTAGGGCTGTAGCCCCTGTCGATTTAGCCGCATCTACCATGTAAAGTTTCAATGTCAGATTGGCCCCCGGTAGTGCCCCCCACAGTCACCCCCCGGTCAAGTCTGGTAGGGTACTGCTACCTTAAACCCAAGCATCTATAGCCCCCAGCACACGCATCCATAAACCCGCCGTCCGGTGGTCCTTTGCCGGTCGTTCCCTCCAGGTCGTCACCTCGTCCCGAGTTCCTTTTCATCGGTTTCGCCCATGTTCCAGGAAAGTTCGCTGGACTTCAAGCTGGTTCAGCGCGTCTGTCTGCTGCAGCAGGCCCTTGACCAGGCCAGAGAGTCTATCGAAGACATGCAGGAGCAGGTGGAAAATCACCAGATGCTCCAGGCCCATCTCGCCCAGACTGAAGAATATTCCAACGTTCAGCAAAAGATTATTGTCAACCTCAAGCAGCAGCTCGAGGCCAAAGACGAGTGGCAAGCCCAGGTGTTTGAACAGCTGCTGGCCGGGGTGAAGGGGCTGGTGGCTGACCAACAGCTGGAGCTAGAGCGGCTGCGATCGCGCATTCACCAGGGCCAGTCTGAGGTGCAAGACTACCTGGTGCGCCTGAAGAACTATTACCAGAGCCTGGCCCTGGGCCGCGCCCCCTCGCAAGATCTAGATTTGAACTCTGAGGTGATGATCGCGCGATCGCTCACCGTCAGCCTCAGCAGCCAGCTCCAGGCGGCCCAGCAGCACATTCAGCACCTCGACAACACCCTCACCCGCCACCAGGTGACTTTGGCCCGCATGCAGGCCTACACTAACGGCGGCAGCCAGGGTGTGGGCGGGCCAGTCGAGTCGTCTACTGCCCCCCTGGCCCTGGCTCCGGTGGGCCAGTCCCAATCCTTAGAGGAAGGCCAATCGTTAGATAACGACCCCATCGCCCTCAAGGCCATCGTTGAGGCCCAGCGGCAAAAAATTGCCGAACTCAGCAGCGAGCTAGGGCAGCAGTTTCACCAGCAAACCAGCCTCAAATACCGCTGCCAGGCGATCGCCGCCGAGCGCGACGGCCTCAAGCAGCGAGCCGTGGCCCTCAGCCTAGAGAACGAAGCGCTGCAGGAGCAGATCTGGCATCAGGAGCTAGATAGCGTGGGGTGATGAAAGTTTTGAGTGTTGAGTTTTGAATTAGCCGGAAAGCCTGAATTCAAAATTTTCCCTGGTACATAAACCTGCCGTTCAGGAGGTTTGAAACGCTGACACCCTGAAGATTGTTCATTTTTAACGTTGCATTTTGAACTCCGCGTAGCGGCCGGCACTAGTGCGCTTCCCCTAGGCGATCGGGCAACACCTCTTCCAGCAGCGGCGTCAGAGTATTTTTCAGCTGTCCGGCGCGAATGAACTCGGCGTAGGTATCCGACTCGATCGCCAGCAGTTCTTCCCGCAGCTGCTCGGAGGCGTACTCGCGAATGCTGTCGTTTTGCTGCTCTAGGGTGGCCAGTTTCTCTTTGACTTCGTGGAGCTGCCCTTGCACCAGGGCCATCTGGTAGCCGATGAACTCGGGGTCAAACTCTTCGTTGACCTTCATATCCTCTAGGCGCTGCATGACGCGGGTGAGGGCGACGCGGTGGGCGGCCATTTGGCTGTACTCCACCCGCATGGGCTGATCGCCCAGCAGGCCCAGATATTCTAGCAGGGGTTTGGTGGTCAGCCCCTGCACCAGCAGGGTAAACAGCATGACGCCAAAGACGATGGAGATGACTTCCTGGCGATCGCTCAATATGACCGGCACGCTCAGGGCCAGAGCCACCGAGACCGACCCCCGCAGCCCGCCCCACCAGAGAACGATCTGGCCCTTCACTGGCAAATCCATCTCGGGGCCGGTGACAGCGTTGCTGAGGGCACCGAGGGCAAAAATGCTGACGGCGCGGGCGGCAATCATCAGGGCGATCGCAATCAAAATCTTGTCTAGCTCGTCAATCAGCCCTTGAAACTGCACCTGATCACCGATCAGCAAAAACACGATGGAGTTGATGAAAAACGACATAAACTCCCAAAACTCAGACACCACCAGGCGGGTGCGGGGGTTCATGCCAATGCGCGAGCCAAAGTTGCCGAGAATTAGCCCGGTAGTCACCACCGCGATTACGCCCGAGCCGCCCAGTTCCTCCGCCACCAGGTAGGTGCCGTAGGCCGACACCAATGTCAGCGACTGCTCCACTAGGGGAATGTCGAACCGCTGGGTGAGAAACGACAGGCCAAAGCCAATTAGCCCGCCGATGCTGATGCCAACCCCAGCAAACACCAAAAAGCGCGCTACCGTCACCGAGACATCGAACTGCTCTAGCCCCAGGGCAATGCCGAGCAGCAGGTTAAAGGCCACCACCGCCACGCCGTCGTTAAACAGGCTTTCGCCCTCCATCACGGTGGTCAGCTTTTTATCGACCCCCAGTTCGCGGAATAGGGCCACTACAGATACAGGGTCGGTGGCAGACAAGCTAGCCCCTACCAGCAGCGCCGTCGCCAGGGATGCCCCCGCGAAGGTCTGCAAGCCCCACACCAGGCTAGCGACGCAGATCACCACGCCGACGATCGCATACAGCACGACGGGCACCGCGTACTGCTTTAAACGTTTCCAGTTGAGGTTCCAGGCGGCCTCAAACAGCAGCGGCGGCAAAAAGATAAACAAAATCAGCTGGGGCGACAGGTTGATCAATCGCACATCCAGCACCGCCAGACCCAGGCCGACCAGCAGCAGCAGCAGGGTGTAGGGAATGTTGCGCAGCACGCTAAACACCCGCGACAGGGTAGCGACCCCCAGCGACACCGACAGCACCAGGCAAAACTGGCGCAGGTGCTGCTCAATGGCGGGGTCTTCGAGGGCTGGCTCAACGGCAATGAAAAAATCCATGGGATGCTGATCCTGAGTTCTACGGCGCGACGGCTACACCACTGAAATAAATGAGAACTGTTTTTTGGCTACCACCGTAGCATTTAGCTAAGAGCAGGCCAGGGACGATTACCCAAAGCGCCTAGAATTTTCGGAGATTCGACGGCGATCGCCGCCGAATAGGCTAAATTCAGAGATCCCGCCCCCAAGATATCAGACATCACAATTTTTCTCGAATACTGTTGGCCTGAGACAACAGCGCTTCCGCAAAGGACAACGATTGCTGGTGCGACTCACCCCCGGCCAGCTGGGCCAGTTCCTCCTGCCGTTCGGTGGGCGACAGCGGCAGCACCCGCACCACCGTGCGCTCGCCCTCGCCATCTGCGGCCTTGCGGCCCTTCGCCACCACCGCTTCCACCACCTGCTTACCGACGCGAAAGTGGGCATCGGCCAGGGCCGCCACCATGGGCTGGTGGGTGACGCAGAGCACCTGGTGCTGGCGACCGAGCTGGTAGAGCTTTTCGGCGATCGCCTGGGCCACCCGCCCCGACACCCCCACATCGATCTCGTCAAATACCAGCGTGCCCACTGGGTCAACCTGCGAAAAACAGGCCTTCAGCGCCAGCAAAAATCGGCTCATCTCGCCCCCCGAGGCCGTTTCCGCCAGGGGTTGCAGCGGTTCGCCGGGGTTGGGGCTAAACAAAAACCGAATGCCGTCGGCCCCGTTGGCGGTGGGGGCAATGGGCTTGAGTTCGACTTCGAACTGCACTCGATCCATGGCCAGGGGTTTGAGTTCGTCGACCAGGCGCGTCTCTAGCTTTTGGGCGACGCCCTGGCGCAGCTGGGTTAGTTTGGCGCAGGCATCCCCCAAGATCTCCTGGGTCTTCTCGACCTCGGCTTCCAGAGCCTCAATGGATTGCCCTTCTCCCGACAGCTCAGCTAAGGATTGAATCACCTCGTCGCGGTAGGCCACCAGCTCGGGCAGGGTGCGGCTAAAGCGGCGGCACAGGGCTTTGAGCTGGCGCATGCGTTCTTCGACTTCTTCGAGCCGCTGGGGGTCGGCCTCGACGCTGGCCCCGTAGGCGTTGATGGCGCGCCCGGCTTCTTCGATCTGGGTGAGGGCTTCGCTGACCATGCCCAAAATCGAGGTAATGGCCGGGTCATAGCGCTCCATGTCGATCAAAATGGCTTCGGCTTTGCCCAGCAGGTCGGCGCCGGCGCTTTCCCCCGCATCGCTCTCGTAGAGAATTTGGTAGGCGGCGTAGCTGTTTTGCTGTAGGTCGACGCTGTGGTTGAGGCGATCGTGCTCCTGGGCGAGAAGATCTAGCTCATTGGGATCGTCGAGCTGGGCCTGCTCTAGGTCTTGGCAGTGCATTTTTAGCAGCTCGAGCTGGTCGCGGCGCTGCTGGTCGGCCTTGCGGCGGGTTTCCAGCCTTTTTTTGGCCTGGGCTGCTGCATCGTAGGCTGTGGCGACCCGCTGGCGTTGGGCCACCAGGGGGGCACCACCAAAGCCGTCGAGCCACTCCCGCTGGCGATCGCCCGAGCCGAGCAGCACCGTTTGCCCCTGGGCGGTAATTTCGACCAGCTTTTGCCGCAGCCCCTCTAGCTGGGGTCGGGTGGCGGGGCTGCCGTTGAGAAAGGAGCGGCTGCGTAGGGTCTTGCCCAGGGTCAGCTCTCGCCGCAGCACGAGGGTACCGTCAGCGGCGGGGAACTCCTGCTCGGCTAGCCAGGTGTGGATGTCTTTGGGTACGTCAAAGGTGGCTTCTACCAGGGCTTTTTGGCTGCCCGATCGCACCAGCCGCTGGTTGGCCTTGCCTCCCAGCGCCGCGTCGATGGCGTCGAGAATGATCGATTTGCCCGCGCCGGTTTCGCCGGTCAGCACGTTTAGCCCCGCCTCTAGCCGCAGATCGAGGTGATCGATCAGGGCAAAGTTCTCGATGTGCAGGGCCGTTAGCATGGGGGCAGCATGTTAGTACCCACGTATTTTAATTGGAACTCCTGTGGATACGCCGCTGAAAGTGCGTAAGATTTAAGCGGCTCGCCGTTTCTCAGGTAGGGCAAACATGGCGCTTGCGTTATTTGACTCGGTGGCAACGTTGCAACCTATTGATGTGGCTCGGCTGACGCTAGTAGAGCCCGTAGAGGGGGCTGCTGAGCAGTTAGCGCGAGGGCAGGTGGGTACGGTGGTGGATGTGGTTGACCAGGATGAGAGCAAGCAATATCTGGTAGAGGTTGCTGACCTGGAGGGGCGCGAATATGCGATGGCATATTTGATGGAGTCGGAACTGCTGCTGCTGCATTACCAGTTCACTGCTGCATAGTGTTCTTGATTAGGCAATAGTTGCGAGGGGGTGGTCCCTAATTTAAGAGAGGTGAGCCATACTATGGGCTGAAACCTCACAGTTGCTGGTGCCGCTTATGCCTCTGGAGTGGAGTGTGCTGATTCGGGCTATAGCAGTTCCTGCTTCGGTGCTCAAAGGGCCTGTTACGGCTCAGGTAAACCGCAACGAAACGGTCATCAAGCTGCTCCAGAACTTTGACCTTGACCCGTATCATCCACCGGAAGAGTTTCAGGGTGTGTATGCCTATGCTCTGGTGGAATATGGCGTGGGCAAGCCTGAACCGATGCTGGAGCTGTTGCGGCGAGAAGAGTTTCGGCAGATTTTTTTTGATGCCTTCAACAACAACTCGTTTCAATAGCTTTTTCAAGAAGGCGAACAGTTCGTTGACTTGTATGCAAGCGGCAAAATCACCGATGCCATTGAGGTAGCAGCCTGGAGAGAGGCAAACGTTGATCCGAAACGAGAGTTTTTTCACTTCAGCAGTGTTTTTATTGAGGTTGCGAAACGGACACGAACGCCTAAAGAAGCTCTGCAAGACCACAAGATAGATAGCTTACGGCGAGGCATAGCTGACTTGCAGCAACAGATCGCACGTCAACCCACCTTAGAAGCTATTCGGACTGAAATCGCGCGGTTAGCTGACAACTCATTACATGCATTGCCTGCATCGGAGTCTGAGCGATGTAAAGCCTATGCCTTGTCTCAGCAAATGAAAGGCTGGTTTGAAACGCTCGACTATAGCTTTGAACCCTACGAGATCTGGGAAGACGATTACTTTGAGTGGATCTTGCAGATTCCAGCACGACGGGGCTTTGACCGGGTGCTGGTGCGAGGCATTGCCGGTGTTGCCGAGATGAGTGATGTGGAGGGACTGCGGCAATCGGTTGAGGCCCAAAAGGCCGATGAAGGATGGCTAGTGACGGCTCGCCGCAAAAGCCCCCTAGCAGAGGAGCAGATTGATCAAGCGCGTGACTTGTTTTGCTACACCTTTGACGAGCTTTTGGATGAGAATGCCGATTTCAGCACCTATCTAGACTGGTTAGAAGCAGAAGTCAAGCAGCGAAAGGTTGATCAGTACTACATTCCGCTCGGCTGCCAGAAAGATGAGTTTGACCCCATCACTCAACGAAAATTAGGGGTGAGTCGGTTTGCTGAAGAAAAAGGTGGCATTGATGCCTACATTAATCAGTGGTTGGATGACCCCAACAAAGAACACATTTCTATTTTGGGGGAGTTTGGCACGGGCAAAACCTGGTTTTCGCTGCACTATGCCTGGACTGCGCTGCAAGCCTACCGTAAGGCAAAAGATGAAGGGTTAGAACGCCCCCGCCTACCGCTGGTGATTACCCTACGCGACTATGCTAAAGCGCTGGATTTAGAAAACGTGATAGCCGGGTTCTTCTTTAGTAAGCACAACATTCGTCTGACCAGCAATGTATTTAACCAGCTCAACCGCATGGGGAAACTGCTGCTAATTTTTGATGGGTTTGATGAAATGGCGGCGCGGGTCGATCGGCAGCAGATGATCAACAACTTTTGGGAACTGGCACAGGCGGTGGTGCCGGGAGCCAAAGCCATTTTGACCTGTCGCACGGAGCATTTCCCAGAGGCTAAGGAGGGGAGATCGCTTTTGAACGCCGAACTAAAAGCATCTACGGCAAACCTGACTGGAGAATCACCGCAGTTTGAAGTGCTGGAGTTAGAAAAGTTTAGCGACGACCAAATTCAGCGAGTCTTTTCGTTTAAGGCCAATGAGCAAACCGTGATTCAGGTAATGAGGAATCCGCAACTGCTGGATTTGGCCCGTCGCCCGGTGATGACCGAACTAATTTTGGCCGCGCTGCCCGATATCGAAGCGGGTAAACCTATTGACTTGGCGCGGGTATATCTCTATGCCGTGCGTCACAAAATGCAGGAAGACATTCGCAATGGTCGCACCTTTACCTCTCTGGCCGATAAGCTCTACTTCCTGTGTGAGCTGTCGTGGGAAATGCTCTCGACCGAAAAGATGTCGATTAACTATCGCCTGATCCCTGACCGCATCAGGCGGTTATTTCCTAATGTCGTGCAGGAAGACAAGACCCTGGATCACTGGCACCACGACATGATGGGCCAGACGATGCTGATTCGTAATGCCGATGGCGACTATAGCCCAGCCCACCGATCGCTGCTGGAGTTTTTTGTGGCCTACAAGCTCGTAGCGCAGTTGGGCGTGCTGGCTGATGATTTTACTGAAGTGGCCCGAGAGCAGTCTCATCTAGCTAGCACCGACCCGCAATTTTATACTTGGTCGGGCTATTTCAAGCGCCAGATGGGCGAGAACGATGAACCGGTTGCTATTACCCCCCTCAGCCAATTTGAGTTGGATGATTTAAGTGACTTAAGCCTTATTTTGGTCGATGCACCTCTGGCAAAAGCCGTGCTGGATCTGGCAGTACCGATGCTGAATGACCAGGTGATGACCGCACGCCTGCTGGATTTAGTGCGAACCACCCGTGGCAAAACAGTGGCTGAGGTTCAGTACTTTGGGGGCAATCTCATCACGCTGCTGACTCGATGCAATCGGTTTGCTTTAGAGTACAGTGATTTGTCTGAAACCGTGATTGCAGGCGTCAATTTTGCCAACATCAGTCTGCGCTGGGTCAACGGGGTAAATAGCACCTTTGACCGGGTGCTGTTTAACAAGGTTTTAGGAACGGTTCATGCCGTTGTTTTTAGCCCCGATGGGCAGTTGCTTGCCATTGGCGATAGTGACGGTCGAGTTCAGCTTTGGGAGGCCGCCACGGGGCGAGTGCTGTGGATACGACAAGACCATACGAGTTGGGTCACTTCAGTGAGCTTTAGCCCCGATGGGGAGCGCATTGTCAGCGGCAGTTTGGACAATACGATGCGGCTGTGGGGTGTGGCGGGCCAGGCCATCGGCGAACCCTTTGAGGGCCATACAAGTTTTGTCTTGTCAGTGGGCTTTAGCCCGGATGGCCAGCGCATTGTCAGCGGCAGTTATGACCAGACGATGCGGCTATGGGATGCCAAAACGGGTGAATGTCTGCAAGTCATTGATATGCGCCTGTGTGTGGGGTTGCAGTTCGCTGGCGCAACCGGGTTGACCGAGGCGCAGCGCATTGTCTTACAGGGGCTGGGGGCAATTGATGAGTAGAGCAGCACTCACTTAACACCTCAAGCCACGTGGGGTACATTCCCGACACATAAATCCGCGCAAAGTTCAAAAGTAGGGTGGGCACTGCCCACCACCCCACTCGTTCACCCACCATCAACCCCTCCCCTCAAATATTCAGTGATGGTATAAGGCAGACCGTAAGCGGTGCTCACCCAACCTATCTAGCTTGCGATTCCTTCGGATAGCTTCGCGAACGCATGGGTAAAAGGTGGGCAGTGCCCACCCTACAGCGGTCTACGTTTTTGTCGCCAACGCGAAGCAAGTACATCCCAGCGCAAATCAAGTACGAGCGATGCTCTAGAGCGGCTTCGCCAACGCGAACCAAGCACACCCCAGCGCGAACCAATTACGGGCGATTCTCCGCTGGAGAGGCTTCGCCAACGCGAACTAAGTACACTCCAGCGCGAGGCAAGTCCCACGGCGGTGGGCTTTACCCACTACGCCATCGACATCCACAGCTGCCGCTATCACAACTACGGCGAATGGCCGGCCGGGTCAACCGAATCTATAGAAAAGGTGATCCAAATCCACCTTGGGAGATAGAAAGACGCTACATTTGTTACATAAAGTAAAGAAGACCCTCAGGTGGATTCCGCCCGTGCTACCCGTTATTGTTGTCGAATCACTGGTTTCGCCGTTTAAGTTTTGGCATGGGAATATCCATAGCGGTATGCTCTACCGCAACGACTTTTTTGCCTGTGTGCAACAGTTTTCGGTGGATGATCGCAGCCGCGCCTATGCTCGCGCCATAGAGGAAGGCAAGCCAGGATACAAGGTCTGCATCACCGTCTCCAAAACCACCTACACCGTCTGGGTAGAAATGCGATCGCGCCTGCCTTACCCTGCCAACGATACGGTTCTAGGCCCCTCGGGCGACTCTGCAATTGTTGATGAGCCTGTCGAGAGCTGCGTAACAGCCTAGGGCAACACAGTGCAGTGCCCTACGTGATTCCTGTTTTGAATCGAGTTTCTCGATTGGGGATTTCGTATTCAACAAATTCGTATCCAGCAAAATGGTACGGCTCATCCAGTTGGGGTGCCGCCGGGTTCAGCAAAATCCAAATCTGCCCTTGGCCCAGGGCCACCCCCCACCAGAGCGGGCCAGGCATAGATGGGAACCCGAAGGCTCTCTCAATTGACAGACGCCGATCGGGGGAAGTAGGGCGGTCACTACCGGGGATTCGTGAGTCAAACCGTTACAATAGTTTACGGGAATGCTTCAGGCTGCGGTCTTTGATTCCTCGGTTCCCTTACTCTTCTCTGAGCGTGCTATGGCATTAGACACCAACCAGAATTCGGCTCAGCGCTTCGGTGGCTCCATCGACATTATCGATGCTGAGGTGATCGACGCTGAAGTCATTGCGGTAACCGAGGAAGTGCTGCCTGCGCCGCTGCCCGACCCCGCCGCACCGCGCACGCTGGCTACCAAGGCCCAAGATCCCTTCGTGTCGTTTGGCTATGACCCAGAGGCGATCGCCGCCCACTACCGCCGCCGCCCCCTTCAGGTTTGGGCACGGTTTGTCGGCATCTTCTTGCCGCTGATCAGTTTCTTCGCCCAGCTATGGCTCGATGCCCGCGCCGGTCGCAGTGCTCAAAACGAGGTCAAGCGGGCGGCCCAGCTGCGCACCATGCTCACCAAACTTGGCCCCGCCTACATCAAAATTGGCCAGGCCCTCTCCACCCGGCCCGACCTGGTGCCACCGATTTTTCTCGAAGAGCTGACCACGCTGCAAGACCAGATTCCGCCCTTCCCTAACGCCACGGCCTACCGCTTTATTGAAGAAGAGCTGGGCGCACCCCCCAGCCAGATCTACGCCGAAATTTCTGAAAACCCGATCGCGGCGGCGTCCCTTGGCCAGGTTTACAAAGGCAAACTGCACAGCGGCGAAGACGTAGCGATTAAGGTGCAGCGCCCCGGCCTGGCCCGCAGCATTGCCCTCGACCTGCACATTCTGCGGGGGCTGGCCCGCTTCGCCACCAACCGCATTAGCCAGATTCGCAGCGACCTGGTCGCCATTATGGATGAGTTTGGCGAGCGCATCTTTGAGGAGATGGACTACACCCACGAGGGCGAAAACGCCCAGCGGTTTGCCAAACTCTACGGCCACATTGCCGACATCTACGTGCCCCACATTTACCCCCAGTACACCGCCCGCCGGGTGCTGACCATGGAGTGGATTGAGGGCACCAAGCTCACCAATATCGACAAGCTCAACAGTCTGGGCATCGACGCCACTCACCTGATCGACGTGGGGGTGCAGTGTTCGCTGCGACAGCTGCTCGAGCACGGTTTCTTTCACGCCGACCCCCACCCCGGCAACCTGCTGGCTATGGCCGACGGCAAGCTGGCCTACCTCGACTTTGGCATGATGAGCGAGGTCAAGCCCTACCAGCGCTACGGCCTGATTGAGGCGGTGGTGCACATGGTCAACCGCGACTTTGAGGGGCTGGCCAATGACTACGTTAAGCTGGAATTTCTCACCCCCGACACCGACCTGACGCCGATTATTCCGGCCCTGGCCAACGTGTTTAGCAATGCCCTGGGGGCCAGCGTCGCCGAGCTGAACTTTAAGAGCATTACCGACGAATTTTCGGCGCTGATGTATGAGTACCCGTTTCGGGTGCCCGCCTACTACGCGCTGATCATTCGCTCGCTGGTGACGCTGGAGGGGATTGCGATCAACGTGGATCCTGAGTTTAAGGTATTGAGCAAGGCCTACCCCTACGTGGCCAAGCGCCTGCTGACCGACCCCTCACCGCAGCTGCGGGCCTCGCTGCAAGATCTATTATTTAAAGACGGCAGCTTTCGCTGGAACCGGCTGGAGAATTTGCTGCGCAACGCCCGCAGCAGCGATGACTACGATATGGATCGGCTGATTGACCAGACCCTGGAGTTTTTGTTCTCAGACCGGGGCTCGTTTTTGCGCGATCGCATCGTCTCTGAACTGGTCAACGGCCTCGACAGCTTTGGCCAAAGCACTGTGCAAAACCTCACCACCGCCGTGCAGCGCCGTCTGGGCCTCAAGCCAGATCTGCCCCCTGCGGCCACCGCTGCCCCCAGCGACCTCGACCACCTGCGCCGCATTCTAGATATTTTGAAGGATACCCCTGGATTCGATGCCGCCCAGGTGGCGACCCGAATTCCGACCCTGCTCTTTAAGCCTGAGACCCAGGCGATGGGGCAGCAGGTGGTGGCGGGGCTGGCCCAGCGGGGCTTGGCGCGGCTGATTCGGACACTGTTACTAGAAGGGGAGCCTACGCTGAGTAGCGGTAGCCCTCAGCTCCCTCCTTCCCGTGCTGGAAGGTAGGCAAACCCTGCTTGACCCCTGCCGGGGGTGCATCTAGAGATGGGAGACTACTGGCCAAAGCTAGTACCGCTATGCGGAGTTCAAAATGCAAAATTCAAAGTGAAAAAGCCTTGGGGTACAGGCATTTCAATCATTCTGAACAGTAGGGTCATTTCTGCCGCAGCGTACTAGCGATTTCCCTTACTTAAATTCCTCTCTTTAAAGGGGAATTTGAAGCGGACTCAGCTCCTTCTTTTTCAAGGGGCAGGGGGAATCTCCCAACCGTTGCATACGCCCAAGGCAATCTGCTGTGGACAAACGAATAAACAGACAGAACTCGGTTTCAAACAACGAATCCACCCCGAAATCAATCATCGGGCTGTAATACTTCAAATTGTTAGCCGCTCATTTGTGACAGATGATCTTGTTAACGCTAACAAACTGAGGTAATTCCCATGGCTGATATTGTAGATACTGCCGTAAACGCCGGTTCATTTAGTACTTTGGTGGCTGCTGTTAAAGCCGCTGGCCTAGTCGATACCCTTAAGGGTAAAGGCCCATTCACTGTCTTTGCACCCACCGATGAGGCTTTCGCCAAACTGCCCACAGGTGCCGTAGACGGCCTGCTAAAAGACGTGACCAAGCTCAAGAAAGTCCTCACCTATCATGTCGTTTCTGGCAAGGTGATGGCCGCTGACGTAACCAAAATGAAGTCAGCTACCACCGTTGAAGGCTCTGATGTCAAAATCGACGCCTCCAATGGGGTCAAGGTCAACGACTCCACGGTGACCACCGCTGACGTAGCAGCTGACAATGGTGTAATTCACATCATTGATACGGTGCTCATGCCGGCGTAGATTGTTAGCGATTGGGGGGGCGATCGCCCCCAATCGCTAATCCATGCTGGCATGCAACTTGGACATGAATCTGCTGCCGATCATCCCGGTGCCTTTCTAGACAGGTACTGGGGTGATCGACAGCAGCAATTATTTTTTATATACACTTCGGTTATAGCCGTAACTACTCGGTTGGGATATCCAGAAAACATTCCAACGTCGGAACATTCCAACGTTCCGACGTTGGAATGTTTTAACCAAACTGACGACAATATCTATAAATAGCTTTTGCCGATATCCAGTTGATTAAGACACTTTTGAGGCAAGTCTTTGCCTCAAAGGGCTTTCTGGCAGCAAAATATCCTGACGCTCTGCCCACTTGCAGTCCTAGAAACTTAAAGAATTAGGGAAGGAAACGGGTTCCCAGTCTTCTTTTGCGCCATTTATACGAAATCCAATTTGGTAAACCCCGATTCGCAATCAGGAACCCCGATTTGTAGGGGCGTAGCATGCTACGCCCCTACAAATCGGGGTTTATTCATTCGGGATTTGGTATGAGAAACTTTGGTTTTAATTTTACATAAACTTTTAGAGGGCGTTTGAAAAGTGATTTGCTGTAGTTTTAGTCACCTGCCGATCCCCCCTGCCCCCCTTTAAAAAGGGGGTAAAAGTCCCCCTTTTTAAGGGGGATTTAGGAGGATCTCCACTTTTGCTACAAGAAATAGGACTTTTCAAACATCCTCTTACAGCGATTGGCCTACCGGAACGCACGACAGAGTTGCCGCTCGGGTCAGCAATAGTGCAGTTGTGGAGGCAGGTGAAGCCTTGTTTGGCTCAATTGCAAACAGCTGCTGTTCCGGTGGGCAAGGGCGATCGCGTTGACTAGACGATGGCCGCTAGCGCTCAGCTCGGGTTTACCGCCGCGTCTTGGCGTTTCAGTTCTGGTAACCGCCCCAAAAACCCTTCAACCCTGGGGAAAATAGGAGCTGAACCGCAGTCATCTCTGCCCTACCGTGCGGAATTATCGCGCTGGCGGCTGAAGAATCTGGAGCAATCCTTCGGCTCGGAGAAGCATGCGATCGCCCCTAGAGGCTGCGTGACCAGCACCTTGGCCCCGACGTTGCCCGCCTTCGCCCGGTGGGGCGTAACGTCTTTCTCTCCCATAACCTATGAAAACCTCTACTCGTTTGCCGACTCTAGTCAGCATCAGCTTACTCACCACGGTTCTACTGGCCTGTTCTGCAAAGCCCCCGCTCGCTCCGCCAGAGACGCCCGTTCCCCAGGGCGAGGCGGCCACCCTATCAGGCTGGGCCGACATTTTAGGGCCGATCTCTGCTCCCCCAAACTGGCAGGTCAAGCCCTGCGTCAACGCGGTGCTGCTCTGCGTTGAGGCCAACGGTGAGCTGATTGGCACCGTAGAACGCTTTAGCCATCCCATCAGTGAGGTGCCCGTGCCGGGCGGCTTACCGCTGCCCGAAGGGTCAGAACTTGAGTTTCTCCAGGCCTGGGTGAGCAACCACTACCGCACCATCGAAGCAGACCGACAGGTGGCTGACCCCGCCCTCAAGTTTGTTGCAGAAACGCCGACAGCCATCTCCGTGGGTACCCTGCCTGGGCTCCGCTACGACTACACCATCACCCACCCCAACGGGGCGCTGTTTGATCGCAGCCTGGGCTATGTGACCACCGACGGCACCATGGTTCATGTGTTTGTCACCGGGGTAATCAGCGGCGACCCCAGCGGCTCATTTTCAGACGAAGAGCTGGTAGAAACCTTTACACCCCATCTCAACACCATTATTCAGGGGCTAAAACTATGATGCGAGGCAACATGAAGCAGCTGAAACGGTTGGCCTATTTGGCCCTAGGTCTGGTGCTGGCAACGACCTTGAGCTGGCCGGTGTCTCTCCAGGCCCAGGTAGACCCGACCGCACAGCAAACGAACTGGGCCCAGGCCCAGGCGGTGGATGTGGGGGCGCTGCGATCGCACCTAGCCGCCCAAGACTGGCCCGCCGCCGATGCCGAAACCCGCCGGATTTTAGACCCCTGGATTCATCCCGGTGGCGCGATTCTCGGTACACCGCTGGCGACCAACATTCCCCCCGAGGTGCTGCAAACCCTCGACCGGCTCTGGGTCGAGGCCAGCGGCGGTCGGTTTGGCTTTAGCGTGCAGCAGCAAATTTGGGCTGAGGTGAGAGCCGCGAACCCGGTAGATTCGGCGGTGGCGGCCAAGGCCTTTGGCGATCGCGTCGGCTGGACGCGCCCCCCCGGCATGGCAGACCCCACCTTCATTGCTGGAGAATGGCTAACCGAGTCAGAAATTAACCCATCCCTGGATGCGCCCGTGGGCCACCTGCCCTGGGCCGGGGTGAGCTGGGAGCAAATCGCCAAAATTCTGTCGGTCGAAAGCTGCGGCAGCTGCACCATCGATGCCATGTATTTGCAGGGCGAACGGTTCAACCAGTATCTGCCGCTGCTATTTAGCTGGGTAGACACGGCGCTAGAGCTGCCCGTTCCGGCGATCGGCTCCTGGCAGCAGCCCCAGCTGGCGAGAAGCATCGATCTAAAGTCCCTCTACCCCAACTCTCAGTGCCCAATTCACACCGCGTCTTCGGCCATTAGCCCCAATGGGGCGGTGATTGCGATCGGCAGCTACAGCTACGAGCGATCGTGCAGCCCCGGCGAAAGCGCCCTGGCCCTGTGGAACGCCGAGCGCGGCAACCGCATCATTACCCTGCATCGGGGGCCAGCCCTAGAGGCGGCGGCCCAGGGGAATCCGCCCCAGGAGCCTGCGGGGCAAGGCACTCGCATTGTTGGGGATGTGGCCAATGCCGTGGCGTTTACCCCCGACAGTCAGTTTGTTTTGGCGGGCATGTCCTACGGTGTGGTGCGGCTCTGGTCAGCGACCACGGGTCAGCAGATCCGCACATTTGAGGGGCATCGGTACGCGGTACGGGCGATCGCCATCAGCCCTGATGGACAAACCCTGGCCAGCGCCAGCGCCGACCAAACCCTAAAACTGTGGAACCTGCAAACCGGGCAGCTGTTGCGGACGGTGCCGATGAATGCCGCCGATGGCATGGTGCACACCCTGCGCTTTAGCCCCGACGGGCAGCGGTTGGCCACCGCCACCGACCAAAACACCCTCCAGCTTTGGAATGCCACCACTGGGCAGCTGGTGCGCACCCTGGTGAACCGGGCCACAAACCGCTACCCCCTAATACCTCTGGCCTTTAGCCCCGATGGACAAACCCTGGCCACGGGCGACCGCGACCACAGCGTCAAGCTCTGGAACGCCACCACGGGCGCGCGCCAGATCACCCTCACCGGGCACACCGAGCCCGTCCGGCACCTGGCCTTTAGCCCAGACTCCCAGCGCCTGGCCACCAGCGACGGCACCACGGCCCGCCTGTGGACTCGGCAAGCCAATCTGCCAGCCTATGGGGTGGTTCACACCCTCACCCTCAACCAAAGCGTGGGGCACCCCATTCAGCCAACCAACCTGGGCGAACTGGCCTTTAGTCCCGATGGCCAGACCCTGGCCACCAGCACCCTGCTGCTGCCCCTGGTCGAAAGTGAGCCCATCCCCCGTCAGGGTATTACCCTCTGGTCGGTGGCGACCGGGCAGTCGCTCTCGCAACTCCACGACGTGAGCCAATTTCAGTTCAGCCCCAATGGTCGGTTTTTAATGGCCCAGGGTCAGCGGGTGCAGCTTTGGCATCCCTCCCGGGGCATGGTGCAGTGAAGGGGATGGCTGTTCGGGAACCGACTCGTTCCGAGTCGGTTCCCGTTTCTGGGATACCGCGGGCTTTCGCGGCGCGAATTGCCACCCAACCCGTGCTGATTGCCCCGTGCTGATTGATAGAGCACCCTACCTGCCCTGATGGCACAATCTTTGCTGCGCGCATCAAGGGTCAGAGGTTTCTTCAGATTGCTCCAGGGTTACATCTTCGTACAGGGCCGCAATGGTAGCTGTAAAGTCGATGCTCTCCAGGCAGAATGTAGCGGTTTCGGGTGTGTAGTACTGCAACACCCATAGCCCCGCCCCATTGCGGCGAAAGCATTCCACCCGCTGGTGGCGCGTGTTGATTAAGACGTATTCTTGCAGCGTCTCTAGGGTTTGGTAGTCGGCAAACTTATCGCCCCGGTCAAAGGCTTCGGTAGAGTCAGACAGCACCTCCACCACCAGCTTAGGAAAGCGCTTGTAGACCGCAGTCTCCTGATCGCGCGGGTCGCAGGTCACCATCACATCAGGGTAGTAGAAGCGATCGCGAGCCCCAACGCGGGCCTTCATATCTGAAATATAGACCCGACAGCCCGTACCGCGCACATGGCTGCGGAGCAGCGTCGCCAGGTTCAGAGCGATAGTGACATGCCCATCGCTGGCCCCAGCCATGGCATAGACTTCCCCCCCAAAGTACTCATGCTTGATGGGGCTTTCAGCTTCGAGCTGGAGATAGTCTTCGGGGGTGAGATACTGGGGCGAGGCAACCATGGCACTGGGTAAGGTCAACAATCAAGGTTTAGCCTGTAGGCCAATCTGCAATCATCCTATCAACCACCCACGACTCTCTACAGAAACTCCGCTGAGCCGCAAATGCCCTATCTCATGTCGCTATAGACTCGACCCTTCCAGGCACCGCCCTGCCCTGCCCAGTGCTGTCGCGCCGAGTCGAGCGTCATCAACGTATAGAGCAGGGCAATGACCGGCAGCGCCAGCGCCAGCCCTGGGTGGCCACCGTAGAGCCGCAGCGTCGGCCAGTAGGCTAGCGCCATCAGCAGCCACCCCGCCAACCCCGTCAGCGCCAGGGCGGGGTCGCCCCAAATCAATCCCAAAACCACCCCTAGGGGAGCGACCAGGTAGACCAGCAGCATCCCTAGCACCGTGCCGACCAGCAGCCAGGGTGAGTAGTTGAGCTGGGTGTAGGCACTGCGGGTGATCATCGTCCAGATGCTGTGCAGGTCGGGGTAGGGGCGCAGGCTGTGGATGGTAGTGCTGAGGCCGAGCCAGATCGGGCCGTTGGCTTTGACCGCCGCCCCCAGGGCGCAGTCGTCAATCAGCGCCTGGCGAATGGCCTGAAGCCCGTCGATGCGCTGAAGGGCGCTGAAGCGAATCAGGGCGCACCCTCCCGCCGCCGCTGCCGTCTGCTTTTGGGAATTGTTTACCCAGGGGAAGGGGTAGAGCAGCTGAAAGAAGAAGATAAATGCCGGAATCAGCAGCCGTTCCCAAAAGCTCTCACAGCGGAGCTGCACCATCAGCGATACCAGATCGAGCCGATCGCATTCGGCCTTTGTCACCAGCTGTTGCACGCTGGCGGCATCGTGCTCAATGTCAGCATCGGTAAACAGCACGTAGTCGGGTGGGGTAGGCTGCGCCGCCAGATAGCGAAAGCCCTGCTCCATCGCCCAGAGCTTGCCTGTCCAGCCAGGGGGTATGGCTGTCCCTGGGAGGATGGTAAGGCGATCGCCCCGATCTACCGCAGTCGCCGCTTCCCGCGCCACCGCTGCCGTGCCATCGGTGCTCTGGTCATCGACCAGCACCACCTTTAAGCTGCTGGGATAGGTCTGGGTGAGGTGCGATCGCACCGCCACCCCAATCAGCTCGGCCTCGTTACGGGCCGGAATCACCACCGCCACCTGGGGCCAGGTGGCTAAGGGCACCAAATGTTCAGGATCAAGCCGCTGGTTAGCACGCCAAAACTGGCCCCAAAACAGCAGCATCCCCATCCAAATCAGGAGTGCTAGACTCGTCAAGCTCAACGCTAAGGTTGCCATCGGCTTTAGGTACCCAGATTGGTCTTTCGCATCATAAATCAGTTGCTAGGTGCCAACCCATGGCCAAATCTAGTCAGAGTCGCTGCTGGCCGCTTCAGCTATCTTTCCTTGATGGAAGCATTTGCATTATGCTGCCCCAGAGACCGTAGCGTTTTGACCGTGAGGGGTGGCCATGCAGACTCAAGAACCGCAGCAGCTAACCGGGCTGGATCGGGCGATTCGCGAAGCGATCCCTGGGGGAATCGCCGCCGCGCAAAACTACCTGCTGGGCCTACAGCACCCCGATGGCTACTGGTGGGCCGAGCTGGAGTCAAACGTCACCATCACCGCCGAAATCGTTCTACTGCACAAGATTTGGGGCACCGATGGCGATCGCCCCCTGGCCAAGGCAGAGCACTATTTGCGATCGCACCAGCGACCCCACGGCGGCTGGGAGCTGTTCTATGGCGACGGCGGCGACCTCAGCACCTCCGTCGAGGCCTATACGGCGCTGCGGGTGCTGGGGGTGCCCGCCAGCGATCCGGCCCTGCTAAAAGCGAAAGAGTTTATTCTCAGCCGGGGCGGCATCAGCAAAACCCGCATTTTCACCAAGCTGCACCTGGCCCTAATCGGCTGCTACGACTGGAGCGGCCTGCCCTCGCTGCCCGCCTGGGTGATGCTGCTGGAGTCGCCCTCGCCCTTCACCATCTACGAACTGTCGAGCTGGGCGCGGGGCAGCACGGTACCGCTGCTGGTCGTCTTTGACCAAAAGCCGGTTTACAAGCTTGAGCCCGCCATCACCCTAGACGAACTCTACGCCGAGGGTATCGCCAACGTGGCCTGGGAATTGCCAAAAGCTGGCGACTGGAGCGATATTTTCATCGGGCTCGACGGCGCGTTTAAGTTTGCCGAATCGATCAACTTCACCCCATTTCGCACTGAAGGCCTGCGCAAAGCCGAGCAGTGGATTCTAGAACGGCAGGAGACCACGGGCGACTGGGGCGGCATTATCCCCGCCATGCTGAACTCGATGCTGGCCCTGCGCTGCCTCGGCTACGACGTCGATGACCCGGTGGTGCGGCGCGGTCTGCGGGCGATCGACAATTTTGCCGTCGAGACCGACGACACCTACTGGGTGCAGGCCTGCGTCTCCCCGGTGTGGGATACGGCGTTGGGGATGCGATCGCTCACCGACTCGGGCCTGGCCCCCGACCACCCCAGCCTGGTGCGGGCAGGGGAATGGCTGCTGGATAAGCAAATTCTCGACTACGGCGACTGGATCGTCAAAAATCCCCAGGGCAAGCCGGGGGGCTGGGCCTTTGAGTTTGAGAACCGCTTCTACCCCGATGTGGACGATACGGCGGTAGTGGCGATGGCCCTCCAGGATGTCACCCTGCCCGACGAGGCACTGAAGCGCGAGGCGATCGCCCGGGCCGTGCGCTGGGTGGCCACCATGCAGTGCAAAACCGGAGGCTGGGCCGCCTTCGACATCGACAACGATCAAGACTGGCTCAACGCCATTCCCTACGGCGACCTCAAGGCGATGATCGACCCCAGCACCGCCGACATCACCGCCCGAGTGCTGGAGATGCACGGTCGCCTCTGCCGCGAACCCAACCTTGCCAGCCGCTATGCCAGCGACCTCACCCCCCAGCGGCTCGAACGGGGCTTAACCTTTTTGTTGAACGAACAGGAGGCCGACGGCAGCTGGTTTGGCCGCTGGGGCGTCAATTACCTCTACGGCACCAGCGGGGCGCTGTCGGCCCTGGCGCTGATGGCTCCAGAGCGCGGTCAGCATGCGATCGCGCGCGGGGTGAACTGGCTCGTCAGCTGCCAAAACCCCGATGGCGGCTGGGGCGAAACCTGCCGCAGCTACGACGACCCCACCCTCAAGGGCCAGGGGCCGAGCACGCCGTCGCAAAGCGCCTGGGCACTGCTTGGGTTACTCGATGCCGATGATTCTAGTGCCGCCGCAAAGTCAGCGATTCAAGAGGGCATTCGCTATCTGCTTGAGACCCAAACCCCCGAGGGCACCTGGGAAGAGCAGGAGTTCACCGGCACTGGCTTTCCGCGCCACTTTTACATTCGCTATCACCTGTATCGCCACCATTTTCCGCTGATGGCCCTGGGCCGCTATCACAACGTCGTGCGCCCCTAGTCAACCACGGTGATTCGCAAGATGCCGCATTCCACAGTGGTTTCGGGAACTCCAGCTGAACGAGCCGCCCTCAGCTGGGGTACAGCCACTGGGTAGCAGACTCGGTCGCCATGGGTGGGGCAAACCAATAGCCCTGGCCAAATTCACACCCCAAGTCCTTAAGAATGGCGAGTTCAGCGGCGGTTTCAATACCCTCGGCGACCACATCCATGTCGAGGCTGTGGGCCAGGGTCAGAATCATCTCCACCGTTTCTAAAGAGGTTTGGTGGTCTGGATCCGTGGGGTTCAGGCGTTGAACAAAGGAGCGGTCGATTTTGAGGGTGTCGATGGGAAACTTGTGCAGTCGGCTGAGGGACGAGTAGCCCGTACCAAAGTCGTCGATGCAGAGCCGCACGCCCTGGGCTTTCAGCCACTTGAGCACCTGGGCTTCGGGGGTGAAGGTTTCGAGAATGCAGCTTTCGGTAATCTCTAGCTTCAGGCACTGGCGGGGAATTTGGGTGGCCTCTAGTACCGCCTCTAGGCGATCGATCAGCTCGGGCTGCCGGAGCTGAATGGCGGACAGATTGACGTTTATGGTCAGCGGCACAGCCTGGGGGGCAGCCGCATGCCAGCGGCCCAGCTGCTGGCATGCGACTTCTAAAACCCACCAGCCAATGGGGCCAATCAGGCCGGTTTCTTCGGCCACGGGGATAAACTCCAGGGGAGAAACGAGCCCTCGGGTGGGGTGCCGCCAGCGCACCAGGGCTTCAAAACCCCTGGCCTGGCCGGTGGCTAGCGACACAATCGGCTGGTAGTAAAGGCAAAATTCTTCGCCCTCAATGGCCCGCCGCAGGTCGCCCTCAAGCTGAAGCCGCTGGGTGATCTGGGTTTGCATGGCGGGGTCAAACACCACGTACTGGTTGCGGCCCTTGGCCTTGGCCTGGTACAGGGCGATGTCGGCATCGCGCAGCACGTGGGTAGCGACCTGATAGTTGAGGGTGCTGTAGGTAATGCCGGTGCTAGTGGTAGAAAAGACTTCGTAGTCGCTGACCCGAAAGGCCAGCGAAAACTGGTCTTGAATGCGCTGGGCGATCGCCAGGGCGTCGTCGGGATGGGGCAGGTCTTCGAGCAAAATGGCAAATTCGTCGCCGCCAAAGCGGGCCACAATGTCGGCGGGCCGCACGCAGCGCTGCAGCCGCTGGCTGGCCAATTTCAAGAACTCGTCGCCGATCAGGTGGCCGAGGCTGTCGTTGATGTTTTTGAACCGATCGAGATCCATAAACAGCACCGCAAACAGCCGCTCGGGGTACTGGGTACGCATTTGGATGGCACGGTTGAGCGAGGTGAGGAAGCAGGCGCGGTTGGGCAGGTTGGTGAGGCCGTCGTAGAGGGCGTCGTGCTGGAGCTGATCGGTGGCCCGAAGCAGCTGGGCCTGGGTTTTTTGCAGACTTGTCAGGGACTGCTGCAGCGTTTGGTTGCTGAGTTCTAGGTTCTGGTAGAGGTTGGCATTTTCAAAAGAGATCGCTGCCTGGGCGCAGAGAATATCGAGCACCTGGAGGCGATCGCAGGTAAACGCCCCCGTAGTCAGGTTGTTTTCGAGGTACAGCACGCCCATCGCCTGGCCTTTGTGCACCAGCGGCAGCCCCAACACCGACTTGAGCGCGTGCTGGCCGAGGTAGGGGTCGGCGGCAAACCGCAGCTCAACCCGCATGTCGTCGATCACCAGTGCCTCAGCGGTGCGATCGACAAAGTGAATCAGGCTGACCGGCAGGTGACGGCTGGTTTCGAGGGGCACCAGATCCCCCTGGCACCCCTCGCCGCTGAGGCACTGGGCCACCACCATAAGCCGATCGGCCTGCCGCAGAATCAGGGCACCGCGCTCGGCCCCGGCGTTTTCTAAGGCCAGCTGCATCAGGGTTACAATCAGCTGCTCGGGCCGCAGCTCTCGCGAAATCGCCTGGGACGCCTGAATGACGGCGGCCAAATCGAGGGCGGCGGTGTCGCTGGTGCGGCTGCTGATCTGATCGCTGGCGCTGAGCACCCCCGGCGCTGGCAGCGGCGATAAAATCATCTGCAACGCCTCAGGGTAGAGGGTTTCGAGCTGGTGCAGTTTAGCCTTGGCCCCCCAGTGGGCGTAGGCGTAATAGGCGGCCTGGAGGTAGGGCTGAGCTAGATTGTCGCGTCCCCAGGCCAGGTAAAACCGGGCGGCCAGTTCATTGGCCAAGCCCTCGTCTTGAATGAAGCCCTGGGCTTTGGCGGTGGCGATCGCCCCATCGTAGGCCGCCATCGCCTCCAGGTAGCGCCCCTCGACTCGGGCGATTTCGGCCTCAACCAGCTGCCAGCGGTGGCGGTGGTTGCTGGGCGCTAAGCTGGCCCACTGCGCCAGCTTAGCCTGCTGCTGCTGAATGCGCTGCCAGCGGGCGGGCTGGTCGGCAGCGGGGGTCTGGTTGTAGAGGGCTAGCTGAATCAGGGCGTCGTAGTAGGCGTAGAGGGCGCTAGGAAACTGGGCCCGGCCCCCATCCAGATAGTCGGCCACCTGATCGGCCTGCTGGGCGGCCAGATCAATCTGCCCAAACAGGAAGTAGAGCACCGTCTGGTTGAAGTGGTAGTGAAACAGGGAGGTGCGATCGCTGTGCTCCAGGTGAAACCGCACCGACGATTCGGCCTCATACACCGACCCGCTCAAGCACCAGGGATTCTCCCCTTCCCCCAGCAGGTTGAGCACCGTCTGCTGCACAATTTCGAGACACTTCAGCGAGACCTGTTTGAGCTGGCGCAGGGTTTGCCGGTAGGCGGCCATCTCCGCCGCCAAATCCGCCAGGGGCTGTCCGGCAAAATAGGCGTAGTGGCTATAGGCCTGGGCGTTGAGCACCACGCACTCCAGATCTCCAGTGGCCAGCCCGCTCTGGTAGGCCTGCCCAAAGGCGGGCAGGGATTGGCGAATTGGGTCGCGCCAGTGGCTGATAAAGTTGTGCACCAGGTACCCGGCCCGGCTCTCGCAGACGGTGGCCTGGAGCTGCTCTAGCAGCCCTAGGGCCAGCTGGCCAAACCCATAGCCCGCTTCGATGTCGCCCATGGCACACAGCGCCATGCCGTAGCCCGCGTAGGCAAAAATCGAGATCGAACTGTTGCCATAGCGAATCGAAAACTCAACCTGCTTGGCCATCAGCAGCGGCATCAGCGCCGGGAGGGCTCGGTAGGTGGGGGCGCTGAGCTTGGTCATGATCTGCATCGCGGCTAGCCGCTGGGCATCCACCATGCTGGGCAGGGCCAGCAGGCTAAGGGGGGATTGCCCGGCCCAGAGCTGGCGGGTGGCGGCTAGGGCCTGCTGCACCTCGGCTGGCGCGGGCTGGGTGGGTAGATCTACCCCCAGGGTATGCAGCACCTCCAGCCCGGTATGGACCGCTGCCAGGTAGTTGCCCTGGGCCCGATCGGCCAGCAGTCGCACCTCGTAGACGGGCAGTTGGTCAAGCAGGTTGTAGGCGTGGCGAAGGGTGAGAGCAGCCCACTGCTCCATTTGCTCAAAGTCGGTACAGAGGTAGGCGACTTCGGTGATCTCTTGGTGCAGGGCCAGGGTCAGCTCGTACTGCTGCCGCCAGGTATTGGCGGGCAATAGGGCAATGCCCTGGCGCAGATAGTCCAGCGCGGCCGGGTAGGCGGTGGCCGCCTTGGCCTTGCGACCTGCCCGCAAATTGAGCTGGGCCAGCTGCTCGCGCTCGGGGGCCACCGTCAGCAGGGCCTGCCCCTCGTTGAGGTGGTTGACAATGGTAAACAGCTGCTCGTCGCGCTGGGCTGGGGATAACTTGTGCCACAGCAGCTGACCAATGGTGAGGTGGATCTGCGGTCGTTGACCGGCTGGAATCAGCGAGGAGGCCGCCTGCTGAATGCGATCGTGCAGAAATTGATAGCTTAGCTCTGGCCTGTCTAAAGGCAGTAGCGCTGGCTCTAAACTGTCTTCCGGCTCTAGAAGCAGGGTGTAAATCTCGCTCTGAGGTAGCACTAGCCCCAGCTCCAGGGCGCTCCATAGGGCGATCGCCACGTCAGTTTCGGGCTGCTCCGAGACCAGCGCCAGCGTGCCCAAATTAAACGGGTTGCCGATACAGGCCGCCAGCTTGAGCATCGCCTGGGTCTGGGGCGACAGCTTTTGCAGCTGCTGGGCCATAAAGGTCACCACATCCTCGCCGAGGGCGGCGTCGCGAGCCCGCGCCAGATCACACTGCCAGGCTCCCTGGGCCGGGTCAAAGGCGATCGCGCCCTCCTGGTGCAGAGCCTGCAAAAACTGGGTGGCAAAAAACGGGTTACCCCCGGTCTTTTGGTAGACCAGATCGGCCAGGGGCTGGGCCAGGGGCACCGGGCAGACCAGGGTATCGGCAACCAGCTGACTGAGGCTGGCCGCCGACAGGGGTGGCAACGTAATGGTGCTAATCGTGGCCTCGCTCTGGCGCAGGGTGTCGAGGGTGAGCATCAGCGGGTGGGCCGGGCTGACCTCATTGTCGCGATAGGCTCCAATCAACAGCAGGTGAGGGTAATGGAGGTCGCCCATCAGCAGCGTTATCAGCTGGAGCGAGGCCAGATCGGCCCACTGCAAATCGTCTAAGAACACCACCAAAGGGTGCTGGGGCGCAGCAAACACCTGCACAAAGTTTTGAAACAGGCGATTAAAGCGATGCTGCGCCGCCTGGCCAGAGAGCTCTACCACGGGCGGTTGGGGGCCAATGATCTGCTCCAGCTCGGGGATGACGTCAATCAGCAGCTGGCCATTGGTGCCCAGGGCGGCCAAAATATCGCTGTGCCAGGCCCGCAGCTGGGCCTCGGGCTCGCTAAGCAGCTGCTGCATCAGCCCTTGCAGGGCGGTCAAAAAGCCCGAAAAAGGGGTATTACGCCTGAACTGGTCAAACTTGCCCTGAATGAAGTAGCCCTGCTGGCGCGCCAGCGGCTTCTGGACTTCGTTCACCACCGCCGTTTTGCCCACCCCTGAGTAGCCCGCGACGAGCACAATTTCGCCGCCGCCCCCCTCCCTAGACCCAGACCCGGCTCCGCCAACCCGTTCAAACGCGGCCAGCACCGCGGCCACCGCTTGCTCTCGACCGTAGAGCTTTTCGGGAATTAGAAAGCGCTGGCTGCGATCGCGCTGCCCCAGCTCAAAGGCGGCTATCTGCTTCGTCTGCTCTAGCTGCGTGCGGCACCGTTCCAGGTCATGGTGCAGACCCACGGCACTCTGGTAGCGATCCTCCGGGTTTTTGGCCATCAGCTTGCCGACGATCGCGGCTACCGCTGCCGGTACAGTCGGGCTTAGGCTGGCGATCGGCGGCGGTGGCTTGGCAATGTGGCAATACACCAGGCCCATCAGGGTATCGGCGGTAAACGGCACCTGCCCGGTCAGCAGCTCGTACAGGGTGACGCCGAGGGAGTAGTAGTCGGTGCGGTAGTCAACCCCGCGATTGATGCGTCCGGTCTGCTCGGGGGAAATGTAGGCCAGGGTGCCCTCTAACATGCTGTAGCGCTGCTGGGGCAGCGCCTCGCGCGGCAGGCGCGAAGCTAGGCTAAAGTCGGTCAGCTTCACCTGTCGGGTGGCCGGATCAATCAGCAGGTTGCTGGGTTTGATGTCTTTGTGAATGATGCCGTGATCGTTGAGGTGCTGAAGAATAGCGGCGAGCTGCTGGGCTATCGCCAGAAACTCCGACAGCTCTAGCCCGTCATGGCCCGCCGCCCGGCGCTGCTCCAGCCACTGGCTGAGGGCAATGCCGCCAAAGTCTTCTAAAATCAGCGCGTAGCTCTGGCGGTAGGGAATCAGATCGTAGGGCTGCACGATGGTGGGCAGGTGCAACCCCCGGGCGATCGCATACTGATGGCGAAACTGCATCAGTTCATCCCGGGTTGGCCGTTCGCTGCGCAACACCTTGACGATTACCGTCTGGCCATCGGCCAGCCGCTGCCCCCGGTAAACCAGACTTTTAACCCCAACGTGCAGCTGATCTAAGAGACGATATCCAGGCAGCTCAATCATCGAATGAGTCATTGAATGCTCTTTCTATTCTTCCCGGACTTGCCTGCTATGACGAGTCGCAGCGCAGAGCAAAGCTCTCCCTGGGCTGTACCCCTATTTAAGCTCAGCTGACCAGGGCTTGATAGCGTTGGCCTGCTCTAGGGCAAAACAGCTGCCATTGTCTAGGTCGTTTCTACCGCAGCGTACTAGGCAGCAGCTGTTTTGAGCAGATCGCGAAGATCGTAGGGCTGAGAGAAAAAGACCCTGGCCCTAGCGCCTCCGCCCCGGCCCCGGCAGAGCCCCCCTTGCCCCTAGGAAGCCCAGATCCAATGGCGAACTGCGGGGAGCGAGGGTTTGGGCTGGGCTAAATCTGTCTATTTTGGCTAAAGAAGACTATTTCTCACGATAGAGTCCTGTTTCTTGGCCAATCCTATAGGCTGCTGACAACACGTTGCTGAGAGAATACCCATGCAAGCATCTCGTTGGATGGCTTTACCGCTTCTGTTTGGCCTGTCTACGCTGGCGATCGCCTGCGACGCTCCCCAGGAAACCGAGGTCGATGAGCAGCTAGAAACCGACCCGACTGGGGCTGAGTCGCTAGAGAATGAGGAAGAAGGAACTGAAGGGGTCGAAGGGGCTGAAGGGGATGACTAGCGGCGGCTCGTATTCCCCATATTCATAGAGAAATACTGGGTGAGAAACCTCCAGCAATTTCTCGATGGGACGCGCTGTGGCCCGGTGGTACTAGGCCACGGGCCGCACGTTTACTCCCCCAGCAGCGGCTGAGTCCGACCAAGTTTACAAGAGTCCAGACAACATGAGCCCAAAGCAAGTTTTGCGACTGCTTAAGCAAGCATTTCAGGCGTGGAATCAAGATCAGGCATCGCAGCTCGCGGCAGCACTGGCCTACTACACGCTGTTTTCCCTAGCGCCGCTGCTGATTTTGGCGATCGCGATCGCCGGCCTCTTCTTTGACAACGCCGCCGTGCGCGACCAGCTCATGGGTCAGGTAGAATCGCTGATGGGCGGTGCCAGCGCCGACTTTGTGCGCACCGTGCTCGACAACGCCAATCGTCCCGGCGAAAACACGGGCTGGGTGGCCTCAGTGATCAGCATTGTGCTGCTGATTGTGGGCGCTACGGGGGTGCTATCGCAGCTACAGATGGCGCTCAATAGGATTTGGAATATTGAAGCTTGTCCCGGCGTCGGCATTGTCGATCAGTTTCGGAAGCGGCTGCTGTCGCTGGGGATGATTATTGTCATCGGTTTTTTGCTGCTGGTGTCACTGCTTGCGACTTCCGTCATCTCAGGGTTTTCTGGCTATCTTCAGACCCTAATGCCGGGGCTAGATGCGCTGGTGCAGCTCTTCAATATTGTGTTGGGCTTTGGCCTAACGACTCTACTCTTTGCCCTGATGTTTAAGTATTTGCCCGATGCAATTATCGCCTGGCGCGATGTCTGGTTTGGGGCCGCCGCCACCGCTGTTTTGTTTTCGGTAGGCAAATATTTGATTGGCTTGTACCTGGGCAACAGCAGTTTTTCCTCATCCTACGGGGCGGCAGGGTCGGTGATTATTTTGCTGGTTTGGGTGTTTTATTCGGCCCAAATCTTATTTTACGGGGCCGAACTCACTGAGGTTTACAGCCGCCACTTTGGCTCGCAGATTAAACCCAACAAGTATGCCGTTCAGCGAGAGCCATCGCCCGATCAACCATGACTGCTCTTACTCCCATTCCGTGGATAGCAGTTGCTGGTCGCCTGAGTATCGCCGTTGTCCTGGGAATGTTAATTGGGATTGACCGAGAATTTAGCCGCAAAGCTGCCGGGCTAAGAACAAATATGCTGGTGACTTTGGGGGCGGCTCTGTTTATTTTAATCCCCATCCAAAGCGGCCTGACCGAATCTGACAGTACCGCCATGGCCCGTTGCCTTCAGGGGATTATTACCGGGGTTGGGTTTGTGGGGGCAGGCTCTATTTTGCGAGAAGGCCGGGTGCGGGGATTGACCTCCGCCACGGCCATTTGGATATCGGCTGGGGCCGGGGTCGCTGCCGGGTTAGGGCTATGGCAACTCGGTCTTTTGGGGACAGGATTTGCGTTGGGAATTTTGCGCCTGGTGAAATTTGCTGAAGACCGCGTTCAGTTACCCTAATCCTTGCTCCATTGAGCTGAAATTTGCTAGAGCGATCGCTATTTTTTTGGTATTGAGAGGATAGATTCTCTGCTAAAGATCCATCAATAGGATGATAAATTTGCGATCGCAGCATTGTTAAGCTGGGCCAATTGCTAAGGTTAACGGCAACTGCCTCAGCAAGTGCCTATTGGAGGTACTTTGGCGTTGACAGTATGGCGTTAGCTTTGCAGTCAAAACAATATGATTTGGCCCCAAGTTCTATGGCTCAAAATAACTCAATGAACCCTAAAACAACCGATCTTGGCGAGAACCTTCTTCCCCACGACGCGGATGCGGCCCCCCCTCCGGCCAATGAGCCCATCATTCACCTTCCGGCCAGTAGGGCAGAGGTGGAAGCGGCCCAGGTTGAGCCGAGGGATGCCAGCGCGAGCCTAGATGCCGAGGAGCAGAGCGATCGCGCGATGGCAACAGGCAGCCCCCTGACGGCGGGCGATCCCGATGCGATCGCAGAGCGAGCCGAGGCCGTAGGCGAAGAGGCTGTTGGTGGCACCACCCCAACCCCCGAACAAAACGACGTTGACGCCATCGCTGCCGCCGCTGGCATTAACACCCAGCCCGAGCATCCCGTTGGGGTGCTGAACGAAATGAATCGCCGGGATGACCAGAGGTTTGAACTCGATCCTGAATCTAAGGATTCTGAATCTTAGCGTTATCTTTGCCTATTCAGTCAAAGTAGAAATAGCTGTAATTGCGTTATTTCAGGCTGGGCAGACGAAATATGTCGGCAAACACCGCTTTGGGATCGGGACGACGGGCTGGGTCGGGAGAATCGTAAACGACCATCAGCCCGTCGTCATAGCCGAGGCAGGGCACCAGGGCAAGCCCTTCGGCATGGTCAGAGCCGATAGTAAAGGGCAGATCAAACAAAACCTTTAGCTGGCCAGAGTCTTGGCTCCACAGGGTGTCGTCGGTGTGGTCAAGCACCTCTCCCAGGCGAAACATCTGCATGGCCCCTTCGAGTTCCATGGTGGGGCCAGCTAAGATCAGCAGATCGCCCTTGTAGAGGCACAGCTCGCGAATGCCCTGGCCGTTGAGGTCGAGAAAATGCTTGCGGTAGAGGCAGCCGTCGCCCAGATCCTTGAGGGCGAGCACGCCGGGTTCGCCGTCTTCGACTTCAATTTCGAGAATGATGGCCCAGCCCCGCAGCACCGGGCCGCGCAGGCCTAAAAAGATCTTGCTGCCACTGACGGCAATGCCCTCAATGTCGAACCCGTTATCCTTAGAGGGCAACTGCATCTTCAGAAACGGCCCCAGGTGCTCGTCCTCGGTTAGGGCCTCAAACAGCAGGTTATGGCCATCGACTTTCTTGAGGCTGGCCGCCGTTAGGGTATCGCCGCTCTGGTCTGAGCGGGCGTAGGTGGGCATAATTTCGCCGTTGAGCACGGGCAGCCGGGCCAGCAGCGATCGGTTGGGGTCGCGATCAATTTCAGACAGGCGCTGAATATCTTTTTGGGGCTTTTTGCCCTTAGCCTTGTTGCGTTTAAAGCTGTGGGAACCCACTACCCAGAGATAGCCATCGCTGTAGTCAAGCCCTTCGATGTCGATTTCAGATTCGTGATCAAACAGCTCGATGAAATTTTTGAGATGAAAGGTTTTGTGGTTGCCGTAGACCCCGTCACCCATGGGGGTCAACCGTTCTAAGGTAATAAATTCGTCGGAACCGAGCCAGAGATGGCCATCGGGGGTGCGGGTGACGGCGGATAGCTCAGCGAGTAGATCCTCGGAGTCGGTTTGGAATCTTAGCAGAGCCCGACTGAGCAAAAAACCGTTCGCCATAGGATCAAATGACCTTTTACTTAGCAATCATTAGCCTAAACAGGCTGCCCAACTGTGACCTCTTTCAAAAGAAAGAAATTACGCCGCTGGGGGCCAATCTTCTACAGAGAGATAGAGGACTAAGAAAATCGCTCAGCGTAGAGTTGGAGGGCGTAATTTTTTAAGCCCTGAGGAGCCTGCATGGAGAGTCCTGTTTCGCCGACCGAGGTTGTACAAGCCCAGCCCCAGGAAATATTGGCGGCGTTTGGCGTTGATGCAAAGCAGGGACTCAGCGATCGCCAGGTCAGCCGCCAGCGAGAAAAATACGGCTGGAACCGACTGGAGGTGGCAAAGCAGCGCGGGGCGGGGGCAATCTTTATCGATCAGTTTAAGAGCCCAATTATTGCTCTGCTGGCGGTGGCTGCCGTGCTGGCCTTTGCCTTTCAAGAGTGGATTGAGGGCATTGCGGTGGGGATTGCGATCGCCCTCAACGCCGTCATTGGCTTTACCACCGAGCTGCGGGCGGTGAAATCGATGGAGTCGCTGCAGCAGCTCAGCCAGACCCACGCCAAGGTGCGCCGCGAGGGGCAGGTAAAGCAGGTGGGGGCCGACGAGCTGGTGCCCGGTGACCTGGTGGTGCTAGAGGGGGGCGACATGGTGCCCGCCGACATTCGCCTGATTACCGCGTCAAACCTCCAGGCCGATGAGTCGGCCCTGACCGGGGAATCGCTGCCCGCCAGCAAAATCACGGAGCCGGTCGAGGCCGATCTATCTTTGGCGGAGCAAACCAACCGCATCTTTAAGGGCACGGCCATTACCCGGGGGTCTGCCGAGGGCATTGTCACCGCCACCGGCATGGAGACGGAGCTGGGGCATATTTCGTCGCTGGCGGCCCAGGCGGGGGGTGAGCAGACTCCCCTAGAGCAGCGCCTCGACCAGCTGGGGCGGCGGCTGATCTGGGTGACGCTGGTGATTGCGACGATCGTGGCGGTGAGCGGTATTGTACAGGGCAAAGACCTGGTGCTGATGGTCGAAACGGCGATCGCCCTTTCCGTCGCCGCTGTCCCTGAAGGCCTGCCCATTGTGGCGACGGTGGCTCTGGCCCGGGGCATGTGGCGCATGGCCAAGCAAAATGCTTTAATCAGCCGCCTTTCGGCGGTCGAAACCCTGGGGTCAACCAGCATTATCTGCACCGACAAAACCGGCACCCTGACCCAAAACCGCATGACCGTCAGCCAGATTGTGGTGGATGCGGGCACCGTTCAGGTGGGGGGAGATGGGTCGTTTGAGCTGGCGGGCCAGGGGATTGACCCCCAGCAGCACAACGCTGTGCAACAGCTGCTCCAGGTGGCGGTGCTCTGCAACAACGCCGAACTGCAAGATCCTGACGCCCCGGACCACCACACCATTGGCGACCCGATGGAAATAGCCCTGCTCAATGTGGGACAGCAGGCCCAGATGCATCGGGGAGAGGTGCGATCGCACCTCCCCGAGGAGCGCGAAGTGGCCTTTGACCCCGACATCAAAATGATGGCGACGGTGCACAGCGCCGAGAATGGCTACTGGGTGGCGGTGAAGGGTGCCCCCGAGGCGGTGCTAGAGCGCTGCACCCACTACTTGGCAGATGAGGGCCGTCAGGCGCTAGATGCGGGCAGCCGCGATCGCTGGCAGCAGCGCCTGCGCGAAACCGCCGAAGCCGGGCTGCGGGTGCTGGCCTTTGCCACCAAAACCGTCGCGGCTGCCGAGGCCGACCCCTACGCCGACCTGATGCTGCTGGGGGTCGTGGGCCTCGAAGATCCGCCGCGCCAGGGGGTCAAAGATGCCATCAAAGCCTGTCACCAGGCGGGCATTCGGGTGGTGATGGTGACTGGCGACCAGCAAATTACGGCGCGCAATATTGGGTTGGCCGTAGGCTTGGTCAGCGACAACGAAGCCCAGGCGCTCTCCGGCAAAGCATTGAAGCCCCTGGACGACCTGACCGAGCAAAACCGCCAGGAGCTTCAGCAGGTGTCGATCTTCGCCCGGGTTAGCCCCGAGCAAAAGCTGAATTTAATTGCGCTACACCAGGCCGACGGGGCGATCGTGGCGATGACCGGAGATGGCGTCAACGATGCCCCGGCGCTGCAAAAAGCCAACATTGGCGTGGCCATGGGCCAGCGAGGTACCCAGGTGGCCCAGGAGGCCGCCGACATGGTGCTGCAAGACGACTCCTTTGCCACGATTGTGGCGGCGGTGGCCCAGGGGCGGGCAATTTTTCGCAATATTCGCCAGTTCACCCTGTACCTGCTGTCGGGCAACACCGGGGAAATCATCGCCGTGGCCGTGGCCTCGGTGCTGAATGCGCCCCTGCCCCTGCTGCCCCTGCAAATTCTCTACATCAACGCCGTCAACGACGTGTTTCCCGCTCTGGCGCTGGGCCTGGGCGAGGGCGACGAGACCATGATGCAGCGCCCGCCGCGCAAGGGCAACGAGGCCGTGCTCACCCAAGACCACTGGATTGCCATTGCCCTCTACGGGCTGCTAATTGCCGCAACGACGCTGGGAGCCTTTGCGATCGCCCTGCAAGTCTGGCAGCTCGACAGCACCGAGGCCGTGACGATTTCATTTATGACCCTGGCCTTTGGCCGCCTCTGGCATATTTTTAACATGCGCAGCCGGGGCACCGCTGTGTTCAACAACGAAGTCACCCGCAACCCCTACGTTTGGGGCGCCCTCGGCATCTGCACCCTGATTCTGCTGGCAGCGGTCTATGCCCCTGGCCTCTCCGATGCCCTCGGCACCACCGGCCTGTCGTGGCGATCTTGGGGGCTGGTGTTTGGGGCCAGTCTGATTCCGCTGGTGGTGGGGCAACTGGGTAAAGTGCTGTTTGAACGCAAGAAAAAGCAGTAGCAGGGCCAGCGGGGAAGGGGAAAAGGCTTAAGGTATGGGGTTCAAGGCATCCCATAGGCCGACGTATAGAAAACAGTTCCAGGGATGGGCAATGCTCACCCTACAGCGGCTACAGGCACTAGATAATCCTAGGATTGCCTTTCCTGTGAAAATCTCCTCCGCTCATCCCCCACCCCAAAGCCTTTTCCCCGTTTCTCTCTTCTCTCTTTCCCCCCTCCCCCACCCATGTTTGACTGGATCACCACCTGGATCGAATCCCTCGGTTATTTGGGCATCTTTGGCCTGATGGTGCTGGAGCATTTGTTTCCGCCCATTCCCTCAGAGTTGGTGATGCCCCTGGCCGGGTTCGTCAGCAGCAGCAGCACCTCCGATATGACCCTGGCGGGGGTGATCTTGGCCGGGTCGTTGGGGTCGTTGATTGGGGCCTCGGCCTGGTACGTGGTGGGCCTGCTGATTACCCACGAACAGCTGATGGGCTGGGTCGAACGCCACGGCCGCTGGCTGACGCTAAAGCCCAAAGACATAGAAAAAGCGATCGCATTTTTTCAGCAGACCGGCGGCAGCTGGGTGGTGGGCCTGGGCCGCATGGTGCCGGGGGTGCGCACCTATGTGTCGGTGCCAGCGGGGCTCAGCCATATGCCGCTGCTGCCCTACCTGAGCTACTCTGCCCTGGGCACGGTGCTGTGGACGGGGGCGCTGGCGGTGGCGGGCTATGTTTTGGGTGATCAGTTTGATCGGGTGCAGGAGTGGCTGGGGCCAGTGAGCAAAATTGTGCTGATTAGCTGTGCGATCGCCGCGGTGATTTGGATTGCCAAGCGCCGCCGCCACCGTCAGTCTTAGCTCGTTGTTGATCTCAAATTCCCAGACAGCGCAGCGAGCACCCTTCGAAGGGTGCTCGCTGCGCTGAATTTGAAGCATATTCGCTGCCGCTACATGGCAACAGGATTCATGCCAAATACGATAACCGCCGCCAAGGCTCCAGCCAAAACGCCGTAGCAGCAGGCGATCAGAGCCTGAAACTGACCACGATATTTGTAGCGCCAGAGCATGGCAGACAGCGTTAGCGAGTAGAGCAATTCTTCAATGGGAAAATAGGCGGTCTCGTTGGTAATATCAATGCCGAGCACCAGCATCGTCCAAAACAGGAAGATGATGAAGCTGTTGATCACTGGCGCGCGGCTCTCTCGGGTGGGAATTTGCAGTCGAGCAATAAACCCCAAATAGATTAAAACCGTCAGCGGGAACAGGGCCGCCGCCAGGCTGCGGGCTCCGGCCCCAGAAGAATAGCTGAGGGCAAACAGCACACTAGTGAATAGCTGGTACAGCAAAAAGCCAACCGCCAAAAAAAGCACAAAAAAACTGATGATGCCCCTTGAGCCCTTAGTCCAGTCGTTAGAAGGCTGCCTTCGACGAGTTTGCATGGTAAACCCCAAACGTAGAGTGGTAGAAGATGCCGTCGCTGCGGGCCTCACAACTGTTTGGCTCGGAACCCATGACAATAGCCCATTTTACCTGAATTGTTGTTTAAGACTATCAACAGGCCAGGGCCGAGCCTATCGCTCCAGGGATGGGTTTCACCTCTCTACAACTCACCCTCAAGACTGAAATTTGAGGCAGGCAAAAAGCATTAGTCTTTGGTGTACCAGTAGGCCCAGGCAATCAGCACTAGCTGAAACGGCAGCCGAATGGCCTGAAACCACCAGGCATCGGGAATCCCAGCAATTTGAATATGATTGATCGCCATATTGAGGTTGGCCGGAAACACCGCAATAAACAGCGCCACCAGTCCCCACGCGGCAATCTGGCGAGCAGCAGGCACCAGCAGGCCAATTCCTAGCGCGATCTCTATTACGCCGCTGATGTAGACCAGGGCCGCAGGGGCGGGCAAAAAGCCCGGCACAATGCGAATGAACGGCTCTGGCTGGGCAAAATGCAGCACGCCAGCCACCACCATGCAGACGGCCAAAATGCCCCGCAGGGTGGTTTTGCTGTGCTCAATGCGATGCATGGCTCAAAGACTTGGATCGGCTATGGGCTTAGATAAACCCGACGGTCGTGGGGATAGGTCGGGGGTGAAAACAGTTAATTCCCTGGGCTGGAATCCAACATTTTGGATTACGGCGCAGGGGGCTGAGCAACTTCTTAGGGAGTAGGGCTCTGTTGCAGTTTGTAGTCTGGGTTAGTCCAGCACTGGGGCAGGGCTTCGCCAGAGGGAAACTGAAGGCGCGACTTTTCGTAGGACTGAGGGGGCTGCTCTTCTTCGCCAGCCTGCTGTCGCCCCTGAATCTCATTGCTCTGGGGATCGATTAAATCGGTGACATCAATTACTTTGATCAGCGTCTGGTCTTGGGTGTCTTTAACAAACATGATTTTACAGTTGGGGTTTACGGTGAGATAGGGAGGGCCAGCATTGCAGTGTCAGCGCCGCCGGTGGCTCTAGGCTATCTAAATAGAAGGGCCAGGGCTTCTGTCTAAATAGATAAAAGGATGTATCGATGAAACGGCTTGAAGGACAGGTTGCGTTGGTAACTGGGGCCACGCGGGGGTTGGGCAAAGGGATTGCCATCGGTTTGGGGGAAGCCGGGGCGGTGGTCTACATCACGGGGCGCACCCTCACCGCCGCCGCCGCCTCAATGGGGTCGCTCGAAGAAACCGCCGCTGCGGTGAACCAGGCGGGCGGAACGGCGATCGCGGTGCAGGTAGACCACGGTGACGATGACCAGGTGGAGGCTCTCTTCGATCGCATTCAAACCGAGCAAAAGGGCCAGCTCGATCTGTTGGTGAACAACGCCTACGCCGGGGTGCCAGCGCTCAAGGCCGCCTACGGCAAGCCCTTTTGGCAGGCCGAACCCGCCGATTTTTGGGATGCATGCAATGCCGTGGGGCTGCGTAGCCACTACCTAGCCAGCGTCTATGCCGCTCGCCTGATGGTGCCGCGTCAGCGAGGTCTAATCTGCACCCTGTCGTCGTGGGGCGGGCTGTCTTACATTTTTGGAGTGCCCTACGGCGTAGGCAAGGCGGCCTGCGATCGCCTGGCGGCAGATATGGCGGTCGAACTCAAACCCCACGGCGTAACCTCCCTCTCAATTTGGCCGGGCATTGTCGGCACCGAGCTGATGACCGAGTTTGCCGCCGAGATGGGTCTGGGGAAGGGGCAACCCTCTGGCGCGGAGGACGATTCCTCTGGGGAGCACTACAACTGGGAAACCCCGCTGCTCACCGGGCGGGTGATTGCGGCCCTGGCGAGCGATCGCCACCTGCTGCGCCGCACGGGCCAGGTGCAGATTGTTGCCGAGCTGGCCAAAACCTTTGGTGCGGTGGATGTTGAAGGCAATCGACCGGCATCGCTCAGGTCGCTGCGGTTTGTGCTGCCCTACGCGGTACCGGGGCTGCGGCCCTACGCGGGGCTAGTGCCCGATCTAGAACTGCCCTGGCCGTTTTTGCTGCTGGGGCCACTGGGTTCCCCCAAGGCCTAAACAGCCGTGGCATCGGGCGGCAGAACGCCCTGGCTGCAAACGACTAATACCCAGGGCTTGAGAAAGCTGTTGGGGGCGACATAATCTGGCACCCCCGCCGTGCAATCCCCGCTCAGACTGATTCCATCCCCCATCTATAATTCAGCCTGTGCGTCGGCTTTGGGCCTCTGGTGTAGCGATCGCATCCCTTCTGCCTTGAGGCAGTGTGGCCTAGCCGGTGCACAGTGCCGAGACCATTCGCCTGCGGTGGGTGGCCCCCTGGTGCTGTCGGTCTCGGTCGATTCATTATCGATATCCAGCTTGAAGATGTATAGCTATAGCCAGTCTGGTTAAGACAGAATCCTCAGAAACGTTTGAACGTTCAAACGTTTCTGAGGATTCTGTCTTAACCCAGGTGACTATGGCTTGGCTATATGACCCTGCGGCGATCGCTCAGCTCAACGACTGATACGGCCCTCCCAGCGCCAAGTCAAGGCAGTGAGACTCCGCACTCTGCTGGCTGAGCGGAGTCGAAGCTAGATCCGCCTGCGCGTAATAGTCGTGCCGTAGCCATGCCCAAGGCGCTGATGAGGGTCAAACCGCTAAATCTGAAAAGTCACGATCCACTGCGGCCAGATGGGTGTGGATGCCGCTGGGGCGAATGCCGCCCGTCTGGATGTCAAAGCCCACGATCGCGCCATCCAATTCAGGCACGATCCGGCAGGCATAGAGCCCCTGGTTTTCTGGGGTCAGCACCCGGATAGTTAGGCTGGCAGGGGGGGAGGGGCTGCGATTCTCCCTTGGAGAGGCTGCGCCAACGCCCTCTCGGGCCGGTCTTTGACTATCGCGCTCATCCGTCCAGAGTTGGGGAACCATGATGCTCTGGAAACCGCCTACCCCTCCTGTAACGGATGAAAAATCGTACTTGGCCCAGCAGGAGAACACCAGTTCATAGCTGCCGTGGGTATGACGATAGAGCTGCGGCACTTCCATTTCGGCGTAGCAGCCGGGCGCTACGAGCGGAGTTAGGTATTGCCATGGGCGATCGCCGCACACCACCTGGGCAAAGTCGGCTTCGGTGGTGTGCAATAGGGCGATCGCGCCACGCTTGCCGATGGGGCCATGCTGCGTCTTAGCGGACACCAGCATAAAAATTTGGCGACTCTCTCGATGCCGAAACAAAAATGGATCGCGCCAGGCGTGAATGGTGAGATCGCCGGTAATGCCTCGGGTTTGGTAAAAGAATTTTGGCTTTAGTTGAGTGTCAAAAAAATGCCACTGCTTAGCGAACAAATCGCGGGTGTAAGCCACGCCTATGCTTTGGGTCTTGCCATCGTCTTGGTGGCGGTTTCTCGATGTGTAGAACATGAGATAGCTGTTTTTGGCTTTGATAATGTCTCCGCTCCAGACGCAGGTATTGGCCCAGTGCCCTAGGGGCGGTTTTAGCACGTCAAAATTGCCCTCGTCGCCCCAGTCGATATTGACAAAATCGGTGGTGGTGGCGTGGCCCACGCAGGAGGCGTAGTGGTGCTGCCCCGATGAGACTAGGTTGCGATCGGCATTGAGATAAAACACATGAAAGAGTTTGGCCTGCGGGTCAAAGTGATACCAAAAATCCCACACGTGGCGGCTGGGATGCTGCATTGAAAAGGGCATTTTGCCACCTGTATAAACGTCGCGTAAAACCCTACCTAAAATACCGTAGAATCCTCTCCTGGCTTTGCTTCTAGCGATTCTGAAAAGTCTTTATCATGGGGATATAGCGACAGTAGATGTAAGACGCAGTATGAAGATTCAATCGTCGGTATTGGTGCACTTGGGCTTTGGTAAGTATGTGCGATCGGATCAGGTGACTTCGCTGCAACCGGTGGAGGAGGAGCGCGGGCCTGGGCGGCGGACGTTTGTGTATTTGGAGGGGCACACTGACCCGGTTGTGGCCTCGCGGGCAGAAGATACCATCGTGCGCGATTTGGTGCAGGAACCGCGTGAGGTGATTCAGTCGCGGCAGCAGCAGGAAATTTTGACTGACCTGCTGGAGGATTTAACGAAGGTTAACTCGACGGTGCGCCGCATCAGCCGCGACGAAGGTGGGCTGGATCTCGATCAGCTAGAGCGTCGAATTCAGCGCGTGCTGGAAGAGTAATAGCGGCAACGGTTCGGGTCAGCGGTTGACGATATCTATGACTCTTACCTCAGTGGCTTCAGTTAATCCGCTGCACCAGAATTGTTGGCCTGTAAACTAAGACCTTATAAAGGTGAATACCCGTTAACGAAGGACAATCTAGGAATAGGAAACTGTGTTGACACCTCAAACCATTGAAAGATACTTATTGCACATTCTATAGCTTCTAACGCATCTTCTTCAGACATTGCAAATGTTGTCTGATTTCCGGCATGAGGTTCACCTAAATGCGCTATCTTGTTTCGAGTTTTATAAAGTTTACTAGCTTTTTGATATAAAACTTCGTTATCGACAAGCAAAGATTTTCCAAAAACATACAAAGATATCTCATGAAGAAGCTCTAAGAACTTACTTCTACTACGCAATAACTCATAGACAGGATCTTTGGTAATTAAAATTCCTCCTTTCCGAGAAAGGGAAACCAATCTCAAGACATTATCAATATCTCCATTTTGAATAATAAGGTCATATGCTTCATCTAATTTTGTCGCTGCTAATGTCTCAACAGAAATAGCTGTGTATAACAGAGACCTTCTGTAATCTTTGTCTTTGTAAGCGTGGATTGCATCGAGCAACAGTCTTTCGTATACAAAGTTTTTTGAAATCAAAAAATCCAAATCTGCATCTACTAAATTATTCCATGTAACTGCTGTCTCTAACGTATATCTTGGTATGGAGACTTCTAATGTTTTAGCTTCTGTGAAATTTAATTCAGGTAGCTCAATAAGTTCACCTTTAGCAATAACGGAAAAACTTGTAGGAATCGTAACCTGTTTGCTTGCTTGACGCAGGCTTGAAGAGAAGTATTCTACATAAGTAGGAAGTACATCGAATATATCAGAACCTGTTTTTCCCTCTGACCCAATCCGAAAAATCTTCGCCTTTTCTACAGGAATTGAAAGTGAAGTAGGATCAAACTCCTCAAGCAAAGTTCCAAATATAAAACCTCCCGTCGAAATAATGACCGTGCTATTAATAATTGCAACTTTTTTGAAAATAAAATTTCTACAGGCTAGTTCTATTTCTGAATAGATCAGAGGATTGATCAAAAACAATCCAGGCAAGGACTTAAGCCTTAGCATTGGTGGATTGTTGGGATGAATCCTCCAATAGATATTACCCGCAAGTGATATAGCGTAAATTTTCATATTCTATTGATGTTTTCACTCTTTGTGATTTAGTCTAATCAAAATAAATATGCTGCCTTTGGTAAAACCTTAAGCAGCCCAGCACGTAATTATAATAGAGAGATTTTCTGCCTGATGCCCTTATGCGGATAATTAAGTGGAAGTCTGTCAGTTTAATTACCACCTGGAGATGATTAGATGAAAGCCGTCCATCTAATGCACCTATTATGGGTAGTTAGGCAGAAAGTTTCAGTGTAATCACTCCCTCATTCAAAATTTCGGCTCCTTAGGTGATCTTTAACACATGGCTTGGTGGTCGGATTTGCTTCACGGTTGACGGGGAGCGTCTGTACTCTTAATCCTCTGTTTTGCGGATGAGTTGTTTGGTAGATCGGGCGGGGCTAGTGGAGCTAGTAGCTGGGGAGCGGGAGTCGGCAATGACCTGGCCATCGCGGAAGGTGATGGTGCGATCGCACATACTAGCCACTTCCTTGTCGTGGGTGACCGTTACCAGGGTCATGCCTTCGCGGTTGAGGTCGGCGAAGATTTGCATAATGCTCTGGCTGGTTTGGGAGTCGAGGGCTCCAGTGGGTTCGTCGGCGAGCAAGAGTTTGGGTCGGTTGACAATGGCGCGAGCGATCGCCACCCTTTGCTGTTGCCCGCCCGAGAGCTGGTTAGGGCGATTGTGCAGGCGATTGCCGAGGCCGACTTTTTGCAGGGCGCGGGTGGCGCGTGACCTGCGCTTGTCTTTGGGCAAGTTGGCATACACCATGGGCAGCATCACATTCTCTAGGGCGGTGAGCTGGGGCAGCAGGTGAAACTGCTGAAACACAAAACCCAGGGTGCGGTTGCGCACTTCTGCCAGGGCATTGGCTCCCAGGCTGTTCACAGAGTAGCCGTCGAGGCGGTAGGTGCCGCTGGTGGGGCGATCGAGGCAGCCGAGAATGACCATCGCCGTCGATTTGCCCGACCCCGACGGCCCCACAATGGCGCAGTATTCCCCAGCTTGGATGGTGAGGCTGACGGGGTGTAGGGCGTGGACGGTGAGTTCGCCGCTGCCGTAGGTTTTGCTGACGCGATCGAGTTCGATGAGGGCCATAGGTTTAGCTCCGGAGAGCAACGATGGGGTCAAGCTGAGCAGCGCGGCGGGCAGGCAAAATGCCAAACACCAGGCCAATGCCGCCCGAAACCGAGAACGAAAGCGCGATCGCCACCCAGCTCACCCCCGCCTCTAGCGGGCTCAGCAGCGCCACCAGGCCAACGCCCCCAGCCCCAAACACTATCCCCACCAGCCCACCCGTCACCGCCAAAATCACCGCTTCAATGGTGAACTGGGCCATTAGGTCTGCGCCCTTCGCCCCGATCGCCTTGCGCAGACCAATCTCTTGGGTGCGTTCGGTGACCGACACCAGCATGATGTTCATAATGCCGATGCCCCCCACCAGCAGCGAAATGCTGGCGGTAAACCCCAGCAACAGCACCAAAATGTCGGATACGCTGGCCGCCGTAGACAGCAATTCTTGCTGACTCTGCACCGTAAAGTCGTCGTCGCGATCGCGCAACTCATGGCGCAGGCGCAGCAGGTTAGTGATCTGGTACTGAGCCGCGCTGGTATCCGCCTCGCTGCGGGCCGACACCGCGATGGTCTGCACCGTAGGGCTGGTTTGACCCGACTCCAACCCCGTAATCTGGCTCACCATCGCCTCAATCGGAATATAAATCGCCTCATCCTGGTTTTGGCCAAAGGAAGACCCCCGCTCCGCCGCCACCCCCACCACCGTAAAGCCCACCCCGTCAATGCGAATCCGTTGATTGAGCGGGTCCTGGCTGCCAAACAAAATCTGCGCCGCCTCACTGCCCAGCACCGCCACCGTCAGACCCCCCTGGGCATCCACCGGGTGCAAAAACCGCCCCCGATCCACCGTCACATTTCGCACCACCGGGTAGTCTGCCGTAGTGCCAATCACATTGGACTGGGTCTCAGCCGCACCCTGCGTCACCCGCAGCCGCTCACTCTTCTCCGGCGACACCGCTTGGATTGCCAGCACTTCTGAAGCGATCGCCCTTGCATCATCCAGCGTCAGCGTATCCGCCCGCGCCACCCCCGCCTGCGGCCCCCGCTGCGCATCCCCCGGCGAAATGAACAACACATTCGTCCCCAACGCCTCAAACTGCTGCGTCACAAACCCCTGCGCCGCCTGCCCCACCGCCACCATCGCAATTACTGACGCATTGCCAATCACAATCCCCAGCATCGTCAAACCGCTGCGCATCCGATTAGCGTTCAAAGTTTTGACCGCCATCGCGGCATTTTCGAGAATGTTGAGAGACATAGGAGTGGGGGTAGGGGGTAAGGAGTAGGTGGGTAAATGGGTGGGGAGTGAGGGATGAGGATGTGATGTGATGCCGATCGCAGCTGCTCACAAGTCCATTCGCAGAACAGAGGTTTAAACCGATGATCGGCCAATCCTTTCCGGGAGGTGCAGGACGACGGAACGTCCTGCTCGACGGGGGTCTGGGGCCTGCGAAATGGCCCCAGCAGCTGATCTGGCTTTCGGCCCCTACTGTGCGCCGCCTCCCTAACCCGGCGGCGACGGCGGACTAAACGGCGATCCCCCCTCCTCCCTCGGCATATCCAGAAAAATGCGATCGCCCCCCTCCACCCCCGTCAAAATCTGCGTCTTCCCCCCCTGCGTCAGCCCCACCGTCACCGGCCGAAAAACCGGATTGCCCAACCCATCAGCAACCCGCACCCCCAGCTGGCCATTCTCAGTCGCGATCGCCACCGTCGGCACCAGCAACGCCTCCGCCACCGTCTCACCCACAAACGTCGCCGCCACCGTCATCCCCGACCGCAGCCGATCCAACCCCGTTTGCAGCTCCACCGTCACCTGAAACACCGTGACATTGTTCTCAATCAGCGCCTCCGGCGCAACCCGCTCAACCCGCCCCCTAAACGACTCCTGGGGGTAGGCATCCGCCACAATCTCCACCGTTTGCCCCACCGCCACCTGGCCAATGCTCGCCTCTGACACCTCAACTTCCACCTCCAGCCCGGACGACAGCGCCAAAATCGAGCTAGACGTCGCCGATGCCGTCGCCGAGGCGCTAGTCGTTGGCGTCACGATCGCCCCCACCGTCGCATAGGTCTGCGTCACCACCCCACCAAACGGAGCGCGAATCGTCGCCTCGTCTAGCTGAGTAGCAATGATCTCAACCTGCGCCTTAGCCGCCGCCACCGCCGCCGCCGCCGCCGCAATCTCTTCCGGGCGAGAGCCACTGGCGGTTTCAGCCAGCTGCTGCTGCGCTTCGTTCAGGCTGGCCTCGGCATTGCGGGCCTCGGTTTCGTACTGGTCAAGCTCATTTTGAGAAATCGCCCCCTGGGCCGCCAAGTCTCGAAAGCGATCGCGCTGACTCACCGCCAACGCCACCTGCGACTCAGCCGAGGCCACCTGCGACTCAGCCCGACGAATCGCCTCAGGCCGATTGCCCGCCACAGTGCGATCGTATTCAGCCTCAGCCTGAGCCAGCTGAGCGCGACGCTGGGCCAGCTCGGCCTCCAGCGTGCCCCCCTCCATGCGGGCCAGCACTTGCCCAGCCGCTACCGTGACTCCCTGATCGACATAGAGCGCCTCCAATCGCCCCGTGGTCTTGGGGCTAAGATTCACCGTAGTCACCGCCACCACACTGCCCCGCCCCTCTACCCGCACCGTCAAGGCAGCGGTTTCGACCGGCTGAGTCAGGGCGTTGAGGTCACTGCTCGCCGCCTCGCGTCTGGGGGGCGACGGCAACAGCCCTACTCGAGGCCCGACAATGGGCACCAGCCCCAGCAAGCCCAGCAAGCCCAGCAGCCAAAGCCACCGAGGCCAGCGCTTTGGTGCGCCCGCGTCTACAGGCGCGTCCATAGGGTTGTCATCGGGCGATCGCTCCCCCGATACAGGAGCTGTCGAAAAAGACTCGGCCATAGGTTCTCTATCTGCAACTGTTGTGAGGAAAGCTTCCCTCAGCCTCGGGGTAGAGGCTAAGAGAAGCGGGGAGTGATGTTTAGGGAGTGGAAAGTCGTCGGAGCATCTAGAGGGTCTCTAGCAGCCCCATGGTCTTGAGCTGTTCGAGCTGCTCAGCGGTAAAGATGTCCTCAAATTCGGCCATCATCAGGTCGCGCAGCGTGTCTAGCTCAGATTGCTGAGCGTCGCTGAGGTCGAGCTGCGCCAGCAGATCTTGGGGTTCTCCCCCGCTCTGCTGACTCATTTGATCGACCCGCAGTGACTCCAACTGCTCTAGCTGTTCATCGGTCAACACCGCTTCAAACGAGCTTTTGTAGTCTTCCATCAGCGATCGCATCTGCTGAACTTGGGTGCGGCTGAGATCGAGATCCTGCATGGCCTGGGGGCCAGCATTGGGCATCATCTGGGCGAGGGCAAGACCGCCCCCCAGCAGCACCCCGGCGCTAAAGCCGAGCAGCACGCGCCCGGCATTGCGAAGGGTTAACAACTTAGTCATGGCTTAATTTCTCCATTTGGAGCAGTGGAACAGTGGAACACACAACCAACCCGATTGGGGTAGCCCCATCCTAGGGAGTAACCCCCCGCTCGCGCTTGAAGCAAAGCTCCCAAACCCTCTGGGGCAAATGTCGCTGTGATGGAGCCCTGAAGCTAGGAGATTTGTCCTACTGAAACTGGGCCGCAGTGGGATCTGAGCCCCTGGTCACGGCCATTTACGGCTTGTACAGTGGGAGGCAGATAGCAGGTGCCAACCTCAGTGAAATTTGAGTTCCTGAACGCGTCAAAAACCGACTCCCAGAGGGCCTCGTCCTCTGGGGCTGACCTGACCCATCCCTCACCCCTGCGCCAGCTGCTCTACGTCGAGTGGGTGCTGCTGGGCATTGCCGTCTGCATGACCCTGCCCTCCTTTGGCCTGGTCTTTAGGATGGGGGTGGCCTGGCTAGAGCTGCTGACTATTGCCCTACTGGGCGGGGTGGGGCTGTGGCAGCCGGTGCGGCGATCGCACAAATTGCTCTACACGGCGATGGAGCTGCTGCTGCTGCTGCTGCTAGCTCTGGCCACAACCCACGTACCCGCCATGATGCGCATTTTGCCGCTGCTGGGGCTGGTGGTCGTGGTGCGCAGCTGCCAGCGATTTAAAACCTGGGGTCAGGTGGTGGTGGTGGCAATTATTTTTGTCTTTCACGGCGCGGCGGCGATCGCCTATCGCGGCATTCCTCTCCACGAAGATCTCTTGCAGCATGTGGGCTTTCCCCCCGACCCAACGCGCCTCAACGTGTTTCAGACCAACGCCATGTTTGTGTTTGGCCTGGTGCTGGTGTTTGTGTCGCTGCTGGTGAATGCGCTGCTGTCGGTCTACCAAAGCCAGCAAGAGCTAGCCGCCGCCCACGAGCAGCTACGCCACTACGCCACCCAAATCGAAAACCAGGCCACCCTGCAAGAGCGCAACCGCATCGCCCGCGAAATTCACGATTCCCTCGGCCACGCGCTAACCGCCCAAACTATTTTGCTAGAGAATGCCCTGCTGTATCTGCCCTCCCAGGCCGACCAGGCCCGAGGCTACCTCACTAGCGCCAAAGATTCGGCCTACCAAACCCTGCGAGACGTGTCGAAGTCGGTCTCGGCCCTGCGCAACAGCCCCTTGCAGGAGCAATCGCTAACCACGGCGGTACCCCTCTTAGTGGACGAATTGTGTAAATCGGCGGGCATGGGAGCTGATTGCTCCGTCGAGCTGCCTGAAACCCTGCCCGACGACATCAAGCTGGCCCTATTTCGCATTGTCCAAGAAGCGATGACCAACGCTGTGAAGCACAGCCGAGCCACCGCCGTGCAGGTCAAGCTAGGGGCCAAGCCCAGCCGCGTTTACCTCCAGGTGCTCGACAACGGTCAGGGCTTTGACCCCAGCAAAAACACCACGGGCTTTGGCCTGCGGGGCATGCGCGAACGAGCGATCGCCCTCGGCGGCACCTGCCAAATCTGGAGCGCCCCCAACGCTGGCTGCCGCATCAGCGTAATTTTGCCTCTACCTGCGGCGATCGACCATCCCGCCTAAGAATCCGTAATCGGTGCAGTGCTGTCGCGACTGCACCCTACCCGATCCACCCCTCACCCCCTCACACCATGATCCGCCTCCTCCTCGTTGACGACCAAACCATCATCCGCCAGGGGCTCGCCAACCTACTCGACGCCCAGCCCGATCTCAGCGTGGTGGGCACGGCCGAAAATGGCCAGCAGGCGGTGGAGCAGGTCGCCGCTCTCTACACGACCCCTAACCGGCCCGACGTAGTGCTCATCGATGTACGCATGCCCCAGGTGGATGGGGTCGCCGCCACCCGCCAGATCTGCGACGACTTTCCGGGGGTGAAGATTTTGGTGCTCACCACCTTTGACGATGACGAATACGTGCAGCAGGCGATGCGCTACGGGGCGAAGGGCTACCTGCTCAAACAAATCCCTATTGAGCAACTGGCGATCGCCATTCGTGCCGTCCACCAGGGCTACACCCACATGGGGCCAGGATTGTTCGAAAAAACCCAGTTCCCTGCGGCCCCCGCCGAACTGCCCGCAGCGCTAATTCCCCCTGAACTGGCCGGGCTATCGCCCCGTGAGCAAGAGGTGCTAAAGCTGATTAGCAACGGCCTCAGCAATCGCGAAATTGCTCAGACGCTCTATATTTCTGAACGCACGGTGCGCAACCACGTCACTAGCATTTTGAGCCAGCTGCGGCTGCGCGATCGCACCCAGGCGGCGCTCTATGCCAGCGGCTTTTGGCCAAGGGTAGAAGGGTAAACATTTGCCCTAACAAACCGGATATAACCCAGCAAAACCTGCTATCACTCGTACTTTTCGCCGCTGAGAATAAAGATTGGGTCTACGGCTGTAAACACCTGGTAGTTGCCCTTGGTCTCTAGACGGTTGACGGCGGGTTGGGCCGCTTCAATATTGCGCACCCGCAGCTGGGCAAAGGTTTCTGACACCACGTAGAGGGTTTCCAGATTTCCCGCCGTCACCACCACCCGCCCCAGCGATGGCAGGTAGTCCCACGCCGCCAGCAAAATATCTTTGAGGTTGCGCCCGCCTTCGACAAAAATGCAGTCGGGGTGGTGGGGCAACTCGCCCAGACAGCCGGGGGCGCTGCCCTGGATGACTTGCACATTGGTGAGGTCAAAGCGATCGCAGTTGCGCCGAATCAACTCGGCCACATCCCCGTCGCGCTCGACGGCGACCACCCTGCCACCGGGGATCATCAACGCCGCCTCAATGGCCAGGGTGCCGGTGCCCGCGCCAATATCCCACAGCACGTCTTTGGGTTTGAGGCGCAGGTAGCCCAGCAGCAGCAGCCGCACCTCCCGACTGCTGAGGGGAATGCCGGGCAGCTGCTCGAACAGGTGGTCGGGAATGCCGGGGGTGGCGTAGGGCCAGAGTTTCGTCATGGAACTGCCGGAAGTAGCGCTGGCTCTATTATGGCCGGGGATGGCGAGGCAGTTCTCTCGATTCTCAGCAGGGTTCAGGCAGTTCTCTTTTGTTCCGTCACCAGGGTCAGGCTTTCCCATGTGCCCTGGGCGTTGTAGGTGCGAATCAACCGCTGCCGCAGGGTGGACGTAATCAGCCAGCCCGCTTCCAAAAACAGCGGCTGCCCCGACTGAATCTCGGTGGGAAAGGTGGCCGACGCCCCCGAGGGCAACAGTAAGACGGTGACCGGCTGAGAGCCCTGGTCAAACCGCAGGGTTGAATCCACCAGCCGACCCTGGGACTGGATGGCGGGGCTGGTACCAAAGGTCAGGGTTTGAGCAATGGTGCCATCGGCCCCCATCTGAATCTCCAGCCGGGTCGCCATCGACTGCTGGGGCTGCCAGTCGGGGAACACCGTGGTCGCCTCCCCCACCCAAGTACCAATCAGCTGATCCACCGTCAGCGCGGGGCGCGGCGTGGGTTCCGTACCAGCCAAATGCTCGCGAATCAGCGTCAGGCTACCCAGGGTGGGCTGTCGGGGAAAAACCTGGGCCACGCGCAGGCGATCGCTGCCGTGGATCAAGCCCAGCTCGGCCCCAAACTCGCTCACCGGGCTGCGCTGAATCGACCCCTGGGAAAAAGCACCGGTCTCGCAAAACAGCACTCCCCGCCCGAGGGAACTGTATTCCAACACTGTTTCGCTGGGGGGTTGTCCGGAAGGGCGCTTGCGGATCTCCTGGCGCATGGTGTTGCCCTCGTTGAGGGGAATCAGCGCCACCTCCGAGGGGGTGTCCTGCAAAATTCCCCCCGTCGGCGACACTTGGGTAAACGACCCGACCCAAGTGCCCTGGTTTTTGAGCAGACGCGCCCACTGAGTCGAAGTAGCCGAGGTCATAGTGCGGTGAATAGACAGCAAACTTAGCCCTGCATCAGGCTAACCAGGTGGGGCAGCTCGGGCAAAATCAGCGCCTCCATGGCTAGGGTCACTGCTTTGCTCGACCCCGGCAGCGAGAAAATTAAGGTGGATTGATAAACTCCGGCCACGGCGCGGGAGGCCATGGCGCGGGAGCCAATCTCTTGAAAGCTGAGCTGGCGAAAGATTTCGCCAAACCCCGGCAGGGTTTTCTCTAGCAGGGCGGCGATCGCATCATAAGTCGTGTCGCGGGGGGCAATGCCCGTCCCCCCGGTGAGAATGATGCAGTCAACCTGCACTGCCAGAGTTTGGCACAGCGGGCGAATCTGACCCGGCTCGTCGGGCACAATGCGGTAGTCGCTCACCTGGTGGCCTGCCTCGGCCAGCAGGGTTTGCAGGAGTTGCCCGCTGCGATCGCTCTCAACGGTGCGGGTATCGCTCACGGTGACGACCGCACAGCGCAACGGTCTGTCTAACGACTGGGGATGGGCCATAGCCGGAGGATTTCCTAGCTCTTGGTAAAGCCCAGCCCGTTTTGCTCGGCGTAGCGGTTCATAAACCGCATAAAGCGATCCCACTCGGCCTCGCTTTTCATGATGTAGGTGGCCTCAATGCCCGCCGGTTCGCCGTTGATAAATTTGCCGTTGACTTCGCGGCTGACCATTTCGCCCTCTTCATCGACCAGGTACATGCCGGTGATTTCCACCCCTTCCTGCTGGGAGAGCGCCTGGGGATGATCGAAGTAGAAGGTGGCGGTACCGTCGGAGCCATCCTTAGCGCGGGTGAGCCGCACGTCAGGAATAACGGGTTCTGCAACGCCACGGGCAAATTGAATCTCGGCCATGCCAAATGTCCTAATCTAAGATTGCCATTTATAAAAACTCATTCTCGCACGATACCGGAACCGGATCTGACGCGAGGAGCAACTCTACCGCAGGCGCGGGGGCAAGCCGATCTACTCCGGATCGTTAAGGCGTATTGCCGAGGGGATCGGCCATGGGATCGGCGGTCAGCACCGTGAAGGATTCGACTAGGGCCACGGCCTCCTCGGGGCTGACATCTTCGCAGCTCTGGAGCGACTCAAACAGGTCGCCAATGTAGGCGGCCCCCACTAGCCGGTAAGCGCCAGAAGTCCCTACCATCCAGTCGGTAAACAGGTTGGCATTAGGGAACTCGGCCCGCAGATCGGCCTCGGTAAAGGGGCCGTAGTTGAGGCCATAACCCTGGTCGCCAAACAGCGGCGGCTGAATGGGAATGCGGCTTTCGGTAGCGGGGGGATCGCCAATGCCCTCGGCGGCAAACTCAACGGCGAAGCACTGGCTGCGGTCATTTTGGTAGACCACCAGATAGCCAGGGCCTGTGTCGCTTGAGTCAACCCGCATCTCTACAATCGCAAAGGAGGGCGGCACTTGCCCCGGCACCACCACCTCGATCCCCAGACTGGTGAGCTGATCTGTCTGGGTGGGCGACATTTGGGCCAAAAATGCCCCTTCGGGTGGTGGTGGTGGCCCTTCGGCAACAGGAGTATCGAGGGGGGCAGAGGAGGTGGCGGTCGGGGCTGGGCGATCGCAGGCACTGGCTAGCCCCATGACCAGCAGCAAAACTGTGGCGACCTTGGCTATGGGGATTGTCATGGTGGCTCCATCACCCGCTAAACAATATCGCCGCTATCTTATCGCGTTGCGCGATCGCCCCCGCTGCCCCAAAACCTGTGACATGATATTGCTCTGTTGACCTGGAGCCCTATTCGTTGGCTAAGCTACCGCCCCTGCCTCTTTCGGTCAAAGTGTCCTACGGCGTGGGCGAGCTAGCGGCAGCGGTGCCCGCCAGCCTGTCGGCATTCTTTGTGCTGTATTTCTTTACCACCGTGGCGGGGCTGAGCCCGGCTCTGGCGGGCTCGGTGCTGCTGTTTGGCCGCCTGTGGGATGCCATCAACGACCCGCTGATTGGCTGGCTGAGCGATCGCACCCAGTCGCCTCTAGGTCGCCGCTTTCCCTGGATGCTGGGCGGCGTGATTCCCCTGGCGATCTGCTCGGTGCTGCTGTGGGTGGTGCCGCCTTTCCCCACCCAGATGGGGGTGTTTGCCTACTACATTGTGCTATCGATCTTTGCCTTTGCAGCTTTCACGGCGGTGCAGCTGCCCTACACGGCCCTGGCGGCGGAGCTAGCCGACGACTACGACGAGCGCACCGACTTAATTGGTATGAAGTCGGCCTTTAGCATTGGGGCCAGTATTTTTGCCCTGGTAATGGCTCAGATCGTGTTTGCGCGGGTGGCCGACCCGGCCCGCCAGTATGCGCTGTTGGGGATGCTGTCGGCCAGCCTGGCCCTGGTGGTGATTGGCATTTGCGTGGCGGGTACCTACCGGCGCTACTGGCAGGTGCAGCGGGGCCGCCCGCCCCTGTCGGGGGCCGCCGCTCCCCCATCGCTGCTGAACCAGCTACGCACCGTGTTTCGCAACAGCGCGTTTCGCCAGGTTTTGGGCCTCTACCTCTGCGGCTGGATGAGCGTACAGGTGACCGCCGCCATGCTGCCCTACTTTGTCGGGGCCTGGATGGGCTTGCCCGCCACCCATTTTGCCCAGATGGCCCTGGCGGTGCAGGGGACGGCGATCGCCATGCTCTGGGTGTGGGACTGGGTGACCAAACGCACGGGCAAGCGCACGGTGTTTTTGATGGGGGCCCCCCTGGCGGCGATCGCCCTGGGGGGCTTGGCCACGGTACAGCCCGGTCAGGTGGCCTGGATGTATACCCTGGGGGTGATCGCAGGAATGGGGGTAGCCACGCTGTATGTGGTGCCCTTTGCCATGCTGCCCGACGTAATTGACCTCGATGAACTCAACACCGGCCTGCGGCGGGAAGGGCTGTACTTTAGCGCTCTGGTGTTTTTGCAAAAGCTGGGGCTGGCCCTGGCGCTGTTTATCTCGGGCCAGGTGTTGAGCTGGACGGGGTATCTGGCCAGCGCCGAGGCTCAGCCCGTGGCGGCCCTCAACGCCATTCGCCTGCTGATTGGCCCCCTGCCCGCCCTGCTGCTGGCGGGGGGGCTGTGGTTTTGCTACCGCTACCCAATTACCCGCGATCGCCATCAGCAGATTTTGCTGGCGCTGCAAGACCAGCGCCAGCAGCAGTTTGACGACGAAACAGCGGCGAACTGAGCAGCCCCCAACCGGGTATGCAGGCAGAATCTCAACACTGCCCTTCAGCCTCACCCTAGCGCTCTAGGGCAGATTGGTTCCGGCAGTCGGCAACATTGGGTTCTACCCTGCGACAGAGGGCTAGGTTAAGAACATTCCTTAAGGTACGTTAAGTGCTTTAACAGCTTCGCCTCCGTGAGGCGTGCTTTTTTTTGCTCTGATTCCGCACGTTTGTGCATGCAGTTTCGAGTATAAGGATTTGTTCCTATGACTACTATTCGCTCCTCTAAGACAAAACGCTGGATGGTTGGTTTTGCCAGCGTGGGTGCTGCGGCTCTGCTAGCTGCCTGCGGCGGTACTGAAACTTCTGACACCGCTGTAGATACTGCGCCTGGGCAAGATCCCATGGCTACCGAAGAGCCCGCCACCGATCCCATGGCTGAAGGCGACACCGTGGTTGATGTGGCCGCCAGCGACGAAGATTTCAGCATTTTGGTGGAAGCCATTGAGGCCGCTGACCTCACCGAGACCCTCAGCGCCTCTGGCCCTGTGACTGTGTTTGCCCCCACCAATGAGGCCTTTGAGGCTCTGCCCGAAGGCACCCTAGACGAACTCCTGCTGCCTGAAAACCAGGATCTGCTGCGTCAGGTTCTGACCTATCACGTGCTCCAGGATGAAGTTCCTGCCTCTGAAGTCACCACTGGCGAAGTACCCACCGCGGCTGGCACCCCCGTCTCCATCCAGGTGGATGAGGCTACCGGTGATGTCATGGTCAACGAAGCCATGGTAGTTACCCCAGATATCCAGGCCAGCAACGGCGTTATCCACGCCATTGACCAGGTGATTCTGCCCCCTGGTTTAACTCTCTAGAGTCTTTCTAGCACCATCGAGTTCCTCGGTCGGGGGTCAGCACTTTTAACGTCTAGCCCGACCTTGTAATTCTCATGACTCCTTCCAATTCTCCCCCGGAGCAGCCCTAGCTAGGGTTGCTCCGGGGGAGTTTCTTTGGTCTGGCTAGACGCCGTGGTCAGAAGACTGTTGCCCCAAACGCGGTTCGCTGCCGGCCAGTAGGCGATCGATGTTGCTGCGGTGGCGCAGCAGGACGTAGAACGCCCCCAGTACCCCCAGCACGGCGTAGGGCAACGGCTGGCCCGTGACCACCATGAGAATGCTCGCCGCGATCGCCGCCACCATTGAACTTAACGACACAACGCGGCTCAGGGCCAGGGTGAGGCCAAAGGCGATCGCCGCCCCCAGGGCCACCGGCCAGGCCAGGCCGATCAGCACCCCCAGCCCAGAGGCCACCGATTTACCGCCGCTAAAGTTAATCCACACCGACTTGCTGTGGCCCACTAGGGCCATCAGACTAGCCCCAACCGCTACCCACGGCTGCCAGAGGGGAGCCAGCGCCGTCAGCGCCGCCACCTGGGGCCAGACCGCCGCCACCACCAGCACCGCCAGTAGTCCCTTGAGTAGGTCGATCAGCAGAACGGCGATCGCCGCTCCTTTCCCCACGGTTCGCAGCACGTTGGTGGCCCCAGTGCCCCCCGAGCCATACTGCCGAATATCAATCCCCTTGACTCCCTTGGCCACCAGGTAGCCGGTAGGAATCGAGCCCAATAGATACGCCGCTGCCAACAGCAGCACAATTGCTAGAACCGCCAACGCCCTATGTCCTTAAAACGTGGTGTAATCTGACGCGGTGCCATCGGGAAAGTGCCCCTGCATCCAGGCCCTTGGGGTGAGGGAAAACCGCTCTTCATTATCTTCACTATTAGTCTAGGAGGATTGGGGGCCTACCTTTAAAGATGGCAAGAAAAGTCTAACTAGCCCGCTGCGGCACACAGCCGCTCGATCACCTGTTCAGCGGTAATCAATCGTTTGAGCACCACCTGGCCAATCGGTTCACGGGTGGCCCCCTCGGGCTTGACCTCTACCATTAGCACCGTTTCTTCGACTTGGTAGAGCCAGAGGGTTTCCCCCTGTTCTTGAATCGACAGGTTGAGGCGGCGCATGTGGGGTTTACGCTGCCAACCCAGTTCGTTCCACAGGCCACCAAACTCCCATACCCGGCCCGTCACCCAACCATCCGAAAGAAAAAAATATTTCACCGCTCACTCTGCCACACCATATATCAATGGCATTATGCACCGTGACGACCCACAGACCACAGGACTCACTGATTTAAACGCCAATGATATTTAAACTGGCTAGCCCATGATTGAGATTGTCGCGCTCGACCACTTGGTGCTCACCGTGGCCGATATTGCCCGCACCCGCGAGTTTTATCAGTCGGTGCTGGGCATGGCGGCGGTGAGCTTTGGTGACGGTCGCCATGCTCTGCGCTACGGGCAGCAAAAAATTAACCTGCACCAGGCCGGAGCGTCGTTTGCTCCCCATGCCCAGGTACCCACGCCCGGCTCGGCAGATCTGTGCCTTTTAATCAGCGGTTCCCTAGCCGCGGCTGAGGCCCATCTTCAAGCTCTGGGTGTGCCGATTGTGGCTGGGCCAGTACGCCGCACCGGGGCAACAGAGACACTGAGGTCGATCTACATTCGCGACCCCGACGGCAACCTGCTGGAACTGAGCGTACCGGCAGCCCCCTCGGGCGACGGGGGGTGATGCACTGAGCTGGGCCAAACTTTTGGGCAACTGTCCGGATGGAGGCTACCCGCTGCGTATTAGAGAAAGGTAGATGCACCCTGATTGTTAGCCCTGGGATACCTGGAGGGATCCTAGGGCTTTTTTTTTGCCTGAAATTAGGGGTGGGTTATGTGGCCTCGCTGCTGTGATACTCTTATCCGCAATTGGCGCACTGGTAGGACATTTCCATGGCAACAGTAACGGTGGGTCTGGTATTTGGCGGCTGCTCGGGGGAGCATGAGGTGTCGATTCGCTCGGCCCAGGCGATCGCCCGCGCCCTGGCCAGTGGCACCAACGCCGCAAAATACAGGGTGCTGCCGGTTTACATTGGCAAAGACGGCGCTTGGCTAGCTGGTGCAGCCGCTGAGTCAATCCTAAGCGCTGGCGTTCCCCCTCAAGAACAGCCCGACGCCCGGTTGGCTACTGCCCGCGATCGCCTACCGCAGTTTGATCAGATGGCCACCATTGACATTTGGTTCCCGGTGCTGCACGGCCCTAACGGCGAAGACGGCACGGTACAGGGCCTCTTTACCCTGATGCAGCGGCCCTACGTGGGCTCCGGCGTGCTGGGCTCAGCAGTGGGGATGGATAAGATTGCCATGAAAGCGGCCTTTGCCCAGGCTGGGCTACCCCAGGTGAACTACCTGGCGGTGAGCCGAGCGGAGGTGTGGTCGAACCCCTGCGTGTTTCCGAAGCTGTGCGATCGCATCGAGGCCGAGCTGGGCTACCCCTGCTTTGTCAAACCCGCCAACCTGGGCTCGTCAGTGGGCATTGCCAAAGCCACCACCCGCAAAGAACTCGAAGCCGCCCTCGACAGCGCCGCCAGCTACGATCGCCGCATCATCGTCGAAACCGGGGTGGTGGCCCGCGAGGTCGAGTGTGCTGTGCTGGGCAACGCCAACCCCAGAGCCTCGCTGCTGGGCGAAATCACCTTCCAGAGCGATTTTTACGATTACGAGACCAAGTACACCAGCGGTCAGTCGCAGCACACCATTCCCGCTGCGGTGCCCGAGGCGGTGGTCCGCAGCATTCAGGAGATGGCGATCGCGGCGTTTCAGACCATCGATGCCGCCGGTCTGTCACGGGTGGATTTCTTTTACGTAGAAGCCACCGGAGAGGTGTTAATCAACGAGATCAACACCTTTCCAGGGTTTACCGCCACCAGCATGTACCCGATGATGTGGGAGGCCAGCGGCGTGACCTTTGCCGAGTTGGTAGACACCCTCATTCAGCTGGGCTTTGAGCGTACCGGCAGCGGCGAGACCCAGGACTAGATCATGGGCTCCAACTGCGATCGAGCTGCCGCTAGGGCCGATGAGCGGGAGCTTTTGTGCCCAAAACGACAATTTAGGAGAAAATCCTGGGGCCAGCATACCCCGAGCGGCTGTGGCTCCCACGAGTAACCCTATACGTATTTTGCTGGTTAGAAGATGTGCGCCTGGCAGACTCCCTGGCGGAGATTCTGGTGGCCGCTCTGGGGCTGGGCATGGGGGTGTCGTTTGTGCCCGATGCCCTGGCCAATACCCCCTCCTTGATTTGCGGCATGTTTTCGTCGGGCATTGCCACTGGGCGCACCGTGGCAATGCTGCTGAATATGATTGTCCCCGGTACGCGCGCGTAGGCGACCGGGGAACACTGGGTTTAGACGTTGAAACAGTCCTTCAATACAAAAGCAGGGGTCGGTTGAACCCCTGCTTTTCTTTGGTAACAGGTTATGCCAAGCGGCGGATTGTGCTGACGACAGGTTACGACGGCGACAGGAATAGGGTGAGAGAGCGGTGATCGAAGGATTGCACCTTACCGGCGTCGTTCAGATCTTCTACAACCCGATTCAGAAGGTCGGTGGCGCGATCGCGGTGCTGGTGTTCTCGCCCTCGCAGCCGCACTAAAAACTTGACCGAGTCTCCTTTACTCAACCACTCAGTGGCTCGGTTGATACGCAGGGCATAGTCAGATTCGCCGATGTTGGGGCGAAACTTAACCTCTTTGACGGAGGGACGAGAGGTCTGCTTCTGGCGCTTATTCTGCTGGTACTGAAGCTTACCGTAGTCCATGATCTTGGCCACGGAGGGGCCATCTTCACTGGGGGAGACGACCACCAGATCGAGTTTGCTCTCTTTGGCCATCCTGAGGGCGTCTCTAGTGTCGGTGACGCCCAGATTTTCACCAGTCTGAGTAATCAGTAGAACCTCAGGGTCTCTAATGTCGCGGTTAACAATGGCTTTTTGCTTCTTAGCGATAAGACAAATCTCCGAATTCTGCAAGAAAAATTTAGAAAGCTTCCCTGAATTGACGCATACCGCGACAACCCATTCGTTCCTCCTATATAGAGGAAAGGTAAAACTACAATAGCCCACAGCCGAAAGACCGCAGGACTTAGCCTGTAGGTACTTTAGCAAACTGGGAACCGTTTATTTTCATTTTCAAGGATACGCTGGGCCGATTACAGCCACATCTCCCAGCCGATAGGTTCTCTCCTCCAACGTGAAGATTTCGTAATAGAAACTGCAATGGCTCACTCCAGAGGCAGCTGTACGGTGATGGTGGTGCTCTGACCCTCGGTGCTGGCGATGTGCCAATGGCCACGGTGCTGAGTGACGTCGGTGTGGACGATCGTCCGCCTACATCAGCGGAGCCTACATCAGCGGAGCCCACTCCAGCGCCTGAATGCCGGGGTAGGTCAAGAGCGATCGCGCTATAAACCCAGCAAACACCGGCTGTCCTACGACCCAGTAGTAATCTTGTAAGAACGTCAGCACGTCGGTGTAACGGTTGAAGCTGCGCTGTAGGACAGTGGCCATGTTTTCGATCTGCTGCTGAAACTGGGCCTGTCGCCGCACTGTCTCCCACTAGCCCACAAACCAGGCTGCCCCCAGATATAGGCCCAGGCCCAGTCATAGGGTCAGCCCCAGGATGGTTGGGTATTACAGCGATGACTTAGTCATACAGCACAATATGATAATCCATATCCTTCACATAGCCACCCTAGCCCTGTCGACTTTATTAAGTGATCACTTTCACAGAAGCTTAAAGCAAATGCTCAGTCAAGACAGCGCCGAGGCAACCTCTAAGAGTATTAAGTCAAATAATTTTCCTTAAACGAACCCCCCTCTACTTCTTAGAGTAGAGGGGGGTTCGT
>NZ_JAYGIH010000108.1:0-88459 GCF_034932455.1 Leptolyngbya sp. CCNP1308 | reverse complement strand
CGGCGATCGCCTTGAGCAGCTGGTTGCTCAGCGTGTAGCCAAAGGAACCGTTGATCAGCTTGAACTGGTCGCAGTCGAGGTAAATGACCGCAAAGGCCGAATTCTCAGCCTGAAGCAGCTCAGCCAGGGTCTGGTTCAAGGCGGCCCGGCTGGGCAACTGGGTGAGGGCATCGTGGGAAATGATCGCCTGGAGTTGGGCCGTGCGCTTGAGCACCTTGGCTTCGAGCTGGGCGTTAAAGGTTTCTAGCTGCCGGTACTGCTGCCGCAGCAGCAGCATCGATTGCACCCTGGCAATTAGCTCTAGCCGGTTGATCGGCTTGCTGATAAAGTCGTTGGCCCCGGCGCTAAAGCAGCGGGCGAGGTCCTGTTTTTCGCTCAGGGCCGTCACCATAATCACCGGCAGGGTGGCCCAGGTGGGCGAAGACTTGATCTGGCGGCAGACCTCAAATCCATCGAGACCGGGCATCATGACGTCGAGCAAAATCAGGTCGGGTTTTAGGTAGTCGAGGGCGGCGATCGCCGCTTCCCCCGTGCTGATGTAGTGCAGCTGATAACCCTGGGCATCCAGCAGGGTCTCAATCACATCAAAGTTATTGGGGTCGTCGTCAACAATCAAAATGGAGGCGGGTGGCATAGGGCTGCGGGTGAGTTAGGGGGTAGAGGGCGCGAGGGGGATGAGCAGCTGCTGAATGACGGTAGCCAACTGCTTGAGCTTCAGCGGTTGACCCAGGTGCTGGTTAGCCCCGGTCGATAGGCAGCGATCGCGATCGCTCGCCGCCAGCGCGGTGAGGGCAATGATCGGGCGATCGGCCAGGTGCGGATCGTCGCGGATGCGGCGAATTGTTTCCAGGCCATCTACTCCCGGCAGCTGCATATCGATTACAATCAGGTCTGGATTTTCGGCCAGGGCCAGGGCTATGGCCGCTTCACCCCGACGGGCCACCAGCAGGCGGTAGCCCTTAGCGGTTAGGTAGTTGACTGCGGTGCTGATCGTGGCCTCCTGATCGCCCGCCAACAGAATCAGGGGCAATGGTGGGGGCAAAGCCGCCGTCGTGAAGCTGTCGGTGGGCGCGGCGGCCTGTAGGTCGGCAGGGTCTGACCCTGCCCCTGGGTCGTAGGGCAGATCAATAGTAAAGCAGCTGCCGACGCCGACCTCACTGGTCAACCCCACCTGGCCACCGTGGAGCTCGGTGATCTGCTTGACCAGGGTGAGGCCCAGCCCCGTGCCCTGGTACTGGCGGTTGAGGGCGCTGTCGATCTGAATGAAGGGTTGAAATAACTTTTGGCGGTTGTCGGGGGCGATACCAATGCCCGTATCTCTGATAGCAAAGCGCAGCATAGCCTGGGTTTCATTGCCGGTTTGGCGCAACTCTGGCGTGACCGTCAGGCTGACGCGGCCCCCCTCAGGGGTAAATTTGACCGCATTGGTGAGCAAATTGATCAAAATCTGGCGCACGCGGCGCTCATCGATGACTAAATCGGGGAGGTTGGGAAAAATGCAGTTCAGGAGCTGAATGCGTTTTTTGTAGGCCTGCTGCTGCACAAACATGAGGCTTGACTGGCACAGGGGAGCGATCGCCGTAGGGGTCAGGTGCAGGGTAATCTGGCCCGACTCAATTTTGGCCACATCGAGAATGTCGTTGATCAGCGCCAGCAGATGGGAGGCACTGGTCTCAACGGTGGTGAGAGCCTTGAGCTGGCGATCGTTGATAGCGCCAAACACCTGATCTTGCAGCCCCTCGGTCATACCCAAAATAGCGTTGAGCGGAGTGCGCAGTTCGTGGCTCATATTGGCGAGAAACTCGTCCTTGAGGCGGGTGGCGCGGAGCAGTTCGGCGTTGGTCTGCCGCAGTCTCTCCTCGGCACACTTGCGATCGGTGATATCCGCTAGGTAGCCAATGATTTCCTGGGGCTGGCCGCAGGTGTCGTAGGCGACGCGGGCCTCATCTTGCACCCACAGATAATGGCCATCTTGGTGCCGAAAGCGATACTCCATGGCGTAGAAGCCGCGCTCGACAAGGGCGGGAATGCTGGCCCAAATCCTGTCGGCCTCGTCGGGATGGTAGTACTCGCGCCAGTCGGTAAAGTTGGCGAGAAACGCCTCTGACTCGTAGCCTAAGATACCCGCCAGGTTTTGACTGATAAACGTGGGTCTGTAGCTGCCGGTAGGTTCAACACTGTAGATCACGGCGGGGCTGGAGTCGAGCAAAAAGCCCAGGCGATCGCGCAGGCGCTGGTTTTCGGCTTCAATCCGCTGGCGATCGCTGACATCGCGAAAAATGCTCTGCACCACCCGGGCCGCCCCCAGATCGATGATCGTCGCGGTAATATCCACCGGAATTCGTCGGCTATCGGCGTGCAGAATAGGGATGTTCAAGGCCCGAAAATGGGGGAGATCAATCGCCTCCTGAAAGAGGGCAATGAGATCGGCCTGGTGTTCTGGCGGATGCAGCTGGGATTGGTGCATCTGGATCAACTGATCGCGGGAGTAGCCAAACAGCTCCTCCGTCCGGCGATTCACCTCTAGAATATGGCCCTCCATATCGGCTACCAAGATGGCATCACTGGCCCCTTCCATGAGGCCCCGGTAGCGCACCTCGCGCTCCTTCAGTGCAGCGGTGCGCTCGGCTACCTGCCGCTCCAGCGATTGGTTGAGTTCCTTGAGCTGACGTTCGGCCCGGTCGCGCTCCTGCAGGGCTGCTTTCTGATCGCTGATATCCCGCACTAGGGCCAGCACCTCATCGTCCCGGTAGGGCACCACCCGGACTTCTTCAATCTGCATTTTCTCGGCCGTAGACAGATCGTGCTCATAAAACTGGATGGTTTGGGTGGCCAGGGCCTGGGCGATCGCATCGAGACGCTGCTGGGCTGCCGCCGGGGGCAACGATTCGGTCACATGGGTGCCGACCAGCTCTGACAGATTGCCCACCACATGAAACGTGGGGCTGGCGACAAACTCCAGGTAGATGCCATCTTTGCTCAACCGCGCCAGCAGATCGGGTAGGGCCTCGACCAGCGCCCGCTGGTGGGCCTCACTCTGCTGGAGGGCTAGCTCGGTGCGCTGGCGTTCGGCCTCACCGCGTTTACGCTCGCTGATGTCGCGAATGAGAAACAGCACCTCATCGTCGCCGCACCGCACCGCTCGCAGTTCTTCGTGCTGGAGGCGATCGCCCACTAGCATCTGCTGCTCGTAGGTTTGCACCTCATGGGTGGCCAGGGCATGATGGATGGCCTGGAGCTTGAGCTCTGCCAAATCGGCGGGCAAAAACTTGGATACGTGATGGCCAATCCGACTCCGAGAGGGACTGACAATATCCAAGGGGTGATTTTGACTCAGCACTTCGCGGTAGCGGCCATCGGCTCCTATGCGGATCAGCAGATCGGGCATGACTGAGAGCATGGCCCAGCTCTGAGCTTCGCGGCGGGCCAGCAGGTGCTCGGCCTGAAGTCGATCTTGGGCCGAGGCAATGGTCTGAGCCAGCACCTGCACCATCTGCTGGATGTCGTCATCCCATAGGGTGGGTCGGCCCAGAGTGAGAAACCCCACGTAACCCACCACCCGAGTCTTTTGAATCAGGGGTACAGACAGCACCGCCCCGACGTCGAACCCCTGCCAACTGGTGCGATCGGTGGCGCAGTCGGCGGGCAGCGCTCCCACCTGGGGCACGTTGACCACCTCTCGCCGTAGCAGCGCCGCCGTCGCCCAGGGAAAGGCTGCCGTGGGGATGGCTTCGGGCGGCTGGCGTCCAGTAGTACAGTCGGGGTGGTGCCACTGGTGGGTGAGGCGCATCATGCCCTGGGCATCGGCGGCGGCCAGGGCCACCACGTGGCCGTGGTCGGCCTGGATATAGGCACCAATTTGAGCTAGGGCATGGGTTACCTCGGCGTCAAACTGGGCAGCCCTCACCTCCACAAAGCGCTGGGTCACGGCCATCATCAGGTGGTTGAGGTCGCGTTGGCAGGCTACAGTCAGCTCGGCCTGTTTGCGATCGCTCACCTCCAGCACCACGCCAAACCACTGCACATCGCCATTGGGCAGGCGCTCGGGCTGGCCATGAATCTGGATCCATTTGGTCTTGCCCAAGGGGGTAACGATGCGCCCTTCGTGGTGCAAGGGGGTCAGGGTGGCGGCGCTGTGGGCCATGGCCGCATCTACCCCAGCTCTGTCTTCTGAGTGCAACAGGGCGGCCATGGCGCTGAAGTCGGCCAGGGCGATTTCCACGGGAATCTCGAAGAGATTGGCTCCGGTGCTGCTCAGGTAGGTAAACGCGCGATCGCCGCTGGCCCGCTGCACAACTGTGTATACAATGCCCGGCTGGGTCTCTACCAGCTTTTGAAACCGGGCCTCACTTTGCTGCAAAGCCTGTTCTACCCGCTGGCGATCGCGCCGATTTTGGGTGGCTCGCAGCTCTCGACGCAGGGCCTCTGGCAGGCGAGCCAGGTTGTCTTTCATCATGTAGTCTTGGGCACCGGCCTTCATCAGAGCCACGGCCTGCTGTTCGCCCAGCACGCCAGAGACGACAATAAAGGGCAGATCTAGCCCCTGCTCACGCACGATGGCCAGCGCCGTTGGGGCATCGAACCCCGGCAGGCTGTGGTCAGCAATAATCGCATCCCAGCGGTGAGTCAAGAGCATGGGTTTGAGGGCGGCGGCGGTTTGTACCCGCTCCCAGGTCACCGCTAGGCCATCCCCACGCAGGCTCTCAACGATCAGCAACGCGTCGTCTTCGCTATCTTCAACGATTAAAACAGTTAAGGCTTCAGCCATCTTGTCTCTACAACGCTCGAAGACAAACCCACCTGGGGCGGTAAACGGGTTACCCACGCCTGGATATAGAGTACCCGACCCCAGCTCGCAACCCTTGCAGGTCAGTGAAATTGGGGGTGATGGGCTGCGGATGCGGTCTTACAGACGACGGTTGAGACAATCGATCTCAACGATATTGGCGCTGAGGGGTTGATTAAATAAATACCCCTGCCCCAGTTGGCAGCCCAGGTGTAGCAGATGCTCAAGCTGCTGGCGAGTCTCAATGCCCTCGGCCACAACCGTTAGCCCCAACTGGTCGCCCAGCGAAATAATGGTGCTGACAATTTTAAAGTTGCGCTGGCTCTCGTGCATTTGGCTGACAAACGAGCGGTCAATTTTTAAGTCACACAACGGAAAGCGGTGGAGCGAACTCAGGGAGGAATACCCGGTGCCAAAGTCATCGACGCTGATGTGGATTTGACGCGATCGCAGCTGGGCCATAATGCCGATGGCCGTCTCGGCATTTTCGAGCAGGGCACTTTCGGTAATTTCTAGCTTCAGGTAGGCGGGGTTGAGGCCGGTCTCGGCTAAAACCTGGTCGATATCGGCCAGCAGGGTGGGCGAGGCAAACTGGCGCACCGACAGGTTGACGCTCATGGTGAGGTCGGTGTGGCCCTGCTGGTGCCAGGCCAGCAGCTGCCCACAGGCCTGGTGCAAGACCACAATGCCTAGGGGCACAATCAGCCCAGTTTCTTCCATACAGGGAATAAATTCGTTGGGTGACACCAGGCCCCGACTGGGGTGCTGCCAGCGCACCAGGGCTTCAAACCCACATAGGGCTTCGGTGTGCAGATTGACGATGGGCTGGTAGTAGGCGACAAACTCTTGGTGATTGAGGGCACGCTGCAAATCGGTCTCTAGGGTCAGGCGCTTTAGCATGGCCACCGACATCTGGCGATCGAAGACCTGGCAGACGTTTTTGCCGCGCTGTTTGGCTTTATACATGGCCGTATCGGCATCTTGCAGGGGTTCTTCAGCCTGTTGATAGGCCCAGTTCCCCAGGGCAATGCCAATGCAGGCGGTCATAAAAATCTCGCAGTTATCCACCTCAAAGGAACTGACAAAACTCTGAAGCACCTGGTCAATAAAGGGCTGAAGCGCGCGCTCACTGTCAATCTGGTGTAGCAAAAAGCAAAACTCATCTTCCCCCACCCGCGCCAGCGTATCGCCGGGCCGCAGCAGTTGTTGCAGACGCCCAGCGATCGCCAAGAGCAGTTGATTGCCAACTCCATGGCCAAAGGCACTGTTCACCAGCTTGAACTGATCGCAGTCTAAATAGACCACTGCAAAGGAAAAGCATTGTGCCCGCAGCATCTCGGCTATCTGCTGGAGCAAAAAGGCGCGGCTAGAGAGCTGGGTCAGACCATCCTGGGTAATCATCGTCTGGAGCTGGGTCGTGCGCTCTTGCACCGTCTTTTCGAGGCGATTATTGAAATTGGCCAAGGCCTGATACTGCCGACGGATGCGGAGCATGGATCGCACCCGGGCATTTAACTCAAGACCGGTAACGGGTTTACTGATAAAATCATCGGCCCCGGCGGCAAAGCAGCGGGCTAAATCGGCCTTGTCGGTCAGCGAGGTTACCATAATAATGGGCAGCAATCGCCACTGCGGCATCGCTTTAATGCGCTGGCAGACCTCTAGCCCACTCATGCCCGGCATCATCACATCTAACAAAATTACATCGGGCTGAAACAACTCTAACGATTCAACAGCGGTGGCCCCATTAGCCACATAGTGCAGCTGATAGGCTTGAGTCTCGCCCAACGCCGTTTCTTCTATGGACAGAAGGGTTTCAATCACTTCAAAGTTGCTGGGTTCATCGTCAACAACAAGAATAGAAAATGGTTGAGACGTAGGCATGGGAGCATCAACTAAACTGCTTCAGCAATAGCACCTCAGCCGCTTGGGCGATCGCATAAAAGTCGGCATTCTATGCAGGTTCTGCATAGACCATAGTGGAAAATAGAGCATGCGTGGGTCTTGATTAGCCGCAGCTTGTCATGACAAGCTGCGGCTAATCGAGGTTAAACGTTTTGGTTTGAAAGACACTGTGTTACAAATTAAACATCTGAGCACAAAGATCAAAACCATGAATAATCTTGAAGGATTATTTACTAAACAAAAATACAGGGCGGCAAAGCAATTTGCGCCAGCAGCCTTTCTACTGGGCAAATCAAATCTACAGATTCTATATCTTTAAAGTATGAGAAATATATGCCTTGGAAAAATATGAGAAATATATGCCTTGGGGAAGGTGGATGTAGAAAACGTCTTATTGCTCAGGTTCTGGGAAAACTAGACTAGAGATAGACTTCCCATTAGTTGATTGTATGCGTCACGATTTTGTTGACATTACCGCTTCTGTAGGCTCCATAACATCGGTAAGCGATGTCGTGCGTTTAATGGGAGATAGTCAACCACAACTTTCCTGTATTTTTGTCGTTGACGGAGAAAACTTGGTCGGCAGTTTTGCCGAGGGTGCGCTGCTGGCGCTGGTAGCCCAGGGGCGATCGCTCGCCGAGCTGACCATGGCTGAGGTAATGCAAGCGCCAGTGATCAGCGTGCGGCAGTCTGATCTCAGCGATATCTCAATCCCGGCCGGGCTTCTACAGCAACATGCCACCGACTGTTTGGCCGTGGTGGATGAGCAGGGGGCGCTGGCGGGGGTGATTACTCGCGAAAGTTTGCAACCCTACCTGTGGCAGATGTTTCAGGCGCAACAAGTCGAACTGACTCACCAGCAGGAGTTAGCCACATCCCTTAGCCAAGGCGCTGCTCAGTATCAGTCTTTGCTACAAGCGCTGCCCGACCTGGTCATCCGCACCTCGGCAGAGGGGGTCTATCTCGACCGCGTGGGCTCTGCTGACTTCGAGCTCTACCGCGACAATGCGGATCTGGTGGGCAAACGGGGCGACGAGATCTTGCCCGCCGAGCTAGCGGCCCAGCGCCTAACCTACATTCAGCAGGCCCTGCGGACGGGAGAGCTGCAAATCTATGACCAGCAGATTGTCATCAACGACACCCTGCGCACGGAGGAAGTCAGAATCAACGTCTGCGGCGACAACGAAGTGCTGGTGATTGTGCGCGACATTACCGATCGCAAAACCCTAGAAGACACCAACCGCGCCATCCTCGAAGCGATTCCCGATTTGATGGTTCGCGTCAATCGCCGGGGGCAGTACATAGGCATCTTGAGGGGAGACTCGGTGAAGCGAGTGCTGCTGCCTCCCCCAGATTTCTATAACTACACGATCTACGACGTGCTGCCCTCCACCCTGGCTAAGCAAAAAGTTCAGATGGCCCAGCAAGCTCTTGATACGGGGACTGTTCAAATCTACGAGCAGCAGATTGAGATCGACGGCGATCTGTGCTGGGAAGAGGTGCGGGTTAGCCCAGTCAACCCGGATGAAGTTTTGTTTATGATTCGCGATATTAGCGAGCGTAAACGCAGTGAGGCCGAGCGCCAGCAGGCAGCCCTCGCCCTCGCCCAGAGCGAGGCCACCCAGCGGGCCATTCTCGCGGCCATTCCCGATCTCCTGGTGCGGGTGAGTGCCGAAGGGCGCTATCTCGATTTTATTGGCCCCGATCGCAGCTTTAATCTCTTTGACCCTGCCCTGGTGACCCCGGATGGGTCAATTCTCGATCTATTGCCGCCAGAGCTGGCTCATCCCCAACTCGCCGCCATTCGTCGATCTCTAGAAACGCGGGAGTTACAGGTTCACGAACAGCAGATTCAGGTGAGCGGTCGGGTTCGCCACGAAGAGTTACGGGCCGTCGCTATTGGTGACCATGAAGTGCTGTTGATGATTCGCGATATTAGCGATCGCAAACAGGCAGAGGAAAGACTGTGCCAGAGCGAGGCCCAGAGCCGCGCCATCCTATCCGCCATTCCTGACCTGATGTTCCGCACTACGGCGGATGGGGTTTATCTAGAGTACATCGCCAGTCGGCGCGTCACCGATCTGCTGCCGTCCACGGTGAATTCTGTGGGGCAATCGATGGTAGATTTGCTGCCGCCTGAGGTGGCCCAACGCCACCTAGCCGCCATTCGGCAAGCTCTAGACACCCGCACCCTGCAAGTTTATGAGCAGCAGATTCAGATCGGCGATCGCACGCAGTATGAGGAAGTGCGGGCGATCGCCAGCGGCGACAACGAAGTGCTGTTTATGATCCGCGATATCAGCGATCGCAAACAGGCTGAAATCGACCTCCAGGCGCTCAATCACGAGCTAGAAGCGCGGGTCGCCGAGCGCACCGCCGCCCTTCAGGAAAGCGAAGAGCGCTGGCAGCTCGCCCTCCAGGGGAGCGATGCCTCCCTCTGGGACTGGAATATAAAAACCGGCGAGGTCTTTCGCACCAGGCGCTGGCACGAGCTGCGGGGGTTAGCGGAGGATACGGTGAGCGGCACCCCCGAAGAATGGTCCGATCGCATCCACCCCGATGATCGCGATCGCGTTCTGGCGGCAATGGCCGACCATTTAGCTCAAAAGACGGCCTTCTACCAGCAGGAATATCGCCTCCGCCATGAAGCCGGTCACTACCTGTGGATTCTCGACCGGGGCCAGGCGGTCTGGGATGAGGCCGGGAACCCAACCCGCATTATCGGCTCCGAAATGGACATTACCCAGCGCAAACAGGCCGAACTAGAAGCCCAGACGCTGAAGCGGCAGCTGGAGTTTGTGCTGTCCTCTAGCCCAGCGGCCATCTTTACCTGCCAGCTCGATGGGGCCACGACCTTCATGAGCGACAACATTGTCAACGTGAGTGGATATACGTCGGCAGAGTTTTTGTCCCGCCCCGATTTTTGGACGATCCATCTCCATCCCGAAGATGCCCCGCGCCTGTTGGCAGAGCTGCCGATCCTGTTTGAGCAGGGGCAGCATATCCATGAATATCGGTTTTTGCACAAAGCTGGACATTACATCTGGATACGTAACGAACTGCGGCTGATTCTCGATGCCCAGGGCGCACCGGTCGAAATTGTGGGCTACTTTGCCGATATTGGCGATCGCAAAGCCATTGAGAACCAACTCCGCAAGAGTCAAGCCGCCCTGTCAGAGGCCCAGCGCATGGTGCATTTGGGCAGTTGGGAAGTCGATGTGGCTACCAGCAAACTGACCTGGTCAGAGGAATTGTTCTATATATTCGGCTTTGATCCCAGTGATCCTGAACCTGCTTATGCAGAGCATTTTGATTTCATCCATCCAGAGGATCGCGGTCGCCTTGAGGAATACGTTGATCTAGCTATGCGGGAAGGCAATCCTTACGAACTCGAGCTGCGGATTCTCCGGGTGGACGGTACCGTCCGCTATCTCGACGCGCGGGGGGAAGCGAAACGGGATGATCAAGGGCAAATTACAAAGATCTTTGGGACGGCCCTAGACATTACGGAGCGCAAAGTCGCGGAACTAGAGCGACAAAACCTATCCAACCGTCTGACCCTCGCCCTGAGTTCGGGCGCGATCGGCTGTTGGGACTGGGATATTCAGCAAAACACCATCTTTTGGGATGAGCGGATGTATGAACTTTACGGAGCCGCCGCCGCTGATATAGCCGCCTCGGTGCCCTACGAGATTTGGGCCAACAGCGTTCATCCCGACGATCGCGCAGCGACCGAAACCCTGCTGCAACAGGCCATCCTGGGGCAAGCCATCTACGATCCCGAGTTTCGGGTGATCCATGGCGACGGCAGCATCCACCACATCAAGGCTCACGGCATGGTGGTGCTCGATGCAGAGGGCAACCCCAAAAGCATGATTGGGGTAAACCTAGACATTAGCGATCGCAAGCGCAGCGAAGCCGAGCGCCAGCAAGCCGAAGACCGCCTACAGCAGATCAATGAACGGCTCATGCTAACCAATGCCGAACTCGATCGCGCCACCCGCCTTAAAGACGAGTTTTTGGCCAACATGAGCCACGAGCTCCGCACCCCGCTCAACGCCATCTTGGGCATGTCTGAGGGGCTCAAAGAACATGTGTTTGGCAGCTTGAGCGATCGTCAACGGCAGGCCGTGGAAACGATCGAGCGCAGCGGCACCCATCTGCTAGATCTGATTAACGACATCCTCGATCTATCTAAAATTGAGGCCGGTAAACTTGAGCTAGAGACAGCGTTAGTCAGCGTTCAATATCTGTGCGAGTCGAGTTTAACTTTCGTTCGCCAGCTGGCGCTCTCCAAAGATGTGGGTCTGAGCCTAGAGATCGCTCAGGCCATACCAGATATTGTGGTCGATGAGCGACGCATTCGCCAGGTGTTGATCAACCTGCTCAGCAACGCCGTTAAGTTTACGCCCTCCGGCGGGCAGGTCACCCTACAGGCTCGCGTTGAACAACAAAACGGCAGAAATCACCTCAAATTGTCGGTGACCGACACCGGCATTGGCATCGCCCCAGACGATATCGCCAAACTCTTTCAGCCCTTTGTGCAGATCGACAGTAGCTTAAGCCGCCAATACAATGGCACGGGTTTGGGTTTAGCCCTGGTGCGCAAGATGGCTGAACTGCATGGGGGCACGGTATCAGTGACCAGTGAGGTCAATCAGGGCAGCTGCTTCACCCTTAATCTCCCCTACCTCACAGACATAGCTTTGCCGGCGATCGCCCCAACGCCCCAACGCAGTCTGCTCGACACCCATAACTGCCGGGTCCTTGTGATTGAAGACTCTGCTGCAGCGGCAGATCTGATCGCTCGCTATCTTGAAGAGCAAGGCATGGAAGCCATCATCTGCCCCAGCGGCGATCGGGTGATGGGCGATGTTATCAAGTTCCATCCGGCGCTGATTATTCTCGATATTTTGCTGCCCAATCTGTCTGGATGGGAGGTGCTGCGACACCTTAAAACTGATCCCAAAACCCTGGCTATCCCGGTCATTGTGGTGTCTGTTGTAGACGAGCGATCCTACGGGCTGTCCCTCGGCGCATCAGAGTATTTGGTTAAACCCATTAGCCGCTATCAGCTACAGCAGGCGATCGAGAGCCTGCAACACCGTCCCCAGCCCTCCCTGTCTCCGGTGCCGGTTGTCCCTTCGCCCAACTCGTCTCAACCGGCGATCGAGATGCCGCTAATTTTGCTGGCCGAAGACAATGACATGAATGTGGCTACGGTTTCTAGCTACCTCACAGCCCTAGGGTATCGCCTGCTCTACGCAAAAAATGGTCGAGCAGCCGTCGAGCTGGCCCAAACTCAAGCGCCCGACCTGATCTTAATGGATATTCAAATGCCCGATATGGATGGTCTCCAAGCCATGCAGCTCGTTCGCAGCGATGCTCGCTGTGCCAATATCCCCATCGTGGCCCTAACCGCTTTGGTGATGCCCGGCGATCGCGAGCGATGCCTAGCCGCAGGCGCGAGTCACTACCTTTCAAAGCCTTTCAAAATGAAAGCGTTAAAGGGGTTAATTCAGCAGCTTTTACAGTTGGCCTGAGTCCAGTACTGAACCTAGGGTTGCGGAGTCGTCATCCCCTTTAATGAGTTTGAGATTTGACTTGAAAACCAGAGGCTTGTCGTAGCAAAGTTGGCTAGGAAAAGCCATGAGGAAATAAAAATCGTATTATTACGCAAAGTCTTATACTTGTTTTCTTTGAGCCTCAATTCCTTCGGTAAAATTACGTAATTCCGCCTGTTTTCTGCTTTTCTTCCGGTTCCCAATGCGTGTTGAAGGAAGAGTTGTATATGCCGAATCCCGCTTGAATTTAGAGTTTTTCTACGGGTGAAACTCCCTGCGGAGAAATAGATTCGGTATCCATGCCAACGCTATTTCTGCTGCAATCAGCCCCCTGGGAAGACCTATGGCAAAACGATCACTCAAAGCTTCTCAAGCCGGAATTAGTCAAGCCAAGCGAGCCTTTGACTTGAAAGGATGGACTCAGGAATATTTGGCCGCAGAGGTAGAGTTACAAACGCGGCAGCCGATCTGGAAGTTTTTCTCGGGTCGCCCGGTAGAGCGCCATATCTTTATTGATATCTGTTTTACCCTCGATCTCGACTGGGAAGATATTGTCGATCGCACCGCGTTTGTTTCAGAATCTCCTCAACCGAGCGCTATACCTCAGGGGGACGTTGAACTGGTCGGAGTCGATGACATGGCCGTGGTGCGATCGCACCTGACCACCCTGGCCCAAGCTCAGTGTCAGCTGCTAGAGTTGCCCCTCGACCTACACCAGCCCCTTACCCTGGCCCAGATTTATACCGATGCCTACGTGCGCCCCTACCAGCGGTTCGGGCAATCATTGAATACGCCCAAAGTACATGCCCCAGCCGCTATTCAGCCCCACTCGCGGGTGCTGGTGCTGGGCGGGCCAGGGGCCGGCAAAACCACCCTTTTGCAGCATTTGGCCCTGGAGATTAGCGCTGGTCGTTTGCAGGCAGATAGTCAAACCTTACTGCCCATTTTTTTGCGCCTGCGGCAGCTAGCCCTAGTCCCCGCCGCCGACCTGAACGTGCAGCAGTACTTGAATCAGCGCTGGTTAGCCTCTGGTCTCAGCTCGGCTCAAATCGATCGTCTGTGGCAACAGGGGCAGTTGTGGCTGCTGCTAGACGGCTGGGATGAACTGCCCAGTTCACAGCACCGGCTGGTGACTCAGCAGCTCCAGACATTGCTTGACACCTATCCTGGTCTGCGGGTGATCCTAACCGGGCGCAGCGGTGGCCCAGTGCCCCAGCTCAATGGACTAGTGACTTTAGAGCTAGCGGAGTTTACAGCCCCGCAAATTGAGCGGTTTGTGCAGCAGTGGTTTGTCGCCAACAACCCAGAGCAGGGGGCGGTGCTAGCCCAAACCTGCCTGGAGGCCCTCCATCATCCCGACAACGATCGCCTGCGGGAGATGGCTCTGACCCCGATTTTGCTGCACCTGATGTGTCTGGTCTTTTCCAATTCGGGGCAGTTCCCTGACCAGCGCAGCAAGCTGTACCAGCAGGCCCTCGATCTGTTGTTAGGGCAGTGGGATCAGCAGCGCGGCATTAGCCGCTGCCAGCCGCTGCAGCAGCTTTCTACCACAGACCTGCTGGGTATTCTCTGCGAGGTAGCGACCCACAGTTTTGAGCAGGGCAAAGTCTTGCTCGACGAGGCCGAACTTTTGGGCCTAATTGCCCGAGCCCTGGCCCACCGCGATCGGCAAGTGACCACTCTGGAACAGCGCTGGGCTGACAGTAAAGCCGTTTTACAGGTCTTGATCGAGCATTACGGCATGCTCACCGAGCGAGAACTGGGCAGCTATGCCTTTACCCACCTGAGTTTTCAAGAATATCTCACGGCCCGCCGCTGGGCGCTGACAGCGCTAGAGCGGCAGAGGAGCGCTGACTGGGCCGACTTGGCGGCCCACTTGTCCGATGCCCGCTGGCGGGAAGTGATTGTGCTCACGGTAGAAATGGCTCCCCAGGCCGAGACCCTGTGGACCGCTCTCTGGCAGCAGAGCCAGCAGTATGTGATGGCCCATCCCGAGTTGTTGCCCCTGCTGCACTGGATTCAAACTCAGGCCGAGCAATCCCCTACCCCTTACCATTCAGCGGCTCTGCGCGGGTTTTACCTGGGTCTGCGACTGAACCAGGGACTAGATCTGGCCCTAGCCCTAGATGCTCGTTTGGGCATGGACTTGCCGCCTGATCTAGCGCTGGATCTAGCCCTGACCCGACTTTTGCATCAGGGGCAGCGGTGGTTGAGCGACCCCACGCCCCAGGCAGGGTTTGACCTGCTGTTTGCCCTGGATCTGCACCAGCGGTTTACCCTGGCAGAGTCGTTTACCCAGGACTTACAGCGGCTTCAGGCTCAATTGCTCGATGCTCTGGAGAGCCAGGGGGAGCTAGAAACCTGGTGCGACCGGTTTGGAGACGATTGGCTGCGATCGCTCCGCCACGCTATCACCGCCTACCGCCACTGGGATGCTGCTTTGGTCGACCCTGCGCCCTGTCCATCGCTGGAGACCTACTGCCAGATGCAGCGGCTGCTGGTCGACTGCCTGCGCCACAATCGCACCCTGACCGCCGCCACGGTGCGCACCTTTGAAAATAGCCTGCTGTTGCCCGAGGTGCAGTATCACCATGCCTAGCCTAGGAGGGTCAGCCCATTTCCTCGATCAGGTTTCTACCACGGCGCTGCGGCTGTATCAGGCCGACAACCTGGATGAGATTTTGCAAAACACCGTACAGGATGTGCAGCGCCTGCTGGAAACAGACCGGGTGGTGATCTATCAGCTGGACACCGATGGCCAAGCCCAAACGGTAGCTACTGCTGCTAAACCAGGCCTGCCGCCGCTGCCAGACGGTGTAATTAACTTTCCTCCCTGTCTCAAAGACTGGTTAAGCAGCGCTACCCTGCATCAGTCTAGAGCGATCGATCACTTGGCCGACCTTGATCTAACCCCTTGTGAGCAAACCCTCATGCAGGCGTTGGGTGTAGAGGCCAGCCTGGTGATCCCCATATACCTGAGCCCTGACTGGCAGCGGACCTCCCATTGGGAAAATACGGCTCTCACCAGCCGTGAAATTTGGGGTTTTTTAGTTGCCCAACAGTGCCAGCCTCGCCACTGGAGCCCACTGGAACAATCGTTTTTGCGCCAGCTAACCCAGCACCTCTTCCATGCCATTCAGCAGGTGCAGCTACGACAATTTTCAGACCGGCTAATTGAGAGTGCGGTAGACGGCATTATTGCCCTCGATACCAACTACCGCTACCAGGTGTGGAACGGCCCAATGGAAAAGCTTTCAGGACTTCCGCGCAGTAAAGCGATTGGGCAAGTCGCCTGGGAAGTTTTTCCCTTTTTGAAGGATACGGGGGAAGACAAGCTGATCGCGATGGCCATGGCCGGGGAGTCGGTGGTGGCCCAAAACCGGGCCTTTGTGGTGCCAGAAACCGGGCATAAAGGCTTCTTTGAAGCGCGCTACAGTCCGCTGATTGGTCCATCTGGCAACATCTTAGGCTGTTTGGGGCAGGTGCGCGATATTACCGAGCAAAAGCGCGCAGACTATCAGCTGCGCGCCACTACCTCGCGACTGACAACCCTAATTCAAAATCTCCAGACTGGCATTTTAGTTGAGGACGAACGTCGCCACATTATTTTAGCCAACCCAACCTTCTGCGAAATCTTTGGCTTACCTCTGCCACCCGAAGCCCTGAGAGGCCCAGACTGCGAAAAACTGCTGGGGCAGGCGGCGTCTCTGTTTCGCGATCCGGCTGCCATAGTCGAGGGCATTCACCAGGTGCTGAAACGGCGTCAGCCCGTGATTGGCGAAGAAATTGAGCTAGTGGATGGCCGAGTTCTAGAGCGAGACTATATTCCTATCTTTATTGACCAAGACTATCAAGGGCACCTCTGGAAGTACCGCGACATTACCCAGCGCAAGCAGGCGCTGCAGCAGCTTGAAGCCGCGATGCGATCGGCGGAGGCGGCCAACCGGGCCAAGTCTAACTTTGTGGCCACCATGAGCCATGAGATTCGCACGCCGCTCAACGCCATTATTGGCCTGACTGAGCTGTTGCGGCTGACTCCCCTAGATGCCGAGCAGCAAGACTTTGTGGACACGATTCACAACAGCGGTTCGATGCTGCTGTCGCTAATCAACGACATTCTCGACTTTTCTAAAATTGAGGCCGAAAAGCTAGAGCTAGAGCGCCGAGCCTTCAACCTGCACCGCTGCGTTCAGGAGGTGGTGAACCTGATCACCCCCCTGGCCCAGGAAAAAGGACTGGTGATGCGATCGCAGATTGCTGCCGATGTTCCTGAGCGCGTGGTTGGCGATGTCACCCGCCTGCGGCAGGTGCTCTTAAACCTGGTCAACAATGGGGTGAAATTCACCCAAAAAGGCAGCGTCACCATTGCCGTGAGTCTGAAGCAGTCCTTTGCGCCAGAGGCCCACACCGCAGAGCTGCACTTTGCGGTTCAAGACACCGGCATTGGCATTCCCGACGAGAGCCGCGACGCCCTATTTAAAGCCTTTAGTCAGCTCGATGCCTCTGTGGCCCGGCGCTACGGCGGCAGCGGGCTGGGGCTGGCCATCTGCAAAAACCTGGTCGAAGCCATGGGCGGGCAGATTGGGGTAGACACCCAACTGAGCGTCGGCACCACCTTTCACTTCACAATTCAGGTGCCCGTCATTCCCGGTCGGGGGCGGCACGACTCGATCGCCCTGGGGGCAGACGAGGCCCGCTCAACCGGCTCAAACGCCGAGGCTGTGACCCCTCAGGCTCTAGCTCCCCAGCCCCTGGCCCCCCAGCTGCCCCTCAGCATTTTGGTGGTGGATGACCTGGCGGTCAATCAAAAAGTGGCCATTAAAATGCTGCAATGGCTGGGCTATGAGCCCGACTATGCCGCCAGTGGCCTAGATGCCCTCGACCTAATTCAACAGCGGCCCTACGACCTGGTGCTGATGGATATTCAGATGCCGGGCATGGATGGCTACCAAACCACCGACGCCATTCGCCAGCTGCCCCAGGTCACCGCAGAGCGCCCCTGGATTGTCGCCATGACCGCCCACTCAAGCCTGGATGTTCAGCAACAGTGTCTGCAAGCCGGCCTGAACGATTTTCTCAGCAAACCCATTGTGCTGACATCTCTCGCTGATTGCCTGGTACGTTACGGCCAAACCCAGGACGCCCTGGTTCAGGTCGCTCTGCCCGAGCCGCCGAGACCCCAGCCGCCAGGCCCTTCGCAGGCCCCCCTGCTCGACCAGAGCATGATCCAGGCCATCCGCGATATGGCCGGTGCCGACGCCGATACCCTGGTGGCTGAACTGATCGACAACTACCGAGAAGATGCCATCCGGTGCCTTGAACAACTGCGCCAGGCCATTGACCAGCACAATGGCGATCAGATTCGGCAGCAGGCCCACGCGCTGCGGTCTATGAGCTTAAACCTGGGGGCGCTGTCGCTGGGCACCCTCTGCCAAGAGTTAGAACTGGGCCACCAGCTCATGGCATTGCCAGACCAGCAAACCTGTCTATCTCACCTGGAGCGCACCTTTGCCGAGGTGACGTTGGCCCTGCAATCCCTTATCGCTAGCCATTCCCATGCTTGATGCTACCCTCGCCCAACCCTCGGTGCTGATTGTCGATGACGAACGCAATCTGCGCCGGTTGCTGACCCACGCCATGACCAACGAAGGCTACAGCGTCGAAACCGCCAGCAATGGCGAAGCCTGCTTGGGGTTTTGCCAACAGCACCTGCCCGATCTGATCCTGATGGATGCTCTGATGCCAGAAATGGATGGGTTTACCTGCTGTCAGGCCTTGGGGGATAGCTATGGCGATCGCTGCCCCCCGGTACTGATGATCACGGCCCTGGCGGATACCGCCTCGGTGGAGCGGGCTTTTGCTGTAGGCGCAGTGGACTATATTACTAAGCCGATTCACTGGGCCGTGCTGCGACAGCGGGTGCAGCGTGTGCTGCAAACCCACCTGATCACTCAAGAACTGCACCAGGCCCGTAGAACAATTGAGACCTTGCAGACGGCTTTGGGTAAAACGTAAAAAACCTGGTATTGCTGAATTGGGCATGGATTGGGGTAGGGGCAAACGGCCGTTTGCCCCTGCGAGAGGCGTGAATTGTCGACTCGTACCCATATTCAGCAACACCAAAAAACCATGAATTAGGTTGAGCCGAGTGGGCTAACGCCAATGTTGCCGTAGGGAGCATTGCACTGCGATGCCCCCACACAGTACGAGCTACTGAGACGATCGCATCTCAATTAGCCGAATCGACAGAATTAGCTCGGCGACAATGCGTTGAAAGGCGTAGTGCCAGCCTGCCCAGCCGTCGAGAATGCCGCCCTTGAGAATGAGGCAGTAGACCAGGATGATCGGGGCCGAGAGTCCGGGAACGCGGCGGATGCGATCGCTCCAGCCCAGCTGCTCTGACGGACTCTCTAGCTGCTTTCGCACCTCCAACAGCGCGTAGCGATCCTGCGCCCACAGCCAGCGGTTTAGCGACTTGCGGTCGTCATGCAGAATGGGCGATCTGAGGCTGGCAACCTCCCCGTTGCACTGCAAGAGCTGAGTGTGACCATCGTCGATGTAGGTGGCGCGATCGCAGCGAAACAGGGCCGCACGCGGCGGCAAAATCGTGCCCCGCAGCGGTTTACCAAACACACAGTACTGAAAGGGAATCGTATAGCAATCGATTGCGCCGCTGGGATTCAGCGTTGTGAATTCATCCACCAGGTCATCACTCAGGCAGTAGTCGGCATCTAGCGACAGCACCCAGGGGGTTTCCACCAGGGAAAGGCCATAGTTCCACTGGGTGGCATGGGTGTCGAACGGGCGCTGATACACCTCAACCTGAGGATAGCCGGAGAGAATATCCAGGGTTTCGTCGGTGCTGAAGCTGTCAATCACCACAATGCGATCGGCCCAGGTGAGGCGTTGCAGGGTGCGGCCAATATTGGCGGCCTCGTTGTAGGTGAGAATGACCGGCGTTATGGAGGCCAGCATGGCGTCAGTGGTTTGGGTAGGGAGAGTGGTGGTCAGCATGGTGGTTGATGAAGTAATAGGGTGATGGGGTCAAGGAGTAAGGGGTAAGGAGTAAGGGGGGGTGATCAGCGGAGGGCAGAGGAGGCTTGTGTAGCTTTGGCCGTGATCTCGACTGACGGTTGGGTGAGCTGGGTGTACTGCTCTAGCAGGCGGGCGGCCTGGGTGGGCCAGCTAAATTCGGTTGCCACCAGGGCACGACCCTGCTGGCCGTGCTTGCGAGCCGTCGCGGGGTGATGCAAGTAATGCTGAATGGCGGTGGCCAGGGCCGGGGCATGGGCTGCCGTGACCAGGCCGGTTTGGTGCTGCTGGATCAGGGGGGCGATCGCCACCTCCGGTGTGGTCACCACGGGCAGCCCCGCCGCCATCGCCTCCAGCAGGGCAATGCCCAGGTTCTCGGAATAGGAGGGCAGCACAAACAGGTCGGCACCCTGGAGCAGGCAGATCTTCCAGTCGCCGATGACAAAGCCAATTTGGCGAACCCGCCGTCCTAGCCCGGCTTGCTTGATGCGCTGGGCCAGCTCCGCTTCGTAGTCGGCGTCGCCGCTGCCCGCAATCACCAGGGTGAATTTTTCCTCGCCTAGCGTCGCTACAGCATCAATCAAGTGCTCAAGGCCTTTTTTGGGGTGCAGGCGCGAGAGAAACAGAACAATGGGAGCGTCATTGTCAATAGACAGGCGCTGGCGCAGCTGGTAGCTAGCGGTGGTGATTGGAGCTGGCAGCTGTACCCCGTGGGGCAAAGTAAAGCTAGCCCCATCAAAGCCTGCCGCCAACGCCTCCTGATGCTCTTGGGGTGTGGTGAAGTGCAGGGCGGCACTGCCCCGCAGCAGCCGTCGGCCCAGGGTTTGCAGATACAGCCGTTTTTTGGCTTTGCCCTGCTCTAGAGACCAGCGGCACAGAGAGCCGATTGGACGCACGATGTAGGGAATTCCTTTGGCTTTGGCTATCGCCATACCCAGGGTGGTGGGGTAGTTAAAAATGGCGTGGATATGTACCAGGTCGTAGTCGGCAACGTGCTGCCACAGCCAGGGAGCCAGGGTAGGGGCCACGGCAAACTCCCGCAGCGCCGCCACCTGCGACAGTACCCGGGGAAAAACCCAGATGGGTACAGATGGCCCCACTAGTTCTGGGACGCTACCGCTTTCAACAAGCTGACCGTAAGGCGAGAGGAAAGTGGCGTCGCCGTGGTCGTTGGTGGTGGCGATCGCCGCGTCAATGCCCTGCTGCCGCTGAGCCTGCACCATTTCTAAAATTGCCTGGCTAGGGCCACCGCGCAGGGGGGAAAGGGAGGGGATGATATGGAGAATTTTCATAGGTGAAGGGGTGAGAAGGCGCGGAATGTAGGTTGGGTAGAGCGCAGCGGTACCCAACAGCAGGACTGGACCGACTGAGTTAGACTGCTCCGTCCGGGAACTCAGTCCCCAGATATCGCCGTTACGCAGGGCGCAGCTGATCGGCCTGGTTCTGGCGCGCCATACCGGGAACAATCTGTTCGCTCAGGTGAGCTGCCAAACAGCGCTGAAAGGCCTGCTGCCCAAAGGCTTCGATCGCCCGCTGCCGCAGCGCCTGGGGTTGATACATCAGCGGGTTGGAGTAGGTGCCGGTCAATATCTGCACCAGGTGGTCGGCGATCGCTGCCACATCCTCCGGGTCAACCAACGCCCCCAGTTCACCCTGCTTGAGCGCGTCTTGCCCGCCGTCCAGCCCGGCCAAAACCGGTCTACCGCAGGCCATCGCCTCCAGATAGACGATGCCAAAGCCTTCTAGCTGGCTGGGCATAGCAAAGACATCGCAGAGGGCATAGTGGTCGGGTAGTTCTTCGTCGGCCACAAATCCGGCCAGGGTGACGCAGTCTTGCAGGTGGCGATCGGCGATCAGTCGCTCCAGGCGGGGGCGATCGTCCCCTTTGCCAACGATCAGGTAGTGCACCTGTGGCAGCGCGGTTTGAATGGTGGGCAGAGCCGCCAAAATTTGGTCGTAGCTATGGAAAGGTTCCCCTGCCGCCAGCCGGTTGACGGTGAGAATGACCGGCTGCTCGGGGCGCAGGCCGTAGCGTTTCAGCAGATGCAGGGGCTTAGGGGCGACCTGAAACCGATGGCTATCGAAGGTATTGGGCAAAATACCCAGATTCTGGAGGGCTTGGGACTGGCGGATGCGATCGCAGGTAAAGCCGCTCACCGACAAGATTTTGTCGGCCCCGGCCATGCCCCGCCGCACCTGGGGTTTGGCCACCTCCCAGGCCTCAAACCCGTGGGCAACTCCCCAGTAGGGCAGGTTTGCCCACCGCTTTAGCGCGTGGGCCACCGGGGTGAGGTTGACATGGGTGGTGATGATCAGGTCGGGGCGATCGCTGAGGGCCGCCCGGCTGGTCTGAGCCGCAAAGGCCGCCGTTCGCAGGCGAGCGGGCACATGGCCGGTGGTGTGGTAGCTGACCGAAGCCGGGGAAACTGTCGGTAGGGTCGCTGGGGCGTCGTGCAGCGTAAACACGCGGAGGGTTGCCCCAGGTAGAACGGCTTGCAGCCCCTCTAAAAGAAAGCTGGAGTAAGTCTGAATACCGCCTTTGAAATCGAACAGGCCGGGGGTCCAGAGGTGGATGGTGGTTGGCATGGTGAGGAAAGAAAATGGGGAGATGAGGGGATGAGTGGGGTCACTGACCGGCGGTGGGCAAGATGGCAGGTTCCACCGGCTGGGGCCAGAGCGAGCGAATGGTGAGGCTAAAGAGGGCTAGGTCGGCACCGAGCAGCCACCAACCGAAGGAGCTATGCATGAGCACCAGGGCACTCAGTCCAGACAGCAGGGTGAGGCCGTAGATGCACCAGACCACCGTGGCTTTAGGAAAATCGGCGTGCATGAGGCGGTGGTGGATGTGGCGCTGGTCGGGGAAGAAGGGCGACTTGCGATCGCTCAGCCGGGCTCCAATCACCAGGGTCATATCGAGAATGGGCACCAGCAGCACGGCGAAAGGCAGCAGTGCCGTAGTGAATGAACCATCGCTGGGCAGGCCTACCGCTGCGATCGCCGCCAGCGCAAAACCCAGGAAGTAGGAGCCGCCATCCCCCATAAAAATGCGGGCCGGGGCGGCGTTGTGCTTAAGAAAACCCAGGGTGCCGCCGCCCAGTCCCAGGGCCATCAGGGCGATCGCGGGATGCGCGGCCCAGCCCATAGCCGCCAAGACTCCAGCCGCGACGGTGGCGGTGCCTGCGGCCAGGCCATCCATGCCGTCGAGCCAGTTGATGGCGTTGGCCATGCCCGCCAGCCACAGAAAGGTGACCAGCAGACTCAGCCAGGCGGGCAACGTATCGGTCAGGCCGGGCAGGGGCAACGCGTCTAGCCGAATCCCCAGGCTCCAAACCCCGACAGACAGCACGCTCTGCATGCCCAGTCGGACAAAGGGTGATAGATCAAATAGGTCATCCAACAAGCCGGTGGCAAAAAAGCCCAGACCACCCAGCACCATGCCTAACAACAAATAATGTTCTGACGCTGTGGAGACGCTTTGGCCCGCTAGCATCCAAGCTAGAAACGTCCCTGCAAAAATGGCCACGCCGCCGATGCGAACAATGGGTTGCTGGTGAATTTTGCGGGCATTGGGCTGGTCAACACAGCCCATTTTCAGCCCAATTCTTTGCAGTAGCGGGGTCAGCCCCACTGTGATTAGGGCTGCCGCCCCTGGAACTAGTAGTGGAAACATTGGTGTTACTAAGAAATATCGTGAAGAGATTTGATAGTTCTTAGTTTGGGCGGGCTCAGTTTGCGATCGCGTTAGGGATAATAGGCGTCAATGTATGACATCCCAACGTCTGTTTGCAGACGTTTCTGATAATTAAAAACCCCCGCCTTTTTAAGAAAGACAGGGGAAGTTAGGGTTTAAATTGAGTTATCGCTACTGCGGTTAAACCCAGCGATGGCAGTTCTCCTCGGTGGGCGATCGCGAGCCCAATCGCGTCCTCGGTGGCGTTGTCAGATTCCCTCATCCTGAGCTATCTGGCCGTGCTGTATAACCCTTGCCAATTTGGCTGGGGATCTAGATGGCTTTCAGGCTGGGCTATTCGGCTAGACCGGTGCCGCTAGGGGCACTCGCAGCGCAATGCGAGTGCCTTGTCCCGGCGTTGAAGCAATGCTTAACTGTCCGCCGATCAACGTGCCTCGTTCTTCCATTCCCAAGATTCCCAGGCTGGTGCCTTTGGCTCTGGCTTGGCTCAGGTTGGTTTGATCAAAGCCAACTCCGTCGTCCTGAATGGTTAGGTGCAGCGTGTGGTTAGCCTGCCTTAGGGTAACGGATACCATTTGGGCCTGGGCGTGGCGGGCAATGTTGGTCAGAGCCTCCTGCACAATGCGAAAACAGGCCGTTTCCGTGGCCGTCGGCAACCTTTGCGCCAGTGCGTCACAGGTCAGGGTTTCTCGCAGACCGGTGCGCTTAGCGTGGCGGTTGATGTACCAGCGCAGGGTGGGCACCAGTCCTAGGTCATCCAGCATTGAAGGTCGCAGGTCTAGGGAGATGTTCCGCACCTGCTGCAGCGTGCCATCCACCAGGGCTAAGCAGTCTGCCAGCGGCTCGCTCGCCTGAGTGGACATGATCCGCTCTAATCGGTGCAGGTTGAGCTTGATGGCGGTGAGCGCATGACCTACTTCGTCGTGGAGCTCGTGGGCCAGAAATCGGCGCTCGGTCTCCTGGGCCTCCAGCAGTTTGATCGAGAGGGCTCGAAGCTGGGCTGTACGCATCTGCACCGTGGCCTCTAGGCGGGTATTAAAGCCTTGCAGCTGCTTGTACTGTTCGCGCAACAGCAGCATCGATCGCGCTCTGGCCAGCAACTCTATGCTGCTGATGGGCTTACTGATAAAATCGTTAGCCCCGGCACTAAAGCCGCGGGCCAGATCCCGTTTTTCGCTGAGGGCCGTCACCATAATGATGGGGATTGTGGCTCCCATAGGCATGGCTTTGATGCGGCGACAGACCTCAAAGCCATCTAGGCCGGGCATCATCACGTCGAGCAAGATTAGGTCGGGTTCTAGGTGCTCTAGGATGGCGATCGCCCCATCCCCACTATTGATGTAGTGCAGTCGGTAGTCTTGACCCGATAAAAGGGCCTCAATGACCTCAAAGTTGGTGGGGTCATCGTCAACGACCAAAATTAGAGCGGGCTGCATCATGACTACAGACAAGGTAGGAGAGGATGGCGATAGGCCAGCTGGGTTTAGCGGCGGGGTCTATTTCACCCGTCTCTGGGGTAGCTCCCATCACCAATATCCAAGGCGGTATTCATGGTTAACCCATGCGCCTAATGCGCTGCGACTTACTAGAAATACCCAAATGTTACTGGTAAGTTCTCCTTTGTAACTATAACGATTGATGCGATTGTGTTACATTCCTCGCTCCTTTGATTAAGACTAGCGAAGACATCATTATCTTGGGTGAAATGGCGAGCCAGATAGCGTCCTGTGTTGATCTTCGTCAGATTCCCATGTCTTGGGCTATCTAGCCAACGCTAGGGAAGGTTGCGAGGTACTCCCTTGAGCAGGTGGTAGTAACCTTAATAAGGCATCCACCAACCCTTCTGTGGCCTGATCGTAACTATAGTGGCTGATGTGTGCTTGCCCGGCCTGGCCCCACTGGCACAGCGGGCTGCGATCGCCCTCCACACCTCGGCGCTGGCCCAAAGCCCGTCGCAGACATTGCGCCAGCGCGTCAACGTCTCCTGCCGGAAAAATTAGCCCGGTTTGCTCGGGTTTGACCAAATCTGCCGCACAGCCGACATGGTCACTGGCGATCACCGGTCTGCCCAGGCACATTGCCTCGTTGACCGCCAGCCCCCAGGTTTCGCCAGTCCCGTGGCTGGGCAGCACCATCACATCCCCGGCGGCATAGGTGCGGGGCATCTGGCTCTGGTTTTGAAACGGGGCAAAATAGATGTGGCGATTGCCGGAGTCTTGGGCCTGTTCTCTCACAGCGGCTTCCAATTCGCCAGAGCCGACAAATAAGAGAGAAATTTGGGGTAAATTAGCCCGCAAAAAAGCCTGTAGCAGATCCAACGGTCGTTTTTTAGAAATCAGTTTTCCGGCGAATAAAACCACCTGGTGATCGGCGGGAATGCCCAATTCTTGCTTCCAGATCTTCGCCTCTTGCTGGGCCGTATTGGCCTGACCAATAAAGCGATCGTTATCGATCGCGTGGGGTGAGAAAAACAGCCGTTCATCCTTAACCCCGTGACAGCGAAAATAGTCGCGATTGGCCTGCCCCACGTATAGACAGGCATCAAAGCGTCGGTAAATTTGAGTAATCCACTGGCGCTTTAGGGTTGCTTTTAAGCCAGTTTCAGGCACCAGCCGATGGGAGTCGCCGCGAAACAGCAGGGGTGTGTCTCGCCAAGTGCCCAAAAATCGGTAGAGGCTGGCGTAGTTGTAGTTCATCATCAGCACCGCATCGGGCTGAAATGCTCGCACCTGAGTCATCAGGGTAGGATTTTGCAATCCCCAGAAATGACTTGTGCCGGGCTGACGACTGGTGTTGGGCACAAACTCGTAGTCATAGCCCTCCAGCAGCGGAATATCCCACTGGATGGCCTGCTTAAACTGGCGATCGGCCTGGGCAGTGATGCCAAAATCCCACAGGTAAAATACCCGCAGGGTCAGGTCGGTAGCGGCAGTCAAGTGGCGAAACCAGGGTGCGTAGTACTGAATTGGGTGAGAGGTGACGATGGCGAGGCGCAGCATGGGAGATACCGATTGGGAATTTTGGACTTGTAGTGAGCCGGTCAAACGGTTGGTTTTGGTTTTGGGTCGGTGGATGGGTGAGGCGGGGCGATCGCCCCATCCACACACCGTCAGTTCGACGGAGAGCCAACCCTCGGTTTGGGTTGTACTAGGTGGGGATAGGGAGGCTGCCCCGAGGCGGTTAACTCTGGCGATCGCGGCAAGATCCGGGGTCGATAGATTTTCATAAACGCGTACTTAATGCCCACAATCGGCACCGATGACTGAAACAGCGTTGCTGCATAGACCCCCGCCGTCCACTCGGTCGAGGCCAGGGCGAGACTCATCACCAGCACGCAAAACATCATCCGGGCTGAGAAGGGTGGGGTACCGATGGCCGCCAGGGTAATAGAGCCGTAGCAAGCGCCGAGAATGCCGCCGACCAGGGCACAGCCGAAGTAGCCGAAATTAGCGTAGGCCTCTGGTAGTAACCCCCAGGCGATCGTGGTCTTTAGCGTTTGTTCGTAGGTCTGGCGTTGCACATGCACATTGAGCATGTGGGTGCCCTCGTGGCTGCGCAGCTTGTTGGGGTTGAGCACCCTGGGCACAATCAGCCCCGGAATGATGGCGTAGGTCTTACCCTCTAAATACGAAAAGGGCTCGGGAATTTTTGCTTGAGCCATCATCAGCATGTGGATCACGCTGGAGCGCTCCACGAACGACTCTTTTTCCTCCACTTTTTCCCACCGCTGGGGCACGTGGTTCTTGTTGGCCTGGGCATAGCCCCACCACTCCTGAAACCAGGCCGGGTATTGCCAGGGCTGCACATAGTGAGCCGTAGGGCCTTCCCAATACTTGTGGCGCATTTCGTGTTTGCCGTGGTGTAGGGGCAGCAGCAGAAAAATCCCCATCAATAGCCCCAGCATGGGTAGCTTTTTGCCCCCAATCACGTAGGCCATCACCGATAGCAAAAACAGCGTTAGGGAAGTTTTTAAAATGAGCCCCGCCGCCGCCGTGACGATGTTGGCCACCAGCGAAATAAAGAAAATGTATTGCTTGGCGCGGGGCATAGAATTTTGCCCGGCCCGGTAGGCCAGCACAAAAATTCCCAGAAAGCTCAGCCCCAAAATGATGCCCCGCACAATGGTGAACAGCTTGTCGGGAATGCCGCTCCAGCCGCCTACCACGTACATATTCAAAAAAGCCCCCGCCGCCACCATGGAGATGAACACGTTATCGGCGGTGTTGGTCTTGAGGGCGCGAAAGGGCTTTTTGATCGTCTGGGGCGTGCTGACAATTTGTAGCCAGACCACCGTGCCGCTGACCAAAAACAGCACCGTGGTCAACGCCGCCCTCAGGTGAGCCTCTGGGCTGTAAGACCAGACATTCAGGTTGCCGCTCAGCAGGGGCAGGCAAAAGGTCCACAGGTAGGTCATCGAGAAAAACGGAAACACCGGCAGCCCCTGCACCCGCCCAGCGCACCACAAATACACCGGGTACATGCAGGCCACCCCAATCAGCAGCGCCCCAATGGCGGTCGATTGGGGCACCTGCCGCAGCTTATCCAGGTTAGAGAACAGCAGCGCTGCCATTCCAGCCCAGAAGAGCAGGGTCATGGTTTCGGTTTTAGGTGGGGAGGGGGACATGGGAGGAGTGAGGGGGTGAGGGGGTGAGGAGGGTGGACGGGTGGGGTAAGGGCGCAGGCCCTGCGCCCTTGCGGAGAATCTTTCGCGGCCCGAATCATCCATAAATGAATGGCAGTAACACAGGCATTTTCGATCGCCCGAAACCTTGATACGCCGTAGGGTGGGCACTGCCCACCATCAGCTCCAGGCTTGTGAGAAGTTGGTTAGCACAGTCCTTTGGGGTGGCCCCAAGGGTTCACTCCTCGGCGGGCTGGGAGGGAGTCTGGACAGCGCGATCGAAAACCTGGCAGAGAGCTTTAGTCATCGCCTGGGCGGTGTAGGGGGCAAACGCGCCCCAGTCGGTGGCGGGCGGGGTGTGCCTGGGGTGCGCCAACAGGGTTTGTAGGGGGGCGATCAGCTGCTGCGCCAGTTGCTGGGGCGAGGTCTGCCCATCAAAGGTGACGGCTTGACCCGCCTGGGTCTGCCGCAAAATATCTACGACGGAACTATCGGCGTGAAAAATAGCCAGGATGGGCTTTTTCGCCAGCACCGCCGGGTAGAGCTTAGAGGCGGTGTAGCTGGAGTCAGCGGAGCCAATCAGCAGAACGGCATCGCTGTCGGTCAGCAGCTTTTGGGCCTCAAAGTAGGGCACCCGCTGGGGATGCTCGGTGACGAGATCGGCTACGCCGCAGGCGATCGCAATAGGTTCAATGGTTTTTGTAGCCAGCTCGGGCGGGGCGTAGCTGGTGCCGATGAAATGGAGGTGCAGCACGGTGGTTAGATTGGGATAGCGCGATCGCAACGCCGCCAATCCCCTAAACAGGCCCCGTAGCGCCAGCGCCATATCCGGCCCGCCCCGGCCCACATAAACCCAGTGCTGGCGACCATCCTGGGTGTCAAAATGGGTTTGCTTCAGAGGCAGATTGGGGAGTTGTTCAAAGTCAGCTTCTGGCGCCCCAAAAGGCAACACCGCAAACTGGTCTGCCTGAAGCCAGGGATAGCGCTGCTGCAAGACCTCAGGGTAGGCCGGAGACACCGACACCACCTGGCTGACCCGCCGCATGACCCTGGGTTCCCAAAATGCCGCCAGGGATTTGTCGAAGGCATATTTGAGCCGACCGCCGGGGCGCTGTTGGCCAGCGGGGGCGGAATTCACGCGCCAGGGGTCTTGAAAATCGACCGCAAAGGGCACCCCAAACCGCTGCCGCCAGTAGGGGCCTAAAATCATCACCGGGAAAATGGTGGTGGAAAAGAAAACCAGGTCAAAGGACTGTTGCGCCAGCAGCCGGTTACCGGCCTGAGCCAGGTAGGGCAGCCCGCGCCAGCCTACATTGCCCAAGCCCACCAACTGAGTCACCCGCTTTGGCAATGCGGCTGTTGCATGGACGGGCAGCCCGGCTGGTAGCGCCTGGCTGAGCAGGGGATCTTGGGGATGGGGAACTGTCGCCGGGTTGATGGTCAGAACCTCAGCCTCCCAGCCAAACTCCGCCAGGTAGGGCAGAGCGGTGCGAACGCGCTGGTGATCGGGGGCATTGACGGGCGGAAAGTGGGGGCTGACAATCAGTACCCGGCGACGGGGCAGGGGCGCAGAACGGTGGTTGACTGGGCTGGGCTGAGGCTGGGGTAAGGGGTTGAGCGCAAACGTCATGGGAGAACCCTGGTGGAGTTATTTTCACCATGGCGATCGCCTGTTTGCGATCGCGGTTGCGATGCCGTCCACCCATTGCGCCTGGGTCTAGCTTTCAAAATATTTGTGACAGAAGTTATCGCTTCAATTCGCTAGCGCAGCGATTAGGCTACGGTAGCGAAACTGATATTTTTGACCACCAATTTTTTGATCGATTAGGGCCAGCGCTGAAGGACAGCTTGCTATGACAGTTGCACTGTGGCGGGACGAATACCGCACCGGACATGACACCATTGACCAACAGCATCGCGACTTGTTTACTCAGGTCAATCAACTCTATGCGATGACCCAGGCTGAACCCCAGGACAATGCGGCTATTAGGGCTCAGCTCACAGAATTTGCGGCCCTGGCGATCGCCCACTTCGATCTCGAAGAAGCCCTGATGATTCAGCACGACTATCCCAATTTTGAGGTTCATTTCAAAACCCACCGGGCCTTGGTCAACAAGGTGCAGGCCCTGCTAGAGAAGCCCGATCACAGTCTTGATGAGCTGCCCGCTGAGGTGACTCAGGTGCTGGCCGACTGGATGGTGCATCACATTCGCGGCGAAGATCAGCAGATGATTCGCTTTTTACAGGAGCGATCGGCGGTAGCGATGGTAGGCGGTTGAATCCAGCTAGGCCGTCACGATGGCCGGGGCCTCAGACCGGCATTGCCGCCGGTAAAGCGCCTCGTACTGGCCAACGATGGCCTCAGCCGAGAACTGGTGGATCACCCGCTGGCGGCAGTCGCGGCGCTGGAGGGTGGGGAGTTGGGCGATCGCTTCCACCGCCGCCTCAACAGAGTTCACTAAAAAGCCGTCTACCCCAGGCCGCACGATTTCTGGCAGAGAGCCCCTGGGGGTAGAAATCACCGGCGTGCCGCAGGCCAGGGCTTCGGCAAAGACAATGCCAAAGGGCTCATCCCACTCGATGGGCACCACCATAGCCGCCGCCTGCCCCAGCAGCTCGTTTTTTTGGCGGTCATCTACGGGGCCAACGTACTCGATGCCGTCTCTGCCCAGGTGGGGCGCAATTTGGCTGTCCCAGTAGGCGTTGCCTGCCGGGGTGTCGATGCGGTTGCCGGCAATCAGCAGACGGCGGTGGGCTTGCTGGGCGGCAGCGATCGCATTATGCGCCCCCTTAATAGGGTCTAGCCGACTGAGAAACACCAGCGGCGCATCGTCGGCCACCTGGGGTTGAAAGGTGAATTTCTCCAGCTGCACACAGTTATGAATCGGGTGCCACTGCCCCCCGGCAGGCCGTCCCTGACGACAAATGTGCTCACTACAGCCGGTAAAGGTGAGGCTGTTGCCCGCCAGCTTCGCCGCCAGACCCACGGTGCGCCCGGTAGGCTGACGCTGGTACGACATTACCTTGGGTAACGCCGTCGGCAGCAGCGGCAGCAGGTACTGCAACCGCGAAAAGCTGTGCAGCACATCTGGCTGAAACTGCTGTACCGCCTGCCAAAGGGCCGCTGTGTTGCGTAGTGTGTCCCTAGCAGACTGCGAACTCAGCCCCGGCCAGGGGTAAAAGGCATCCACCGCACAGGTAGAGTCGCGATGGGCTACCAGAGCAACCCGGTGGCCCCGCTGCCGCAGGCCCTCGATTAATAGGTCGATGATGCGTTCAATGCCCCCATAGAGGGTGGGCGGTACGGGGAGTTCGGGGTCAGCGGTGAGGAGGATGTTCATGGGTTTGAGGGAATGAAGTGAAGGGGTGAAGGGGTATCGACATCGGAGCAACTTCCCTATGGAGAGGGTGAAGAACAAAGGCAAACCGTAGGGTGCTGTTAGGCCTAAGATCAATCGGGCCGATGACAGGCTCGCTTCAGCTAGGCCGTAACGCACCGCTGGCGTATCCCATGTCTGAGGCATCTCACGATTCGGCCAACGGCCTTGATCGCAGGGCTGAACTCGTTCTGATCTGTGGACGCCAGAATGGGCCGCAGTCAACGCTGTCTCAGCAGCAGCCAGCAGCGTTTTCGCTTCTAGCTCCCAGCTAAAGCACGACTGGGCTGCATGGCGGGCGGCTGCTTTCGCCGCCTGAAGGTGGGCTGGGTGGCAGGCTAGATCTTCAATGGCGGCGGCCAGGGCTTGTCCGTTTCCTGCTGCCACCAGATGCCCGATCGCCGGGGTCTGCCGAAATACTTCGCGCTGCCCGGCGGTGTCGGTGGCAATCACCGCCAGCCCGGCCTGGAGGTACTGAAACAGCTTGTTGGTCACCGTCAGGTTACGGCTGGGGGGGCGGTCTGCTCTAGGGCTAGACCAACGTCGTTTTCGGCGATACGGGCGGGCAGCTCGCCATTGGGCACGGTGGGATGAATGTGGACGTGGTTGGCCCATCCCAGCGGAATCTGGTGGGCTAGCCAAGCCTGGTTCGCAGGCGCGCAGGTGCCGCGCAGGTGCACATCCACCGGCTGAGTCAGATAGGGCAGCGCCTCAAACAGCAGCTCTAGCCCCCGCCCTGGCCCAATGGTTTGAGAAAACCAGTGCAGTCGCAGGTTGCGATGGGCACGGGCCTGGGGTTGCTCAGTCTTCGTTTGCGGGAAAACGTTGTACACCACTGTCGGCTGGGTGACGCGGTAGTGGGCAGCGATCGCCTCGGCCATGGCCTGGGAGGGGACTAACCGGTAGGAGCATCCCCGCAGCAAAGCCGCTTCTAGCTCAGCAATCCAGGCGGTCGGGCGAGCCTGACGGGCCGAGGGCAACAGGTCTTGGGAAAACCAGTCTTCAAAATCGACGCCGACTGAGTAGCCCTGCCGCATCAGCCGTTGCCCCACCCACAGCCCTGCCTCAGAATGGACGATGGTGAGATCGGCATTAATGGTCTGAGCCAGTCGCAGCAGCCGGCGGCCTCCGTAGCCCAGCAGAGCTGGCGTTTTGATCTTTAGCCGCCGGTAGAGCCGTCGAGCCACTGTCGCCTGGAGGCGCACCCCGATGCGATCGCGCTGCCCTGGACGAAAATCTAACGCCGGGTAAAAGGTCCAGGCTTTCTCGGCCAGGAGTACATTGTCCCGCTCGGCCAGCTCGGCATCAAACCAGACCCCCGCCACCATCACCTCGTGGCCAGCGGCGGCCAGGGTATCGGCCTCTTTTTGGGGCCGGGGCGCGGTGCAGAGGTGACCGCCAATCAAAATCAAGATTCTTGCCATTGGGGGCGCTCCTCCTCAAGGGACAACCCGGCGGCGCGATCGCCCTCCGGCAGCACTCGCCCCAGAGCTAGGCGGCGATAGCCCCACTGGTGCAGAAATAGCTGGACATGGTGGGCTCGCCGCCATCCCACCAGCCGGGCCATCAGCTGAAAGAGTGGCCCTCCCATGGGCTTTTCGGTCGCCCCCCCCAGCCGGTGCACCTGCTTGGCGGCCAGGTTACGCAGCGAGGGCACGGCGGGAAAGACTTCGTAGATAAAGCGCTGCATCAGGTTGGCGCAGACTTGGCGGGTACGATCGCTGTCTTCAGCCGCTAACAAGTGCTGGCTTTGCAGTGCCAAGGCCCGATACTGAGAGGCCCAGGCCGCTACAGTTTTGCGCCCGCTGAGGCTGTTGCGGTTGCCCGAGCGGTAGTAGCTGCGGGCCGCCGAGCAAAAGCGGATGCCCTGGCTCGCCAAGATGACACGGGCGAAGTATTCCCCATCGTCGTTCAGCGAGAGGGATGACTGCCAGGGGCCAGCAGCTTGAATCAGCGATCGCGGCACTAGCCAGGCGGCAGGCGGCATCATCCAGTGGCCCGACCAGGCGCACACCAGCCAGTCTACCGGGGCCAGATTCCGCCAGAGGGGCTCGGGGGTAAAGTTGGCTTCTTGGGGATGGCGGTGAAATCTGCCCCAGGCTCCAGAAATTAGGCAGTCGGGATGCTGCTCTAGCAGCGCCATCTGCTGCTCGATCTTGTTAGGGGCCAGCACATCGTCAGCATCGAGAAACTGAATCACCTCCCCCTGGGCCAGATCCAGCGCCAGGTTGCGGGTGGCGGCGGCACCCTGGTTGCGCTGGGCAATAATGCGCAGCTGGGGATGGTCGAACTGGCTGGCGACGATCAGGCTATCGTCGGTGGAGCCGTCGTCAATCAAAATCACTTCAGTGTTGGGCCAGGTCTGGCCCAGAGCCGACTCCAGCGTTTCTGCTAGCCAGGGGGCGGCATTGTGACAGGGAATCAGAATTGAAACAAGGGGTTTCATACCTATGCAACCCAGGGAAAGGGTGAACTGTATTTACTGTGGTTTCCCTGGGTTAGTGAACAGGTATGCGAACGCTGATGCCAATGTATAAGATCGGGCGATCAGGGTCAGGGTAGAGTTGCCCTAGAGCTTGCAGACACGACTTAGAAGGTTAGCTAGCTATTTTCAGAACGAAAGAATAGGGGTTTGAGCCGATGGACTGGGCGCTGAAACCCACATTCCGTCGATTAACTTTCCAAGTCGTGTTTGTTACCCAGAAGCATTTGCCTGGGGATACGGGGGATGGGTGGGCACTCTGAGCAAAGGACTTAGTCGATTGAGGAGGCCGGGCAATGGATAGGATTGGTATGTGTATCGTTAAGGCGGGCTAGGCCCATGGCTACCTTCAGGCCCGCTGCTCTTACGGTTGCCATTATTCACGATCCCCTGACTATCGGGCCAGATAGCTCGGTGATGGACGCGATCGCCCTGATGAGCGGCGTTCGCACCCTTTGTCCGATTGACCGCGACCACACCTCCGAGGGTAGCCTACACCCAGAGGCTCACTCTAGCTGTGTGGTGGTGGTGGACAACGACCAGGTGGTGGGCCTCTTGACCGAGCGAGATGTAGTCCGCCTCAATGCCCAGCAGCGGCCTCTCGATCAGCTGTCGGTGGCCGAGGCCATGACCCAGCCGGTGATCACCCGCCGTCCATCTGACCTCACCGATCTGATTAGCACGATCGAGCTGCTGCAACGGCACCACCTTCGCCACCTGCCGCTCGTAGACGAGCAAGATCGCCTGGCGGGTCTGGTCACCCACGAGAGTCTACAGCAAGCCTTTAGCCCACTAGAGTACTGCACCCTGACGAAGGTGCTAGAGAAAAAGGTGACGCGCCTGGAGACAGAGCGTGTGGCCCTGCTAGAAAACCGGGCGGCGGAGCTGGAGCGGCAGGTGGCAGAGCGCACCCAAATAGTTCAGGTACAGGCGGAGCGCGATCGCCTGATGGCTGGATTAGCCTCACAAATCTTGGCCTCCCTAGATGTCCAGGTGATTTTAGACACCACAGTGCACCAGGTGCGGCAAATTTTGGGCTGCGATCACGTCAGCATCTGGCGATTTGAGCCCGAGTGGGCCGCCGTGGTGGTGGCGGAGTCTACCGATGCCGACCGCTCTTTTATTGGCGAGCGCATTGCCGACACCTGCTTTCTGAAAAACCAAGCAGAGGCCTATCGCCAGGGGCGCATTCGGGTGGTGCCCGATATTTACGCCACCGAAATGGCTGATTGCCACCGTGACATGCTGACTCGGCTCCAGATCCGGGCCAAAATTTTGATGCCCCTGCTCTGTGGAGACGAGCTATGGGGCCTGCTGAATGTGACCGAAGCACAGCCCCGCGACTGGCAACCAGCGGAAATTGACTTTGTGCGATCGCTCTCTATGCAGTTGGCGATCGCCCTCAATCAAGCCTCCACCCATGAACAGTTGCAGTCCGAATTGCACGAGCGTCAGCAAGCAGAGCGGCAACTGCGCCAGAGTACAGAACGGTTGCAGGAAGCCCAGCGCATTGCTCATATCGGCAACTGGGAACTGGATCTCCAGCACAACACCCTCTACTGGTCAGAGGAAGTATTTCGCCTCTACGAGATCGATCCGCAACAATTTGGGGCCTCCTACGAAGCCTTTCTGGATTTAGTCCATCCCGACGATCGCACCCTCGTTGATGATGCCTATGCAGACCATCTGCGCGATCGCCAGCCTTTCAGCTTGGTCCATCGCCTGCAAATGGCCGATGGTCGAATAAAGTATGTGCGCGAGCAGTGTGAAACCACCTGCAGTGCCGACGGCTCCTCCCTGATCTCGAGGGGTACGGTGCAGGACGTTACACAGCAGCAAGAAGCCGAAATCCGGCGCGATCGCGCCGAAGACTCTCTCCGTCAGGTGATTGAGGGCACTGCCACCTTCACTGGTGAAGCCTTTTTCTCTGCTTTGGTGCGCCACATTTCTGAAGCGCTACGTACTCGGTATGTTTCGGTTTCACAAGCAACGCCAGAAGGGCTTCAACTTCTGGCATTTTTTGCTGATGGTAAACTTCGTCCCCCAGCATTTCTACCCTACGACTTAGTTCCCTGTTGTCATCAGTCACTCCAAACAGGAAGTTGTTGTCATCCTGCAGATATTCACGCGCTCTACCCTGACAATGCCCTGTTTACTGACCTACAGGTAGACAGCTATCTAGGGGTTAGGCTACAGAATGCTGCGGGTGAGCCTATTGGTAATCTCTGCATTTTCCATGATGCTCCCTTAGCTGACCCGCATTGGGCACAAACCCTGCTCTCTATTTTTGCTGCCCGGGCAGGGGCTGAACTCGAGCGACTGTTAACGGCGCAAGCCCTAGAGCAACTGAATGCCGACTTGGAAGAACGAGTTGGCAAACGTACAGAAGAACTGCAAGAATCCCAGCAGTTTCTGCAAACGGTGTTGGATACAGTACCCCTCTCGGTTTTTTGGAAAGATCGAGCCTCCACTTACCTGGGGGCAAACCGGCTCTTTCTCCAGGATGCGGGGCTTAGTTTTTCCTCGGAGTTGGTGGGCAAAACCGATTTTGAGATGCCCTGGGGGGCCACCGAGGCGGAAGCCTATCGAACCGACGATCGCATCGTTATGGAGAACGGCGAGGCGAAACTCGCCATCATCGAACCTCAGCACCAGCAGGATGGGACGACAATCTGGTTGGAAACCAACAAATTACCACTCCGTAATCTGGCGGGGGAGGTGGTGGGTGTTCTGGGAACCTATCAGGATATTACCGAACGTAAAAATGCCGAAATTGCCTTGCAGCGCCAGTTAGCCGCGATCGAAGCCGCAGTCAATGGCATTGCTATTCTTGAAAATGAGCGTTACCTGTATCTCAACTCCTCCCATGTCAAGATGTTTGGCTATGAGCAGGCAGAGGAACTGATTGGCCAAAGTTGGCGGACGTTGTATTCCCCTGAGGAGCTAAAGCGACTCGAGCGGGAAATATTTCCAGTTTTGTTAGCACAAAAATCTTGGCAAGGTGAAGTCACGGCTACTCGTAAGGATGGCACAACCTTTCCAGAGCAGTTGTCGCTGACACTCTCAGCAGATAACCTGCTAATTTGTGTCTGCCAGGATAACAGCGAAAGGGCACAGCTAGACGCTGAACGCAAACAGGCAGAAGCAGCCCTGCGGGAGAGCGAACGGCGCTATGCCATGCTGGCTCAGGCGGTACCTGTGGCCATCTTTCGCTTCGATCTCGAAGGGCACTGCACCTACGTCAACGAGCGCTGGTGCGAAATGACCGGGAAACCGATCGCGTTTGCCCTAGGCGATCGCTGGTTAGAAACCATTCATCCCGACGATCGGGAGCGTAGCCAGATTGCAACCCAGCAATGGTTGCAGGCCGGTGCGGTAATACCGTTTCAACATGAAGCCCGAATTTTGCGGGATGACGGCAGTATTGTCTGGTACTACTGTCAGATGCTGCTCGAAACCGCCACCAACGGAGAAAGGCTTGGGTACGTGGGCACCCTGACTGATATTAGCGATCGCAAGCAGTCGGAAGATGCCCTGCGAGAAAGCGAAGAAAAGTTCCGCCAACTCGCCGAAGTGGTCGATGCCGTCTTTTGGATCTTGCATCTCAATCGCACTGATCGGGTCTACGTCAGCCCCGCTTACGAGCGGATTTGGGGCCGCCCCTGCACCGAACTCTACGTCACCCCCGATGCCTGGGTTGAAATGATCCATGTTGACGACCGGGAGCAAGTGTTAGCGGCTATTCCGAAACAAATCCAGGGCACCTTCGACGAAGAATATCGGATTATTCGCCCCGATGGCACCCAGCGCTGGATTCACGATCGGGCCTTTCCCATCCGCAATGCCCAGGGCCAGATTTATCGTCTGGCCGGTATTGCTGAAGATGTTACTGAGCGCAAACGCAGTGAAGAGATTATTCGCCAACAGGCTGATCGAGAAACTGTCTTGCGGGAAATCACCCAGCGCATTCGGGAATCCCTCGACCTTCAGACCATCTTTAATACTGCCTGTGACGAAATTCGCACCTGCCTCCAGGCCGACCGGGTGGGTATTTTCAAGTTTTACCCTGACTCTGGCTACGACGATGGTGAATTTGTAGCGGAGTCGGTGGTACATGGGTTTCCCTCGGCGGTGGCCATCCGCATCCATGACCACTGCTTTGGCGAAAACTACACCAACCTCTATGCCCAAGGGCGCTACCACGCAGTAGACGACATCTACCACAATGGTCTCACGCCTTGCCATACCGACATTCTGGCCCAGTTTCAGGTGCGGGCCAATTTGGTGATGCCGTTGCTCTGCAACAACGAATTATGGGGGCTGCTGTGCATCCATCAATGCGATGCGCCCCGCCATTGGCACCAGTCTGAAATTGACCTGGGGCACCAATTGGCCAACCAGCTAGCCATTGCTATTCAGCAGGCCATTCTCTATGAGCAACTCCAGACCGAGTTGCAGGAACGCCAGCGGGCGGAGGCCACCATCACCCAGCAACTGCGGCAGCAAACGGCCCTAGAGCTAATTCTGCAGCAGATTCGGCAGTCCTTGGATCTGCCAGAAATTTTGGCGATCGCCACCCAGCAGGTGCAGGAGCTTTTGCACAGCGATCGAGTGATTGTGTTTCAGGTCTGTCACGACGGCCACAGCCACATCGTCGAAGAAGCCGTCGCCCCCGATCTGCCTCGGCTTAAAGCCCTGCATTGGGAGGATGAAACCTGGTCTCAGGACATCCTCGAACACTATTGGCAAGGGCAACCCCGAATTGTGCCCGATGTGATGGATGACGTTTGGACTAACTGTTTGGTGGACTATTCTCATGCCGGGCAAATTCAGTCCAAAATTGTCGCCCCCATTCTCCAAGAACTACGCGACACCGAAGCCCATCGCTGGGCACCTCCTGAAGGCAGCAATAAACTGTGGGGAGTGCTAGTGGTTCATGCCTGCCGTACAAACCGAGTCTGGCATCAAGACGAGGCTCAGCTGTTGCAGCAGATTGCCAACCAGCTAGCGATCGCTATTCAGCAGGCCAGTCTATTTGAACAACTGCAACAGGAATTGCAAGAGCGGCAGCAGGCCCAGGCGCAGCTAACCCTCACGAATGGGGAACTGATGCGGGCCACCCGCCTCAAGGATGAATTTTTGGCCAATATGAGCCACGAACTCCGCACCCCCCTGAACGCGATTCTGGGCATGACAGAGATGCTGCAAGAGGAGGACGTGTTTGGCCCGGTCAATGCCCCACAACTAAAGGCGCTAAAAACCGTGGAGCGCAGCGGTTCGCACCTTCTAGAGCTGATTAACGATGTTCTGGATGTGGCCAAGATTGAAGCCGGTCAGCTGGAGCTAGACTGCCACCCCACGGCGATCGCCCCTCTATGTCAATCTAGTCTCGCCTTTATTAAGCAACCCGCCCTCAAGCAAGGTCTTCGACTCGCCGTTAATCTGCCCCCTAACCTGCCAGCGATCGCCTTGGATGAGCGGCGGATGCGACAGGTGCTGATTAATCTGCTTAGCAATGCGGTGAAATTCACCCCTGAGGGGGGGCAGGTCACTCTTGATGTCAGCCTCCTACCCCCCTCCCAGATCTGCCCAGAGATGTCTTACCTACGCTTTGCGGTGATCGACACCGGCATCGGCATCACCCCTAAAAACATGCAGCGCCTGTTTCAGCCCTTTGTCCAAGTGGATAGTGCCCTCAACCGCCAGTACCAGGGCACCGGGTTGGGCCTGGCCCTGGTCAAGCGCATTGTGGAGCTCCATGGAGGGCAGGTAAGCCTCACCAGTGACGTCGGGGTGGGCAGTTGTTTTACCGTTGATCTTCCCTATGGAGCGGTGATCCCGTTGCCCCCGACTCCACCCCCGCCTTTGGCCGTCGCCTCTGAGACTGCCTCACCGACGGCGGCGATTGCTCCCGCCACCGCACCGCTAATTTTGCTGGCCGAAGACAATGAAGCCAACATTAGCACCTTGGTGAGCTATTTGCAGGCCAAGGGCTATCGGGTTGAAATTGCCTACAACGGCCAGGAAGCTATTGATCAGGCTCAGCAGCGAATCCCCGACCTGATTCTGATGGATATCCAAATGCCAAAGATGGATGGCCTGGAGGCGATCGGCCATCTGCGCCGTGTTCCCAAGCTGGCTAATGTACCCGTGATTGCCCTGACTGCTTTGGCCATGCCCGGCGATCGCGATCGCTGCATAGCGGCGGGTGCTACTGACTATTTGGCTAAGCCAGTCAGCCTGAAGCAACTGATCGAAAGAATCCACATGTTACTCACCGCTTAATCCCTAATTAGGCTACATCTCCTATGGCTGAACCGACCGCAATCAAGCCTGTGATCTTAGTCATTGACGATGAACCCAATAATTTTGACGTAGTTGAAGCCATGCTGATGGGGCAGGGCTATACCCTCCACTACGTCGCCAACGGTCAGGCCGCCCTAGATTGCCTAGACACATTGCAGCCCGACCTGCTCTTGCTCGATGTCATGACGCCCGGGATAGATGGCATAGAGGTGTGCCGGTAAATCAAAGCGCTGCCACAGTGGCGTGGGGTTGGAATCATCATGGTAACGGCCCTTAGCTCTAAGCACTGGCTGAGCTCCTGCTTAGAGCTAAGAGCCAATGACTTTATTAGCAAACCGATTAACCAGGTAGAGTTGGTGGCCCGAGTTTGCTCTATGCTGGGTAAATCCGGCCTGTCTCAAGCTGGAAATTACCGAAAGCGCCCTAATGCAAAACGCTGAAGCGGCGATCGCGGTGATGGAACAACTGCGATCGCGCCAGATTCAAATCAGCCTAGATGACTTTGGCACCGGCTATTCCTCCCTGGGCTACCTGCATCGTTTTCCCATCGACACCTTAAAAATCGATCGCTCCTTTGTGCAGCAGATTCACACCGGCAACCGCAACCACCAGGTGATCAACACCATTATTGCCCTCAGCAGTCAGCTATCGCTGCCCGTGATTGCTGAAGGCATCGAAACCTCAGAACAACTCCAGTATCTACAAGCACTGGGGTGTGAATTTGGCCAGGGCTACCTGTTTGGCAAACCTCAGCCCGCCTCAGAAATTCAGCTATAACGACCTCAGCCCTGTGCTGACCCAGAAGCAGAGCCCTCGGCGGTTCCGACCTGGGTCAAGCTGGGCAAGCTTAACGGTCAGACCTGCCCTGGATATCGCCCTATACCTGGGCCTGAGGGAGTTCTGACGGTGCCGTTTACCCCTTGAGAATATGCTGCCAGCCGTAGCGGAAGTACCCGAATTTGGAGTCGGCAACGTAGTGGTGCAATAGGGCCTGGGGTGCAATCATCTCTGGTTCTGTGGGCATGACCACATAGTCTTCAGCGGGCATTACACAGCAGTCTGATTGGGCCATGACCATGGCGATTAAGGCCTGTTCTTGGTAGTAGTGAGAGCCCACCTGCTCAATCTGGGTGCGGCACCAGTGCTCCAGTTCATCCCAGTCGAGGGCTTCGCTCTGTAGTCCGGTGATGCCAACATTGATGCGTTCTGGGATGGGCACCCCTGTCAACTCCTGCATCAGGTCGAGGGAATAGCCGTAGGCGGTTTCTACATCCACCATGTGGCAGGGGCGCTGAGGGTCTTGCAGCCAGTCCAGCAGCGCCACCGGGGGGTGAAAAAAGAGCATGTCGGAGTCGAGCACAAGTTTCCATCCGGTGGTGCCCGCATGGATATCGGTCAGTTTTCGCAGATTGGGGTATTCCTCGCGGCGCGATCGCAGGGTAGGATACCGATCCCTGGGCAGCACCACATCCAGCCGAGTCTCAATCTCAGTCGCCAGCACAAATCTCACCGTCGGGCACACCTGCCGAATTAGGGCCTGGTAGCGCGGGGCTAGGGTGCCGTCATCGACCACCACCAGCCGCAAATTGAGATCGCTCTGCTGGGCCAGCGAGTAGAAGCAAAATACCGTCTGGTACCAAAATTTGCGGCCGCTCAGGTAGTAGACCTCCAGCGGTTCCCCCTGACGGAGCGGTAGGGGAGGGAGGGTCGCCGCCGCCGACTCCATCTGCCGCTGAGCAGTGGCCAGGTCGGCTATGGTGCCCAGCCCAACGGTGTACCACCGTTGGAAAAACTGCCGGGGTTGGTGAAAAAGCTTATAAAAGGCTATCCCCAGCCCTAGATGCTTGGCCCAACGGCGAATGGAAGGTGTTGACGACGTCATGGATTTACCAAAGTTGAGGGAGGGTAGGGAGGTAGCCTGGCGGCTGTGGGACGAGCGCAGTGAGACCCTGAATCAGTCTTTAGTTGAAACTCGCTTAGGGCAGTTGGGCCTGACCCTCTAATAAGCCACAGGCTCTTTGCCAGTGGATAGCGGCGGTGGTGCTGGTCCAGGGACGCAGGTGGAGATAGCTTTTCAGCCGCCGCAGGGGCAGGGTCCAGGCGGGAATTTTGGGCCAGGGGCGCAGGCCGTGGAGATCGAGCACCTGTACCCATGAGCGACAGGCCGCCCGGTTCATCCGGCATAGGTAGTCGGGGCTGAGGCGGCCAGCGGCAATCAGGTGCAGCAGACTGAGCTGGGGAACGTAGCCAATGGCCCAACCCTGCTCCAGGATCGTCATGATCAAATCGTTGTCGCCGCCAGAGGTGAGGCTGTTGCCGGTGCGATCGAGGGCCAGCCGGCGGGGGTCGTTGGCCAGGCTGTCGCAGTAGGCCGCCATAGCGGCTCGGCGCAGCATGAGCCCTGCCCCAATCGGAGCCCAGGCCGGATACTGACGGTCTGCCGGTGCAGCGGCACTGGCCCAGGTGTGGACTTTTTCCTCATCGCCAAAGTCCTGGAGCCCGAGGGATGCCTCCATCTCCTGAAACCAGAGTGCGGGGGCCTGCTCAAACTCGGGCAGGCATTTGCCGCCGATCGCCCCGAGCTGAGGCGATCGCCCCAGCACCGCCAACCCCTGCTGGAGATAGTTATGGGCCAGCACATTGTCGTCATCCACAAAGACCAAAATCTCAGTTTGGGCCGTGTGGAAGGCTCGCAGCCGGGCCGAGGTCAGCCCCTGGCGCGATTCGACCACAATGTGGGCGCGGGGATGCCAGCTGAGGTCGAGCCAGTCGGCGACGGCAGGAGAACTGGCGTTGTCGATCACCAGCAAATCCCAGTCGGTCAGCGGCAGGGTTTGCTGCTGGAGGGCCGCGATCGCTCGGGTGAGGTAGTCGCGGCGTGGGTTGTAGGTGCAAATGGCAACGGTTAGAGAAAGAGACATAGGTTTAGGGTTTAGAAGCGTTGACAGTGGGTAAAAGGGACGTTTGGGAGGGGTAAAGATTGCTCTTGGGGGCGATCGCATCGGCGGATCGCGGCAGTTCGCCCCGCCGTTTCACCACCCGCGCGGGCACCCCCACTGCATAGGAGTAGGCCGGAATATCCTTTGCCACCACCGCCCCGGCCCCAATCACGCAGCCATCGCCAATGGTGACGCCCCCCAAAATCGTCACCCCGGCCCCAATCCACACATCCGCCCCAATGCGAGTGGGCAGCGGGATATCGGGCTGCGATCGAATGGCCGTGCCCGGATCAGGCACCGTATGGTTCGATGACACAATGCGGCTGTGCATCGCCACCAGCGTGTGCGGGCCAATGTGAACGCCGCCGTGGCCGTAGATCACTACGTAGGGGCCTAAAAACACGTGGTTCTCTAGATGAATCGAGCCGCCGTAGCTGTGCAGCACGACCCCGACCTCCACCTGGCTCGCCCGACCAATGTGCAAGTGACCCCGCTGGCCCTGGGCCAGACCCAGGCGGCAGTCTACCCCCCGGTGAATGACAGCTTTAGCCCCCACCCAGATGCCCAACTGGCGCAGCCAGAACCGTCGCCCCGCCTGCCGCAGCCGCTCCAGCCGAAACGATATCGACAATAGCAACGGCTTACGCGCCATGGCCCACCAGGCTCCACTCAGCGGGGACATGCATGGGGCCAATGATGTCTACCGACGGCATGTTAGGAATAAACCGGGGCGACATGAACTCAAAGGTGAGGGCATCCTGGCGGGAGTCGTAGTTTTGGTGCTCGTCCCCCAGCCAGACCGACAGCTTGTAGGTGCCCGAGTGCAGCGGCAGATCCTTCAGCCACATCATCGCCTCGCCCTCCGACAGCTTTTGAGAAGTAAAGCCCACGCTGTGGAGCTTGGGGTTAGAGCCAAACAGCGGAGTGCCATAGAGGTTCGACACCACGATGCCAATAATCGGCGGATCCAGCGGCCAAGTGGAGTGGAAGCGCACCCGCACCTTCAGATGTCCGGCTTGCAGGGCCGCCTGATCTAGCTCAATCTGGCGAATGTGGGGGGTATCTAGCGATTGATCCACCGTGAACACCGACTGGTCAATCTGGCTGTTGTACAGGTTGAGGGCATCCATGCAGCTGGTGTTGGCCAGCAGCCGACCCCGATCTAAGACCAGGCCGCGATTGCACAGGTTGGCCACCGCACTCATGTTGTGGCTGACAAACATCACCGTGCGCCCGGCGGAGCTGACCGACTGCATCTTGCCCAGGCACTTCTGCTGAAACTTGGCATCTCCCACCGCCAGTACTTCGTCAATCACCAAAATTTCGGGTTCCAGATGGGCCGCCACCGAAAAGGCCAGCCGCACATACATGCCCGAGGAATAGCGCTTGACGGGGGTATCTAAAAATCGCTCCACTTCGGCAAAGGCGACAATTTCGTCGAACTTGCGGCGAATTTCGGCCTTGCTCATGCCCAACACCGCCCCGTTCAAGTAAATGTTCTCCCGCCCGGTCAGCTCGGGGTGAAAGCCGGTGCCCACCTCCAGCAGGCTGGCCACCCGGCCCCGCAGGCGAATGTTGCCCGTAGTCGGCTCGGTGATGCGGCTGAGAATCTTGAGCAGGGTCGATTTGCCGGCCCCATTGCGGCCAATCACACCGATGCGATCGCCCTGCTGAATTGAAAAGTTGATGTCATCCAGTGCCCAAAATCCCTCATCCAGAGATGGGGTGGGGCGGCGTTTGCCCAGCAGCCCCCGGCGCATGCGCCGCACCTGGCGCGCCAGCGTATCTCGCAGGGATTGGTATTGCTCGGGGCTGCGGCCCAGTTTGTAGTATTTGCCGAGATTTTCGACGGTAATGATGGGATGAGTCATGGGGGGAGTAGGGGAGATGGGGAAGGTGGGGGGGAGGGGAGGAAGGGAGATAGGGTAAACCGTAGGGGCGCAAGGCTTGCGCCTGCGGGGAATTAGGGTGAGTGGATGAATAGGCGAAAGTGGAAGGAGCTGTAGCGTGGGTTAGGCCCTTCCTAAACCAGCGAGAAAGCGATATCCCTGGCATAGGCGGTAACCCACCGGAAAAGATTTAGCGATATGAGCGGCTAAATCACATCGGCAAAGGTGCGTTCGTAGGCGCGAAAATAGTGAATGCCGTACCAGAGCATCACCAGCACCAGGCCGACCGAAATGGCGAACCCCGGCAGGTACAGCTGGGTATCGCCGCCTAAAATGGCCCAGCGGAAGCCATCGATTACCCCCACCATAGGGTTGAGGGAGTAGAGCCAGCGCCACTGGTCGGGCACCACCGCGCTGCTAAAGCCGACCGGCGAAATGTAGAGGCCAAACTGCAAAATAAAGGGCACCACGTAGCGAAAATCGCGGTATTTCACGTTGAGGGTGGCCAGCAGCAGCCCGGTTCCCATGGCGGCGGCGAAAGCAATGGCGATAAAGAATGGCAGGGTGATCAGCCGCCAGCTGGGCACAAAGTGGTAGGCCACCATCAGCCCCAGCAAAATAAAGCCTGAGATAAAGAAGTCCACCAGGCTGACAATGACGGCGCTGGTGGGCACCACCAGCCGGGGGAAGTACACCTTAGAAATCAGGTTGGCGTTGGCGATCAGGCTGTTGCTGGATTCTGACAGGGCGTTGGCGAAAAACTGCCAGGGCAGCATGCCCGCAAAGACCAAAATTGGGTAGGGCACGCCGGCGGCGGGCAGCTGGGCAATGCGGCCAAACACCACGGTAAACACCACCATGGTCAAAAAAGGACGAATTAAGGCCCAGACAACGCCGATCGCCGTCTGCTTGTAGCGCACCAAAATGTCGCGCCAGGCCAGAAAGTAAAACAGCTCTCGGTAGCGCCAGACATCTTGCCAGTATTGGCGCTGGGAGCGTCCGGCGGTGATCAGAAGTTCGGGGGAGGGGTGACCCATAGAAATAGCCGCGAGAGGAATCTATTCACACTGTGGAAGGGAAAGGATTGCGATCGCGTTTGCGCTATTGTCTACCTTCAAAAACCATCACAGCCTCCGCCAAAACGCCTACGCAAATCCACGGAAATCCAACAATTCGAGCTGATTTAGAGGCGCCCTTTTGAAGAGAGAAGTAGGCCCAATCTAAGTGCCCTTTTCAAGAGCTTTTCTTTTTTAGGGATTAAATTCAGCCCAGGTCTTATGGCCGATCTCCAGAACGATTGATGTATCCATCAGGGGTGCCGCAGCGATGCTCAAGAATCCATCCTTTGCTCAACGGTGTTTGCGGCAGGTCGCGCTGCCCCTGTGCTCACCCCTACTGGCCCTGGGGAGTGGGCTGCTGACCCCTGGGTTGGCCAACACCATGGGTGAGGTAATCCCAGGCTCCCAGCCCCTGTTCCCCAGTGTCTCTCAGCCGGGGCGACCCGCGCCCCCAGGCCCGCAGGTGTATCCCCTCGACGGCTACCGGCTGACGGTGGGCGACATTGTCTACGTCACTGTCGCCAATGTGCCCGACTACAGCGGTACGTTTCAAGTGCTGCCCGACGGCTCGCTGAACCTGCCGGTGCTGGGCCGAGTAGAAGCCTGGGGGCAGACCCTGCCAGAGGTGGAGCAAGCGATCGCTCAGGCCTATGCCGCCGCCGAGATCTTGGTGGAACCGCGCATTACCGTCAGCCTGTCGCAGCTCAGCCCCCTGCGGGTGGTGGTAATTGGCGAGGTCACTCGCCCCGGCGTCTATGCCCTGGCGCCAGAACAGGGCCGGCTGCCCACGGTGGCGATCGCCCTTGATGCCGCTGGCGGCATTACCCAGCGTACCGATCTGCGATCCATTGAGGTGCGTCGGGTGAGCGCCGACAACCAGCGCGAAGAAACCCTCACCGTCAGCCTGTGGGATTTGCTCACCCAGGGCGATCGCAACCAGGATATTGCCCTGCGGGATGGCGACACCATTGTCGTCCCCCAGGCCGACCCCAGCATTCCCAACGCCCGCGCCCTGGCCAGCTCTACGTTTTCGACCGGGGCCATTCAGGTGAACATCGTGGGCGAAATCGCCCAGCCGGGGGTGATGGAAGTGCCTCCCGATACCTCTGTCTCCGAAGCGCTGCTGCTGGCGGGTAGCTTTACGCGGCGATCGCGCCGGGTGGATGTGCAGCTGCTGCGGCTCAACCTCGATGGCACCGTCACCCAGCGATCGCTGCCGGTGGACTTCGCCAGCGCCATCAACGACGAGACCAACCCCCTGCTGCAAGACCGAGACGTGATTTTGGTGGGCAGAAACTGGTCGGCCGCCCTCGGCGACTCCATTGGCACGGTGCTACAACCCCTGTCCGGCGCGTCTTCACTGCTCAACCTGTTTCTACCCTTCCTCTTACTTAGATAATTTAGCCCTTGGGTGGCATTGCATCTACCATGACCCGCGACCTCGATATTACTTCTCCCGAATCACCCAACTTGCCGTCGCCGCCCGTGATCACCGGTGACCCAGGCTCTACCGTAGGAATCGTTCTGGGCGTTGTGCGCCGCAAGCTCTGGCTGATGCTGGCCTTGGGGCTGGCCGCTGCCGCCGTATCTGTGGTCAAAAATGCCCAGGTGGTGCCGGTGTACCAGAGCAGCTTTCGCCTACTGGTGGAGCCGGTGCGCGAGCAAAAAAACCTCTCCCGCCTCACCGACGATGCGCCCCAGGGGGGCAACCCGCAGGAGCTCGACTACACCACCCAGATCGAAGTGCTGCTCAGCCCCGAAACTCTGTCTCCCATTCTGGAACAGGCAACCGATCGCTACCCCGAGGTCAGCTACGACTCGGTGATTAACCAGCTAGCCGTAAACCGCCTGGGCGAAACCAAAATTTTGGAGGTGAGATACACCCACACCAACCCCGAACAGGTAAAAGCGCTGCTAGACGTCGTGGCCCAGGGCTACCTGGAATACAGCCTGGAGTCGCAGCGATCGCAGCTGTTGCAGGGTCTGGCCTTTGTCGACGAGCGGCTGCCCCGCATCCAAGAGCGGGTGAATGTTTTGCAGCAGAATATTCAAACCCTGCAACAGAGCTATCAGTTCCTCAAACCCGACGACTTTGCCCTGGGACTGTTCGACCAAACGGCCCAGATCACCCAGACCCGCCGAGAAATACAGGACGAATTTATCGCCCAAGAATCGCAGTACAACGCCCTTCTCGAGCAGGCGGGAGCCTCTGCGGCCCTGCGGCAGTCTGATGCTTACGAAACCCTGCGCCAGGAGTACCAAGTTCTACGCCAGCAGCTAGCGGTAGAGTCGGCCCGATTTGGCCCCAACAGTCCTACCATTCAACTCATTCAGCGCCAGCAGGAAAATCTCGCTCCTCTGCTGTTTGAGGAAGCCGAGCGGGTCGTCCAAGACCAAATTGCCCAGGTGATGACCAGCATGGAGACTCTGGCCGCCCGCGACCAGGAACTGGCGGCTACAGAAGCCGCATTGCAGCAGCAAATTCGCGCCGTGCCCGGCGTGGCCCGCAGCTACCAAGAGCTCCAGCGGGAGCTAGACCTGGCTGCTAACAGCCTGATCCGATTCCAAGAGACCAAAGAGGTCTTGCAGATTCAGGCCTCGCAAAACGAAATTCCCTGGGAATTGATCACCCCTCCTACAGAGGCCCGCCGCAAACCGGGCACCAGCCCCGTCAAGGCCATGGTGACGGGTTTCATCATGGGGGCCATCCTGGGGCTGGCTCTCGGCTATCTGCTCGAAAAACTGGCCAACACCTACTACACCCTCGACGACCTCAAAAAGCGAGTACCCTTGCCGATTCTGGGCGCGATTCCCCTTTACCCAGAGCTTGTAGATGCCGCGCCAGAAGCCCATGTGGTCGATCTGCGATCGCCTCCTCTGGCGACCACCGTAGCGGCCGATGCCGATGCTCTCAAAGCCCAGCTTAAGACCTTAATTAGCCCTAAACTGAACAACTGGCAGAACTACGTTCAAATGGAAAATGGGGGCGGCCCGAACCCAGGATTGGCCGGGAACTCCGACCAGACTCGCCCATCCGCCCCACCCGCGACCACCGCTGCCGCCGATCACTGGCTAATGGAATACGACAGCTACGGGTTTTTAGAAGCCTTTAGATCGCTCCATGCCAACCTGGAAACCTTTGGGCTGCGATCGCTGGTGGTCACCTCAGCCCTGCCTAGCGAAGGCGCGACCACAGTGGCGGTACACCTGGTGCAGGCGGCGGCGGCCATGGGGCGCAAAGTCTTACTGGTCGATGGGCAGTTTCGCCGAGGGGGCACCCGCCTCAGCTCGCTGCTCGGCATCACAGTAGAGCCTGGACTGAGCGACTACATCAACGAACAGGCCACCCTCAACAACATTACCCAGCGGCTTTCCTGGGAATCGAACCTATTTGCCATCAGCTCTGGTACCGAGGCTATGGACCCGACTAGGCTGCTGTCGTCTTCCCGAATGAAAGAGCTGATGACGCGGTTGGAGAAAAACTTTGACCTGGTGGTCTATACAATGCCGCCTCTGATGGGCCTGGCAGATGTGAGCCTGGTGGCGGCTAAGACCGACGGGGTGCTGCTGGTCACGTCGCTGGGTCGCCGCCACATTGTCAACGCCCTCGATCGCACCCTGGAACGAATGCAGGTAGCCCGCGTGCCGATGATAGGGCTCGTAGTCAACCAGGTGAAAAACTACGCCGTAGACTTCTATGCCCGCTCGGCCTAGAAGTCTGCCAAATCAAAGGTGACAGGTTAGAGGGGTTCAGGGTATGCAGTTCACGAAGTTCTGAGCAGAGGCATGATCCCAAATCACAAATGAATACCCCCAACTTGTAGGGGCATAGCATGCTACGCCCCTACAGGGTTCCTAATTGTGGAATCGGAGTTGCCAAAGCAGATTTGATATGAATCAACCATTCAACGTCTCTCGTGCGGGCAAACGCCGTTTGCTCCACCCAAGTTCATACCTCAATTCAACAACGCCCGGTTCACGGTTATGCCTGAAAACCTGAATCCTAAGCTGTTAGAGCTTGTGCGGATGGGCGCTGGGCAATCAATTGCTCAGCGAGGGTTCATCAACCTCTGCCTGGCCTTGCTGTCCCAACCCCAAATACCCGAGCCCTGCTAGCGCTATCAACGTAAAAATCTGGCCCCCGCTGGCCCCGTGCCAAAATTGAAAAGCGGCGGCATTGCTGACCACGGCCGCCATAATGGCCACGCGAATAGCGCTGAGCAGGGCGGCGATCGCTATCGACCACCCCGCTAAGCGCCCTAGAGTGTGGCCCAGGTGCTGGCCCCCAGTCGCCACGGTTAGCAGCACCGACACTTGCAGCAGCAGCCCCAGCAGCGCCGCTCCGGTGCAGGCAAATTCCACATCCACGGTGCCGCCGGGCAGCTGAATCAAGCTGTTCTGCTGCACGACATCAAAGCCCACATAGTGGAGAACAAAGGCGGCGATCGCGGCGGTAGCGGTGCGAATTTGCGCGTCCAAAATTGTTTCCAGCAGCAGCGGCATGGCCCTGGGCGGCACCGATAGCGCCAGCACCAGCGCCCAGCTTTGCCTCCAGGGCAGCCAGCGCCAGCCCTGCACCAGAGTGAACCACCCCGCCCAGGCAAACAGCGGAAACAGCCGCACAAAGGCCGTTTCCGCATCCCCCAACGGCCATGATTTCACGATCAGGCCACCAACTAGGGTGAGACCCAGCAGCAGGGAGGGTCGCGATCGCGGCAATCGATCGGGCCAGTGTTGTTGCCCATGGGCTGCGATCGCGACCCAAAATAACCCGCTAAAGACGAGTTGGTCGAGGCTGCCCGTCACTTGAACTATTAGAACTAAATGCAGTCCTGCCAGCCCTACCCCGACTATTCGCAGAGCGCTGAGTCTTGACCAGGCCAAATTTGGTAGCCGTCGAATTGCCATGGGGGTTACCGAACGCGGTGCTTCATACGCTTGGGCTTACGACCAAGCAGGTGGCCCATGCGTCGCCCAAAGGCCGTCGCCGGGTTTATCGGCTGATCGACCGCAGCGGTCTTGAGAATACCCTTCCCCCGTCTGGCCCAGCGACTGATCAGCCAGGCGTAGAGAAACATCAGGCTGCCTAAAATGCTTTCGGCAATCAGTTTAAGGCTGTTCTTAGTTAGGTTTTGTTTGACATTGGCGCGGGCCTGGTCCGCTTGGTCCGCCGCCCGATCCTTAGCCTGGTTTAGATTATTGAGAATTTGTGCTCTGGCGTCTTCGGGGCTGACGGGCGCGTTGGGCAGTTGCCCCTGCTCGTTGGGGGTCGGCACCAGGCTTTGCAGCTGCTGGGGAGTAGCCTGCTCCAGCTGGGTGCGAGTTGCCTCTATCTGCTGACGCTGCTGGTTTGCCTGGGTGCTAATTTGCTCGTTATTAAATCGGTGAATGCGCAGGGTGTTAGCTGCCGTGAGGGGAACCAGCAAAAACAACGTCACGCTAAAGAGCAGCGTCAGCCAGGAGAGCACTTTGAGAATGGGCCATTCCACCTCCTGGCGATCGATCGCATCCCCCCCAAATACCAAAACCAGAGCCAGCAGCGGCACCGGCACCAGTTTGATCAGATCGCCAGCAAACTGGTACTCCCACACCGGGTCCATAAAGTCTGCCGGAATCAGCACGTAGAGAAAATCTACAAACGACACCACCAGCAGCCCATAGCCCGCCACCCGAGCCAGCCGTAGCAGGTGGCCCAGAGCAATGGGAGGGGTCGCCTCAGCGCTAGGGGCATGGTCAGAGTCATTGCTCGCCGCAGTGGGCCGCCGCAATGGGTCAAGCCTGGAAGCAGAAACCATAGGGACATCCTTTCTGATGAATAGATAAGTTCACCGTAGGTCGGGGCTGTTTGCGTTCCCGTTTGTGTTGCGCGGTGCTGCGCCCAGTCACCGAATTTCTGCGCTGGTTTGACGGTTTAATACCAATCGTCCATGCCGCTGACGCGGCACCCCCAACGATAAAAATCTATTTTTAGAGCAAATCCCGAATGAATACCCCCGATTTGTAGGGGCGTAGCATGCTACGCCCCTACGGGGTTCCTGATGATGAATCGGGGTTTACCAAATCGGATTGCGTATCAGTAAGTCAAACCCAGCGCAACTGCGATCGCAATCATCCTTACCCAACAGTAGAGACAGGTTTGGTTGTTGCCTTCACAAGGTTCTTGCATGCTTGCACCCGGCATCCCTCGAAGTCTTAGAAAACCGCTTCTCGGCCAGCGTCGCCAGCGGTTTTGGCGGCAGCTGTTGGTCAGCAGCCTCTGTCTGCTGTTGCTCTACGGCCCCGTCAACCTGGCGATCGCCCAGCTGCTGTGGCCCCAGCCCGACGGCATTTTAGTGCTGGGGGGGCACCCCCACCGCGAAGCCGTCGCCGCTCGCCTGGCCCTGCTGCATCCTCATCTGCATGTTTGGTCCTCCTCTGGGTTGGGGCCTGAGCTGGCCTACCCGATCTTTCATGCTCTCAGCATTAGCCGCGATCGCATTACCCTCGATTACCAGGCGGTTGATACGGTCACCAACTTCACCACCTTGGTGAAGACCTTTCGGCAGCAGCACGTGCATCACCTCTACCTAGTCACCTCCGACTACCACATGGCCCGCGCCCGGGCGATCGCCACCGTTATCCTCGGCAGCCACCGCATCGCCTTTACTCCCGTCCCGGTTCCCTCCTTCACCCCGCCTGAATCTCCCCTCCGCATCGGCCGAGACATTCTGCGGTCTTTGCTCTGGCTCACTACCGGCTGGAGCGGTGCCAACCTCCGCAATGTTTGAACATCCCCCTAACCCCACCGCGTCCAGGTTTTCCCCTGTTTTTATCTTCCGGGAATTTGCTTCGCTTCTACCTCCCCAAGTTCTTTACTCTTACTCAACATGTCTCTATCCGTTGGCACCATTGAAACCTACGTTCCTAATTCCACCGAGTTTACTCAAACCCAATACAGTGATTTGGGAACCCAAGATCGCGACTCATTAACCCTCTCAGACAGTGACCTCTGGCTGGTGGATAGTACAACTCTCACCGCTCTAAACACAGACAATTCCAGTATTTATGACGTGACCAGCCTCTACAGCGATGGAGAGGGCTACCTTGCCCCCATGTCATCCACCAATATGGAGTCCACCACAGGCAAGATTACCGTCTACAGCAGCGACCCCAGCACCGACAACATTTTGTATACTGGCGACTCTTCCCTCCAAATGAGCGATGGCACTCCCCTACTTGAAGTCCAGGGAGATACCCAAAGTGGCTCTACCCTACTATCAAGCATTGGAGATCTGAGGGCAGGAACAACGGATGGTGAATTTACGCTAACCGGATCAGATCCCATGGCCTTTAGCTCAAACTCCCTAGGTTCACTCTCATTGCCAGCTGGTGACAATACTGCTGAGGGCAATACTGCTATCGAGGTCAACAGTATTTTGGGCAGTAATATTGCGACCTCCACTGACATTACAGACGTCCCCTTTGAAATGCACAGTGCGTTAGGCCTACTAGTGATTGGGGCTATTACTGTCGTACGCCATGGTAATTTGTGGCGTCGCTGTTAACTGATAGCTATGCGTTAGAAATAGGAACTTAGAATCTCGGTCAAGATTCACTATTCAATGCTTTAGGAGTTGGCATAAAAATGTCGATTTGAAATAGGTTCTACTGTAATTATTGGCTGCTTTTGCGATCGCGTCACACTTCCCAACGCAAACCCCAACGCAAACCCGGCGTTATTAATCTCAAGAATAACCAGCTAACTTCTCCGATAGCTAAGGCTTTTTCTATTCTTTTTAGCGGTCTTAATCATGTTTCAGCTCTTACGCCGTCATTTTGGGGCTTCCTCAAATGCCAATGCCGAACATCGCCCCATTCGGTTATCGATTGTTACCCAGTTCTTCCCCCCCGATTTTGCCGCCACCGGGCAGTATATGGATGAACTGGCTACCCATCTGGGGCAGCAGGGCTTTGAGGTGCATGTCTTCACCGGTCAGCCCAGCTATGCCTTTGACGTGGCCGAAGCCCCCGCCGAAGAACAAAAGGGCTCCGTCCACATCACCCGGTCTAATTTTTTGCGCAACCGCTCTCGCCAGATGACGGGGCGCACCCTCAGCAGTCTGGCGTTCTGTTTGCACACCGCCTGGCATTTGCTCAAAGCGCGCCATCGCGGCGATATCACGCTGTTTGTCAGCGAGCCACCCTACGTGCAGGTGGTTGGCTTTCTGCTGAACCTGCTGTTTGGCACTCCCTACGCTGCTTTGGTGTATGACCTGTATCCTGACGTGATCACCGGCCTGGGCATGCTGCCTGCTCACCACCCCATCGTGCGCCTGTGGGATGCCGTGAACCGTCAGGTGTGGCAGCGGGCCGAGGCTGTGATTGTGCCCTGCGAAACCATGAAAGCCCGCATCGTCGCTAAGCACCCGCATTTGGGCGATCGCATCACCGTCATTCACAACTGGTCAGACCCCGACTGGGTCAAACCCCTGGCCAAGGCCAACAACGCCTTTGCCCAAGCGCAGGGGCTGACAGAGACCTTCACCGTGCTCTACTCGGGCAACATGGGCCGCTGCCACGACATGGAAACAATCATTGGGGCTGCTCAAGGTTTGAGGGATGAGCCGGTCCAGTTTCTGTTCGTTGGCGGTGGCCCCAAGCGCGACGCCACCCAGCAGCGGGTGGCCGAACTGGGGCTCACCAACTGTCGATTTTTGCCCTACCAGGACAAGGCCCTGCTGCCCCAGTCGCTGACCGCCTGCGACCTGCACCTGGTCAGCATTGACACCGCGATGGAAGGGCTAGTAGCCCCCAGCAAATTTTACTCGGCGCTGTCGTCGGGCAGACCGGTGGCGATTATCTGTGAACCGCATTCCTACCTGCGGGGGCTGGTGTCGCAGTCTCACTGTGGAGCGGCCTTTAACAATGGCGACAGTCAGGGGTTGGCCAGCTTCATTCGCTATCTCCTAAAAGACCGCGAAGTCACCCAACAGCTGGGGCTATCGGGCCATCGGTTTATTCGCGAGCATTTTACCGCCAAGGCGATTAGCCGTCAGTACTACCGGCTGATCCAGCGGGCGGTGGTGAAAAATGCCGACCTCTACAGTGCGATCGCTCACAGCGAGTTTGAACTCTACTACCAGCCTATTGTGAACCTGGGCAATGGCCGCATCGACACCCTCGAAGCCCTGGTGCGTTGGCACCATCCCCAGCGGGGACTACTGCAACCCGAAGACTTTCTCCCCGCCGCCGAAGCTACGGCCCTAATTATTCCGCTGGGGTGGTGGGTGCTCGATCAGGCTTGCCAGCAGCTGTCCGCCTGGCAGCAGCAGTTTCCCGAGCGCAACTGCCGCGTCAGCATCAATCTCTCGACCCAGCAATTTCTGCACCCCGACCTCTTTACCCAGCTCGATCAGGCCCTGGCTACCCACCAGCTCCGGGGCAAAGACCTGGTGCTAGAGCTTAAAGACGACACCGTAATGGTCGATACGGCGGCTACCACCGGCCTGTTTATGCAGCTCCAAGAGCGAGGCATTCAGATCTGCATCGATGGCATTGGCACCCACTACGCCTCCCTCAGCTTTTTGCACCGCTTTCCGGTCAGCAGCCTCAAAATTGATGCCCGCACCATCAACCGCCTCGATATCGACGCCAAACTGGCGGAATGGCTCAAAAGCCTAATCGTCATGACCCACGACCTGAGCATTGACCTAGTAGCCATGGGCATCGAAACAGCTTTTCAGCATCGGCGCATCCGCGAAATGGGCATGACCTACGGCCAGGGCCATGGCTTTGCCAAACCTGAACCCGCCATCGTAATGACCCGCCTGCTGGCCCACAGCAACCCGTTTTCTTTTCTGCTTGAGCCTCTACCCACATCCTCTGCCATGACTCACGCCGAAGACGCTCCTTTAGTGCTGGTAGTAGACGACGATCGCTCCCTCCGCAGACTGCTGACTCTAGCGGTTTCGCAGGCCGGTTACCGGACTATGGAAGCGGCTAACGGGGGTGAAGCCCTAGCCCTTTACCAACAGCACCATCCCGATTTGGTCTTGCTAGATGCCATGATGCCAGAGGTGAACGGCTTTACCTGCTGTCGACAGCTTCGCACGCTACAGGCTTCCGAGGCCCACAGCCCAGCAGATTCATTTGCCCTCACTGTGCTAACCCAGCAGAGACAGCCCTTACCCATTCTGATGATCACCGCCCTAGACGATGACAACTCGGTGGAACAGGCCTTTGCCGCAGGAGCCACCGACTACCTGACTAAGCCCATTAACTGGTCGATTCTCAAGCAGCGGCTCAGACAAATACTCAGCGTCAATAACGATTAAGCGGCTTCAAAACGTTCACAGTCATAAATATTGCTGCTGTCTATCAAAACAAAAGTACTATTGCGGTAGTTGTAGCTGACCGTATATTCGCCAGAGTCTCGGCCCTTGGCAGATTCGCAGCAACATTGGCTGCATCGGCCGACTATTCAGCTTGAACCAAAATGAGAGCGGGATTGAGGTTGAAATCACCTAAGATCGCTTTGCTGCTTAGTACGCAGTAGTGGCCATGCCTCCGCATTTGGTGGGTGGTAGACAATTCGACCCACCAAATGCGGGCACAGCTGACTCAACGCGTTCTCATGGGTAGCTGCGCCAGGGTTTTGGTGTCCTATGATCAGCCAGTTTAGCGGGAGCAGGAGCTGGCGGGCATCGGCATCGGCAACTGCTAGTGGATTGAACTCTGTGCCGATCGCTCTGACCCAGAAACGGGCGTTGTGTTAATGGCCTCTCTGTCATAGGCGATCGCTACCGTGATTGGCGGCCAATGGGGGAGGGCGATTCTCCTGCGGAAAGGCTTCGCCAACGCTGGGCCGCTTTCCTGACCGATTTGGCGAGCTACTTTGGGCCAGAAGCCCATTCGCTAGATATCTACAATGAGCTGGACTCGCCCAGTAAACCCTGGACTAGCGGAGGACACACCACCTTCATGCCACCGGGGGGTTAAACCACTTATGGCAAAGCCCTGACAGCCCCGATCGGGTGCCTCAATCTCGGCACCGATATCGCTGCATTAGGGTCCCATTGAGGCAGGGTTCACGCCCGTTTTTCACGACCTGTTAGCTCTGGCAGTGAGGACAATCCATAAAATCTAGGGTAATTGCACTGCAACCAGTTTACCCATCATCGCCTAACAGACCAGTGCCAGCGACATCCGGGCAGCGATCGCAGCAGGGCAGCGGCCTAGGTCTGTTTATCTGCCAAGAGTACATTCGCCTGCTGGGGGGACAGCTCCAGTGCCAGAGTCAACCCGGTCTCGGCAGCTGTTTTGAGTTCACAGTCACGGTACCGGGCAATGCCCAGGCACTAGTTGCGATCGCCCCTGCCTCCACCAGTTCACTTAACATCCCGCCAATTCTACCGCTCCAGGCCGAGCACCTGGCAATGATGTCCCAGGAGTGGTGCGACCAGTTACGGCAAGCGGTAACCCTGGGAGATGATGGTGCGGTTTTAGCTTTGCTCCAGATGCTCCCCCCCGAGGGAGCTGAGCTGAGTCATTGGCTGCGACGCTGGGCCACAGATTATCAATTCGACTATTCAGCGGCAGCAGGATGGGTGCACAACGGCCCGAGAGTCTGTCTCTGGCCCTGCCTCCTAAAATTCAATACTCCGGACAGTTTTGATATCCAACGGTAGAATGCGGGACTCAGGCCTTTCCCGTAGCGGTCTAGCTCACGAGAAATCAAGGGTTGCTGTGCATGCCGCCTATGAGTACCTGGTGCGATCGCCTTGATATCCACATCGCCATTCCCCTAGGGCAGCGGCCTCACCGCCGATGACCTGCTGGGTGAGGAGGGAATCGAGCCGTCGCTGGAGGGATTGCTGTATGGCGTAGAAGGAGCTGGTCAACCGCTTGCGGTACAGGGTCATCAAAAAGCCCAGGGCTTTGCGCTGTTCCTTTTGGGCCAGGCGGTAGAAGTGGCGCACGTAGTCGCTCACCTGGCGGTAGAGGTCGGCTTCGCGGGTGGGTTCCAGGGTGATGGCGTTGTCGCACACTTCGCGGCGGGGCACATCTTTTTCCAGCAGGCCGAGGCGGTAGTACTCCCGCAGGGTATCCCGCGTGTGGCGGAACATCATGTCTTTGAGGGGAGTGTTGGTAGCCAGGAATTGCAGGGAGGCGGCGATAAAGGCCTCGTCTTGCAGGTAAGGGCGCTCATTGATGATCTTGATGCGACCTCTCCAGACATCTTCAACTTGACTGGCCAGCATGCGGTCTTGCTGGTGGAGGTGCTGCTGGAGCCGGGGGCAACGGGGGCTGGAGGGGGTGTCGATTTACCTCTCGACGGATGGTTCTGGAGGGGTGCCAACGCAAGCGTTGAAGACGGTGCTGCGGAGTAGGGGGCTGGTGGCGGCGGCGTTTGATGCGGATGTGGCAGGGGAGACCATGGCCTGGCAGGTGGCGCAGCAGGTGCCAGGAATTGAGCGGCTGACGCCGAACCAAGGCAAGGACTGGAATGAGGTGTTGGTCAATCCAGAGGGGGGCGGCAATGGGTGGCAGCAAAGTCGCCCGGAGTTGGGGCAACTCTGGCGATGGCATAGGGCAGCAGTGGCGCTGGGGAGACCAGAAGGGTATTTGAGCCGGATAACCGAGGTAGCGAGGGAAGTGGCGAAAGGACAGTCACTTTCGGAGAAGGCGATCGCAGCTATGCAGCGAGACTTGGAGTGCGTTGCAACGTTGACCTCGAAGAGCAAAATCTTCACTTCATCCAAAATACGTCTGGCGTCTACCGTAGATTTAGACAGGTAACGGCTACAAGCTAGGTTGAGGCTTGACTGCCAGGGTTACTCAACCATCTCGGTCACAGGGGTCTTCACGGGGAACAATATGCCAGGAGGTGATTGTTGCTCCCTCCCCTTGCAACGATGTTGATGTTGCCTGAACCGCAGGATAAGTTAGTACGCTCTGTACTCAAGGTCTAAGGTTGGGAGATCTGGCTCTAACTACCACCGCCAGAGCGATTCGTCACCGTCACTTTCCACTCGAAACAAGGTCACCGGGAAAAGCGCTACAAAGGTGAGTCGAGCATCGTGCCAAGGCAGATGGGGAAGCAGGGCGACTTAGATTCGGCTAATCTGATTCATGGGAAGATTGAGGCTAAGAGTGGGGTTAGGTCCTATCTCGCCTCCTCGCTCCTCAACTTGTCAAATCCTTTCCAAGCCAAGCTCCTCGCTCTCTTTATCCCTGTAACTTAAGAATCTATTTACACGTTATTTAGAATGTTTACATGAAAATCCTACTCATTGAAGACGATGAAAGGATTGCCGAGCTACTTAGACATACCTTAACAGTTCAACATTACCTGGTTGAGGTCGCAGTAGATGGGCAAGAAGGCTGGGATTTGGCAGAAGCGTTTGAATACGATCTGATCTTGCTAGACCTGATGCTGCCTAAGTTAGACGGCATTCACTTCTGCCAGCGACTACGCCATGAGGACGATCGCCGCTCACAGGTATTAAACCACAACACACCTGTCCTTCTCATGACCGCCGAGGATGCTAGCAGTAGTCGAGTTGCGGGGTTAGATGCTGGGGCAGACGACTACATTGTGAAGCCCTTTGATTTGGACGAACTGTTGGCACGGGTGCGGGCGTTGCTACGGCGCAGCAGTGTTGAGCGATCGCCCCTTCTGCAATGGGGACAGGTGCAGCTAGACCCGAGTGCTTGTCAAGCGAGTTATAACGGTCAGCCATTTCATCTCAGTTCTAAGGAATATAGTTTGCTAGAGCTTTTTCTGCGACACCCTCAACGTATTTTTAGTCACGGAATGTTAATCGAGCAGCTTTGGGCGCTAGAAAACACACCGACTGAGAATGCAGTTCGGGCACAAATCAAAGGGTTACGCAAGCGGCTCAAGGAAGTTGGAGTTGAGGACTGGCTTGAAACGGTCTACGGGTTGGGGTATCGATTAAAAGAATTAGGGGGAATGAGGGAAGAAACAGAAGTTGAGAGGCGTGAGGTCGTTTTACCTTATCAATCCTCGCTTTTACAACGTCAGCCTTCACCCATCAACACCTTTTGGGAAGAATATCGACCACAGTACTGTGAGCGTCTTGCGATCATCGAACAAGCGATCGCGGCCTTACAGGCTCATACTCTAACAGAGGAACTTCGACAGCAGGCGCAACGGGAAGCGCATACGTTAAAGGGTTCTTTAGGATTGTTCGATTTAGATGATGCATCTAAGCTATCCCGCCAGATTGAGGAACTTCTGAAGATTGAGCGATTAAATGGCGGACAACAGGCACAACTGGTTGAACTGGCATCAAAGTTGCGTCAAGCAATAGAGCAATCACCGCATGAGACACAATCAAAGCTAGCTGCTGAAGTAACTAGTTCCAAACCCTCATTCCAAAGGTCTGTATTGCCTCAGCGATCGCAATTACTGATTGTGGATGACGATGCTCAACTCCTGAATATTGTGCAAGCGATGTTGCAACCCTGGGGCTTTCAGATTGCCCTACTCAGTAGCGCTCAGCAGTTTTGGGGCATTTTGAAGGAGGTAAAGCCTGATTTGCTGATGTTGGACATTGAAATGGAAGTTAACGGCATCGATTTATGCCAGGAGATTCGCAACGACTCGCAGTGGGATAATTTACCCATTCTAATGATTTCTGCCAATAACAATGACGAAACGATACAACGGGTATTTATGGCGGGAGCAGATGATTATGTCAGCAAACCGATTCGAGCCGCAGAGCTGGTGGCGAGGGTAATTCGTCGATTAGAACATGCAGTGGTACTGAAAAAAATACGGGGTTTGGAGACATAAACCGTCATGGTGAATAAGATGCATCGGGTTAACCCCTATATAATTGCAGTGCTATCAGTCTTTGCAGCGACGGTACTGACGCAGCTACTTTATCCCCTCTTATCATCTGTTGCATTCACTCTGTTTTATGCGGCGATCGCAATTACGACTTGGGTTGGTGGCGCAAAACCAGGATTGTTCACGGTATTTCTCTCCCTCCTGGTCAGCGACTACTTTTTCCGGCATCCAGACCATTCACTTGTAATTACTGAGCCGGATGATCTAGCACGATTGAGTTTGATTGCATCCGTTTCCCTTCTGATCAATTATTTCATTTCAGAATTAAGAGGTGCTCGATATCAGATTAAGCAATTAAGCGATCGCCGCCTGCAAAAAAGTGAAGAACAACTGCGACTTGCATTACAAGCTGCTCATATGGGGATGTGGGATTGGAACATGATAACAGGAGAAATTACCTGGACTCCAGAACATGAGCAATTATTGGGAATGGCTACCGGTACTTTTGATGGCCGTTATGAAACATTTGATGCTCGGTTACACCCAGATGATCGTGAAGGATTAAATCAAACTGTTCAAGCCGCTATTTATGGACACAGTAGCTATAAGCATGAATACCGTATTATTTGGGCAGACGGTAGCACTCATTGGGTAGAGGGCAGAGGGCAAACTTTTTATGACGGAACGGGTAAACCAATCCGTATGACTGGAACGTTAATGGATATTGATGATCGTAAGCGAATGGAGATTGCATTAAAGCAAAGTGAACAGCAGTTTCGCGCTATTTTTGAAGCTGAACCAGAATGCGTCAAGATTGTCACGGCTGATGGCATTTTGCAAACTATGAACCCTGCTGGGCTGGCAATGCTTGAAGCCGATTATCTAGAACAGGTGCAGGGGCATTGTGTTTGTCCTTTGATTGAACCCACTCACCAAAAAGCATTCTTGGAATTTACGCAGGAGGTTGCCCAAGGAAAAACCGCGACTTTTGAATTTGAAATCACTGGACTGCAAGGAACTCGACGCCGGTTGGAGTCTCATGCAGTGCCCTTACAATCTCCCGATGATGCAAATTCTCTGGTTTTATCAGTGACACGAGACATCACCGAACGCAAACGAGCCGAAGAGGCATTGCGTCTGAGTGAGGAACGCTATCGCTCTCTAGTGGAGGCAACAACGGACAGTGTTTGGCTTACTGATGCCCAGGGCAATGTACTTAAAACTGCACCTCTTTGGACTAATTTGACCGGACAACTGCTCGATGAGAACTCTGAATGGGATTATCTCAAGACAATTCATCCAGATGATCGCGATCGCATGGTTCAAGTCTACAGCCATTGTCTTGCCACAGGTGAGCCCTACGAGATTGAGTATCGCGTGCTATCTCAATCGGGTGAATGTTATTGGTTGGCAGCAAAAGCAGTACCCGTGTATGACTACGATGGCAGCATTCGGGAATGGATCGGCACATTTAATAACATTACTGAGCGCCGCACTGCTGAAACTATCCTACTTCAATCTAAGTTAGAACTGGAACAACGAGTCGCCGAACGAACAGCTGAACTTCAGCGGACTAACAATCTCTTGAACAACTTTTTTAGTGCCGCATCTTTAGCCAGGATTGGCTTATGCATTCACGATCAAAACCTGCGATTTGTGCAGATTAACGAAGCGCTTGCCGCCATCAATGGATATTCTGTAGCCGATCACCTGGGCAAGACAACAACAGAGCTACTGCCAGAACTGGCTGCTACTGTTAACCCTCTTCATGAGCAAGTTCTAACGACAGGGCAACCAATTATTGACCTGGAAATTACGACTGAATTACCCAATCAACCTGGAGTAATGCGGTATTGGTTAGCATCTTACTTCCCGATTTCGAGCAGCGGTAGTGATGCTCAAACGGTTGGAGTGGGGGTTATTGTTACTGAAATTAGCGATCGCAAGCGAGCCGAAGCAGTTTTGGTAGAAGCCGATCGGCGGTGGCGCTCCTTATTAGACAATGTGCAACTTGTTGTTGTTGGCTTGAATCAAAACGGCAATATTGAATACGTCAATCCCTTTTTTTTACAGCTAACTGGTTATGCAGAGGAGGAAGTATTAGGGCAACACTGGTTTGATCAGTTTTTGACTCCTGGCCAAAAACCTTCTGTTCAGGTCTGCTTCCAGGAATTACTGGAAAAAGATTTTCATCCCCATTACCAAAACTCGATTGTAACGAAGCTGGGTGAGGAGCGGATAATTGCCTGGAGTAATACTTTACTGCGGAATGCTGAAGGAAAGCCTATTGGCACAATCAGCATCGGCGAAGACATTACTGAGCGCCATAAGCTTGAGCAAATGAAGGCTGAGTTTATCTCAATCGTCAGCCATGAGTTGAGAACGCCGCTAACGTCGATTAATGGTGCTTTGGAATTACTATCAACAGGGTTAATTCAGCCTGAATCAGACCGGGGGCAGGAAACGATTGGCATCGCCGCTGCGGAAGCTGATCGCCTAACTCGTCTAGTCAACGACATTCTCGATTTAGAACGACTGGAGTCAGGCAAAATTCGTCTTGAGCGTCAACCGTGGGATCTAGCTCAATTGATGACTCGCGCTGTAGACTTTATGCAACTGACTGCAAGCCAAATGGATATTACTTTGTTGGTTGAGCCGTTGCCTGTCACTCTGGATATTGATGGCGATCGCATTCTCCAAGTTCTGACCAACCTATTAAGCAACGCAGTTAAATTTTCGCCAAACCACAGCACAGTTTGGCTAACTGCTGAAACTTTGGAAGAGATTACTGTAGAGGCACACGAGGGCGTGATTGTGGGAATTTCCTCAGCACACCTTTCTACCTCTTGTGTTCGCATTACTGTTCGTGACCAGGGAAGAGGTATTCCTGCCAATAATCTGGAAAGTATTTTTGAGCGATTCCAGCAAGTGGATGCCTCTGACTCCCGTAAAAAAGGAGGGACGGGTTTAGGATTAGCTATTTGCCGTAGTATTGTACAACAGCACGATGGAACAATTTGGGCAGAGAGCCTTTTAGAGCAAGGGAGTCGCTTCCACTTCACGCTACCCTTGACAACACAAGCCTAAGAAAGCCATGCCAAAGCGGATTCTGCTGATCGATGACGACGATGGAGCACGAAGAATTATTCAGTTCAGCCTGGAAGCAGCAGCTGGATGGGAGGTGCTTACGGCAGCTTCTGGTGTTAATGGACTAAGTCTCGCCCAGACGGAGCCGCTCGACGCAGTTCTACTCGACGTGATGATGCCTGATCTGGATGGACCTGCTACATTTCAGCGATTGCAGGAAAATCCAGCAACGCGATCAATCCCGGTCATTATGCTAACCGCCAAGGCAAGCCCTACAGAACACCAGCCCTTGCTAGAGCTAGGGATTGCAGGCATTATCACCAAACCGTTCAAAATCCCTGCTCTGATTGCCCAGGTTCGAGCAATCCTAAATTGGCAGGGCTAAGCCAAGTTCGATCGCGCTATCACAAAATTTTCACACTTTCGCTTTAACTTCAAATCATCGGCCAGAAAACTGCAAGGTAGCCATTGGCTCAAGCGGTTAGTTTGGTCGGTGTATTCGTTCACCAGTGTTGCAACAGTTCTGTGTCTCAACCTTCTGCGTCCACAGCAAGCCCTCTAGATCCTGCACAGCCTCAGCAGGTGTTGCTGCCTGGCTGTACCTGTTGCACCCAAACTGATTGTTTCGCTTACCCAACATCCCGCCCTGATGAAGGAGTGCCAGATGTGGCTCGAAGACCCCCAAACTATGATGCATTTCAAAGAGTTGCTGTAGAGGTATTCAAAAACCGAAATCTAAGCGCGATCGGATCACTCAAAAAATTCCTGACTGCCTTACCTAGCCCCAGCTACATCAAAGAAGCCTTACTACAGTCAATCTACCAATTAGCCGAGCAAGAGCCAGAGACTGCTCGATGGGTCTTACGGCACCGTCAGCATCTGGAACCCGAACTCAACTTGATGGATGTGGCACAGCAAATTGCAACTGAACGATTGCAAAGTCAAGGGCTGTTACTCCTTCAAGATTTCAACGTTGCAGCGGATGGAAAACTGGAAGCAAGTGAATCAACCAAGCCAGCATTTCTAGAAACAGTTTCGATAGGCGAACGCCTGTTACTCGAAGAAGTTCTCTTTATACGATAAACAGTTTGTCAAAATCATCTGGGTTAAAAGCTGGTCAATTAACTGACAGATTTATACGTTAAATACCTTATTAACAACCAAGATTAAATCATTCTCTTCATGACCCTTCACCATTTGGATGGATGTCGCAATGCTAATTACCCCATACCAAACTCCTTTCGAAAAGCTCATTCACAGCAATCATTTTGCTTCTGTCTTGGAATACAACTAGCGCTTGAGCGCTCCACCTAAGTAAAAATACTACTCAAACATCTCCCTAACCCTCAAAGTCAGGAACTGACACAGTGACAAACTAAGGACTTGATCAACTAAAAAAAGGCGACATTGTACTTACCGCAACAGCAAGCAGACAAGAAGTATTAAGAATCTTTTTGCGATGTGGGATTAAGACGAAGGTTGCGGCAGATTGGGTTAAGCAGGTCGGGTAACTACGATAAAAACGAGACAAAACAATGTACACTCCAACAATTGAGTGTGAAATAGCAAGACTAGAAGCACTTTATCAATACAAAATTCTTGATACTGATCCTGAAGTTGAGTTTGATAATTTAACCCAGCTTGCTGCCCAAATTTGCCAAACCCCAATCGCCCTGCTTAGCTTGGTTGATAATAACCGCCAATGGTTCAAATCCAAAATAGGACTGACTGCATCAGAAACCCATCGTAGTTTGTCTTTTTGCGCCCATGCCATCTTGCAATCAGAACCATTCATTATTGAAGATGCTGCCTTAGATCAAAGATTTGTAGCGAACCTATTGGTGACGGGTGAACCTCACATTCGATTTTATGCAGGTTTTCCCCTCGTCACACCAGCCGGTTATCGAATTGGAACGCTTTGCGTTATTGACCGCATTCCTCGGCAGATTTCAGCAGAACAGCTTGAAGCACTGCGAGCGCTCAGTCATCAAGCTGTTAACCAATTAGAGCTACGACTCAACAATAAAACTTTACATCAACAAAAGTATTTGCCAGAAGTAGCTATGTCTCAATTAGCCGCGATCATAGCATCGTCCGAAGATGCCATTATTAGCAAAACCCTAGACGGCATTGTTACAAGCTGGAATGCTTCAGCAGAGAGAATTTTTGGCTACTCCGCCCAAGAAATGATTGGGTCTTCAATTTCGCGATTGATTCCAAGCAATCGTCTAGATGAGGAACTCAGAATCCTTGAAAGAATTAGGCAGGGGAAGCACATCGAGCATTTTGAAACGATACGGAGGCGGAAAGATGGAAAGCTGATTGATATTTCTCTTAGCATTTCTCCAATTCGAGACACCAGAGAAACTATCATTGGTGTATCTAAAATTGCCCGTGATATTACTCCTCAAAAGCGGTCAGAAAAAGCGCTCCAGCGATCGCTCAAGGAACTGGCAAACATTAAGTTTTCACTCGATCAATCCTCAATCGTTGCAATTACCGACGCCAAAGGAATTATTACCTACGTCAACGATAAGTTCTGCAAAATTTCACAATATTCCGAAGCAGAGCTGATTGGTCAAAACCATCGCATCATTAACTCTGGCTACCATCCCAAAGCGTTCTTTCAAGAGATGTGGAAGACGATCAGCGACGGGCAAGTTTGGCAAGGTGAAATTCAGAATCAGGCTAAAGACGGGACGTTTTATTGGGTAGATACCACCATCGTTCCATTCTTAGATAGTGCAGATAAACCCTATCAATATGTCGCGATCCGTCATGACATTACAGAGCGTAAGCAAGCAGAAACGGCTTTGCAGCAGTCGCTAAAAGACTTGGCAGACATCAAGTTTTCTCTGGATCAGTCCTCAATCGTCGCAATTACGGATGCTCAAGGAACAATCACCTACGTCAACGACAAGTTTTGTGAGATTTCCCAATACTCTGAAGCTGAGTTGATTGGACAGAACCACCACATCATCAACTCTGGCTACCACCCCAAAGCGTTCTTTCAAAAGATGTGGAAGACGATCGCTCAAGGTCAGGTCTGGCGAGGCGAGATTAAAAATCGGGCTAAGGACGGGACGTTTTATTGGGTAGATACTACCATCGTTCCGTTCCTCAATAATGGGATTAAACCCTATCAATACGTTGCCATTCGTAATGACATTACGGAGCGCAAGCAGCTGGAGGAAATGCTGAGACAGCAATCAGAACGAGAACGTCTGATTGCCGAAATGGCTCAACGCATCCATCGATCGCTTCAGCCTGAGGAAATTCTTAACACTACGGTGTCTGAGGTGCGCCAATTTCTGCAATGCGATCGCGTGCTAATTTATCAGCTAGAGCCGGGTGGTAGTGGTAGTGTCGTCGTTGAATCAGTTGGCTCAGATTGGCGGCCTATAACTGGGACGGTCATTTACGATAGCCACTTTGCCGAAACCTACATTCATCTTTATCAGCAGGGACGAGTTCAGGCGGTTGCCGATATCTATACCGCAAACCTGAGTCCCTGCCATCGAGAGTTGTTAGAAGAATTTCAGGTGCGAGCAAATTTAGCAGTTCCAATTGTCAATGAAGAAAACCTGTGGGGCTTGCTCGTTGCTCAGCAGTGTAGTGGATCTCGGCATTGGCAACTCGATGAAATTGAATTGCTCAAACAACTGGCAACTCAGGCCGCGATCGCCATCAGTCAATCTGAGTTATACCAGCAAGCTCAGACTGAAATTCTTCATCGTCAGCAGACAGAAGCCGTATTGCAACAGCAGGTTGAGCGCGAGCGTTTAATTAGTGAGATAGCTCAGCGCATCCACCAGTCATTGGATCTCCATCAAATCCTCAGCACCACTGTTTCAGAAGTTCGACAGTTTCTGCAAGCCGATCGGGTATTAACTTATCGGGTCAATCCCAATGGCACCGGAACCGTAACAAACGAGGCTGTAGCCCCCGGATGCTTACCGATTCTAGATCAGCCATTACCAGAAGAGATTTTTCCTTTAAGCTGCCATCAACTGTATCAACAGGGACGGGTTCGCGCTATTACCGACATCCAAAAAGATGAAGTATCTACTTGTCTGGTGGAAACGCTGCAACAGCTTGGCGTGAAATCGAAGCTGGTTGTCCCTATTCTGCATAAAGGAGAATTATGGGGACTAATGATTGCTCACCAATGTACACAACCTCGTGAGTGGCAATCCTGGGAGATCGAGTTACTCAAACAACTCTCAACTCATGTTGGTATTGCGATCTCGCAAGCTAATCTTCTCAATCAGACTTTCCAGCAAGTTCAATACGAGGCAACTATTAACCGCATTAGTCGTTTGCTCCATACCCTTGACGATGTGACGACCGTTCGGCAAGCGGCACTCAATGAAATTATTCAAGCTCTAGGAGGAGCTGGCGGTCGCCTGTACATCACCGCAAACTCAACCGGGCAACCCGCTCAACTCTATACCTCAGGCGACCAACCTGCCCTACCTCAGCTAGAGGAAAGTCAGTTGTGGCAACAGGCTATGAAAACGCCTGTTGCTCACCCTACTGATCAGCCAAGCGTAGATTCGCATTTATATTATGTCTACAGCATTCTTGAGCTTTATCAAGACCCTCAGTTACATCCTTTGGCTTCCGCATTTGCAGCAAGCTCTATTCACACAATGCTGATTGTGCCACTTCATTATCAGCAACAATATATTGGGTGTTTGAGCATTTTTCGCCGTCGGCTTGACGCAGCAGCAGGGTGGTGCGATCGGTCTAGTGAAGCTATCTACAGCGTTGGTTCTTACCCATCCCTAGAAACATTAAGGCAGACTCGGAAAATTGTGCACCAAAGCTGGGGCCAGGAGGAAATTAAGCTTGCATTAGCGTTGGCAACTCACCTCTACATGGCAGTTATGCAAAAGCGGGTAGCAGATACCATGCGACATCAAGCCTCTCACGATCGCTTAACCCAATTGCCGAACCGCCTACTATTTGATGAACACCTCACTTCTGCACTAGAACGGGCTTCTCAACAGGGAGACATGCTCGCAGTCATGTTTCTTGATGTAGATCGGTTTAAATCCATCAACGACACCTTAGGACATGCGATCGGCGATCAATTACTGCAGCAGGTAGCAGCACGAATTGCTGGATGCCTTAAGCGAAGCGATACACTCTCTCGGTGGGGTGGCGATGAGTTCACGCTAATCTTTCCCCATCTTCGTTCGACAGAAGACATTACTAAAATTGCTCAAAGAATTCTCAACGTGCTTGAAGTTCCATTTGAGTTTAATCAGCAAGAGCTGCACATTACCGCGAGTATTGGCATTGCCCTTGCGCCCTACGATGGTAAAGATGCTGAAACGCTGCTCAAGAATGCAGATATTGCCATGTACCGGGCTAAGCAAGAAGGAAAAAACTGCTTTCAGCTCTATGCTTCTGATATGAACATCCAGACATTGGATTACCTGGTATTGGTCAATGACCTCTACAAAGCTTTAGACCGAGGTGAGTTCTTGTTACATTACCAACCTCAGGTTAACTTGAAAACAGGACAAATTGTGGCATTAGAGGCACTGGTGCGCTGGCAGCACCCTCAACGCGGGATGGTGCCCCCCGATCAATTTATTGCGATCGCTGAGGAAACCGGGCAGATTAACGCGATCGGCGAGTGGGTACTTCGGACTGCCTGTGCCCAAAACCGAGCCTGGCAGATAGCAGGGTTACCACTAGTGCGCGTGGCAGTCAATCTCTCCGGGCGGCAGTTCCAATCTAACCTAGCTCGATTGATTGATCAGGTTCTATCAGATACGGGGCTTGATCCGCGCTACTTAGAAGTTGAAATCACTGAGACGATCGCCATGCAGAATCTAACACTGACGATTTCTGTACTTCAGGAGTTACAGGAGATGGGTGTTGCTATCTCAATGGATGATTTTGGAACCGGCTATTCATCGCTCGCCACACTCAAGCAGTTTCCACTGCATACACTTAAGATTGACCGAGAGTTTGTTAAAGACCTTACGATCAATTCTAAAGATGCTGCTGTGATTCAAGCAATAGTAGCGTTAGGACATGGAATGGGCTTAGAAGTGGTCGCCGAAGGTGTAGAAACACTAGAGCAGTGGAATGTCTTGCAATCGATCAACTGTGACGTGGTGCAGGGATACTTCTTTAGTAAGCCTGTAGCGCCTAAAGAGGTTGTACAGCTTATCTCTTCTAAATAACAGTCATTTGGCCTCGAATTTCATAGTTTTATTAACAAGCTTTACAGTCAAGTTACAGGGTAAACGCATACTCCGATATTCTCGCAGTAAGACCCGCTTTGGAGTACCTTATTGCGAAAATATCGGCATTTTACAGGCTGCTGATCGTTGAACTCCTGATTCCTTCGTTGGCCCTGAATTAGTATGCGTTTGCCCTGGTCAAGTTACTGATTGAACAAGCTTTTAGCCTTGCTCATGTTAAAAGATATTGCCCAAAAAAAGCAATTAAGCACGCTCACAAAATTTTCACTATTGCCTCCTAAAGTAAGCATAGTCCAACTAGCTATATGTTGCAAAAGCGTTCTGCAGCGAGTAAGGAAGAATTTAGTGAAAAGAATTTTGGTTATTGAAGATGAGCCCGCAATTCGTCTAGGTATGGTTCGATTACTTCTTTTGCATAAATTTAACGTTGTTGAAGCGGCAGACGGAGAGATGGGATTGTTACTAAGTAAAACGATACATCCTGATTTAATTCTGTGTGATATTAACCTGCCAGTAGTTAATGGCTTTGAGATTCTAAGGCAAGTGCGAGGAAATTCCGCAACAACCTTTACTCCTTTTGTTGTTACTACAAGCCAAACCGATCAAAAGATTTATCAACGTAGCTTAGAGCTAGGCGCGAATCACTTTTTCAATAAGCCGATTAGTTTTGACAAATTACTAACAGTAGTGAACCATCACCTGGGTATTTCTAATAGTTAAGGCTACAGATAGCTCCTAACTAAACCTGCTGTATTTGAGTAGTCACATTTAGCCTTTCTGCTCGGAGCTTTAATGCTATGTCATCCTGTCCTTGCTGTTCTCACCAACTCGTTCGTCAGATTTCTCGTCAAAGACTCTATTGGTTCTGCTTATCCTGCCGTCAGGAAATGCCTAATTTCTCTCAGTTAAATTCAGGTGTCAAAGCTCTAACTTCAGTTTCTGGTGAATTTAAAAAACACTCGCCCCAGAAAATGTACTTCGACGACAGCATAGACACATCATATCAGCCTTATGAATCTCTTAAACCTGTCTTTGCCTTTTGTTCTGTGGAATCACTATTAGCTGCAAATGCTAGTAGTGTAATTCTGTCATGAAGATGTCTCAATCCTCAAAAATATACCTTCTACTACAGTCTTTCTCCCGTAACGTCGGAGTGGTTGTAGCTCTTGCAGGTACTGTAGCTATTCTAGGCTGGCTGCTAAACATTCCAGTACTAAAAAGCGTTCTGCCAGAATTACCAACGATGAAGGTCAACGCTGCTCTCAATCTCATTTTGGGAGGAACAACGCTATGGTTGTGGCACTGGCAATCCCGTATCAAACAACCCTACTTGAGAAAGAGATTACGGTTTCTTACCCTCAGTTTTAGCCTGTTGATCATTCTAATTGCTCTGTTGACGCTGATTCAATATATTTTTCCAATTAATTTTGGAATTGATGAACTGTTTCTACGGCAGCCAGAGCCCATCAGTAGTGATGCAATTCCGGGTCGCATGGCTCCTAATACGGCTCTAGCCTCGTTACTGACAGGAGCAGCACTACTGAGCTTGCAGCAAAAGCCTGGGAGCTTGATAACCCAAGCCTTGGCAGTTGGATCATGGTTTATCAGTTTTCTGGGCTTAATCGGCCTTTTTTACGGTAGCGTTCGCTTCTATACGGCTGGTTCCTTAACTGGAATGGCAATCCACGCCGCGATCGCTCTTCTCCTGCTCAACACAGGCATTCTTTGCACCAATCCTACTCAAGGGTTAATAGCACTTTTAACTGGGTGTAGCACAGGCAGCCGAATAGCAAGAAGGTTATTGCCGCTAGCGGTTATCATTCCTTTTCTTGTAGGGTTTCTTTGTTCATTGGGTTATCGTTTGCAGCTCTACAGCGCTGAAGTTGAATTTGCTTTATCCAGCACGTTAAACATTATTTTATTGTCAGGATTAGTCATTTGGAATGCTCGCGTCTTAAATAAGATTGACGACCGCCGTCTCCAGGCAGAGTTGTCAGTAGAGCAATACGCTCAAGAATTTGAGGATTTATATAACAATGCGCCCTGTGGTTATCACTCTTTGGATAGTGATGGCACGTTTATCCGGATCAACGATACAGAATTAAAGTGGCTAGGATACAGCCGTGAGGAAGTACTGCACCGCAAAAAATTTTCTGACCTCGTGACGCCTGTTAACTTAGAGCGTTTCCATCAGTGTTTCTCCGCCTTTAAGGAACGTGGTTGGGTCAATAATTTAGAGTTTGAAATAATCCACAAAAATGGTTCAACTTTATTTATAAGTTTAAATGCTACTGCTATCTATGATGCAGACGGCAATTATTTGATGAGCCGAACGACTCTATTCGATATTACCAATCGTAAACAGGAAGAAATTACGCTGCAATCGGCACTAACGCTTCAGAAAGCCATCCTTGACAGTGCAAACTACAGCATTATTTCAACTGATGTAAATGGCACAATTCTCACTTTCAATATCACAGCAGAGCGATGGCTAGGCTACTCTTCTGAAGAGATTATTGGCAAAGTTACCCCTGCCATTATTCACGATCAAGATGAGGTTGCACAACAAGCAGTTGAACTTTCACAAGAACTGGGTCGTGAGATCGAACCAGGGTTTGAAGTTTTTGTGGCAAGAGCCCAACTAGGGCGGATTGAGGAACGGGAGTGGACTTACATTACTAAAAATGGCGACCGTTTCCCTGTGTTATTGTCGATCACTGTGTTGCGCGATTCGACTGGCACGATAACAGGCTTCTTGGGTATCGGTAGTGATATCACAAAGCGCAAAAGAACTGAGCAATCCTTACAAAACACATTAAGAGAATTAGAATTTCAAAAATCTGCTCTGGATCAAGCTGCGATCGTTGCAACTACCGATCATCGCGGCATCATTGCCGATGTCAATGATAATTTCTGTGCAATTTCTCAATACAATCGAGAAGAACTGATTGGGCAAACCCATCGCTTAATCAAATCTGACTACCATCCACCTGCTTTCTTTAAGCAGCTCTGGTTAACGATTGCCAGTGGGCATGTATGGCGAGGAGAAGTTCAAAACCGGGCAAAAGATGGTTCACTCTATTGGGTCGATACAACGATTGTGCCATTCTTGGATGTAAATGGTAAACCCTTTAAATACCTGGCCATCCGTTTTGACATTACCCAAACCAAACAAGCAGAAGCTGAATTGCGACAAATGAGCGCTGCACTAGAAAATGCAGTCGCAGGAGTAGCAAGGATCGATCTACAAGGGCGCTACACTGCTGTCAACCAGGTTTATGCGGCGATAGCAGGTTACCAGCCTGAAGAACTGCTAGGGATGGAGTGGCAACAAACGGTTCACCCTGATGATGTTGAACGAATGATCGATGCATATCATCAAATGCTGCGGGACGGCAGAGTTGAAGTTGAAGCCAGAGGGATTCAAAAAGACGGTCATCTTTTCTATAAACAGCTTGTGATGATCACGATTCACAATGAGCAACAGGAGTTTATTGGACATCACTGCTTCATGAAAGATATTACTGATCGCAAGCGGCTCGAAGACGAACGCGATCGGCTATTGCGGCAGGAAATCCAGCAAAGAGAAGAACTTACTCTCAAGAACCTTGCATTGGGGCAAGCTAAGCGAGATGCAGAATTTGCCAATCGAGCTAAGAGCGAGTTTTTAGCCATAATGAGCCACGAGATCCGCACCCCAATGAACGCTGTTATTGGCATGACTGGGCTGCTGCTCGATACAAAGCTTGACGCTAAGCAGCGAGACTTCATTGAAACGATTCGCTATAGCGGAGATGCCCTATTGAGCATTATCAACGACATTCTTGATTTTTCTAAAATTGAATCGGGTAAGCTGGACTTAGAAATGCACCCTTTGAATTTGAGGCATTGCATTGAAGGGGCAATTGATTTGCTAACAGCAAAAGCAGCTGAGAAAGGCATTGAGCTAGGCTACTTAATTACGCCTCAAACGCCTAGCGTCATTTTGGGTGATGTGACTCGCTTGCGTCAGATTCTAGTTAATTTGCTCAGTAACGCGATTAAGTTTACCGAAGCTGGGGAAGTGATTGTTTCAGTGACGGCATCCCCCATCCTTTCTTCAAGCAAAATTCTTAACCCAGAAGAATCTACCTACGAGATTCAAGTTTCTGTTCAAGATACAGGTATTGGAATTCCTGCCGATCGCCTCGATCGATTGTTCCAATCTTTCAGCCAGGTTGACGCTTCAACCACTCGTCACTATGGTGGCACAGGACTGGGACTAGCGATCAGCAGACGATTGAGCGAAATGATGGGAGGAACAATGTGGGTTCACAGTGTAAGCAGTGTTGGTGGAACACCATCCTCCCAATGGCAAGCCTCTACCCACTACTATCCGCCTTCAGGCTCAACATTCTTTTTTACAATCGCCGCTCAGGCTGTAACTGATTTAGAGCCATTGGAAGCTAGGCTATTGCCAGACCTTGCTGGAAAGCGGTTGTTGATTGTCGATGATAATCCTACCAACTGCCAAATTCTTACCTTGCAGGCTGAAACGTGGGACATGATAATTTGTGCGGCTCAGTCAGGTTTCGAAGCGATGAGTTGGCTTGAACAGGGAGAAACATTTGACGTTGCTATTTTGGATATGCAAATGCCCGCAATGGATGGGTTAACGCTGGCAGCAGCCATTCATCAGCATCCCAACGGTTACCGGTTACCGCTGGTCATGCTCACCTCAATGGGTAAGCCAGAAACCCATTCTGACGCGCTCACCACTCATTTCACCGATTGTCTTAGCAAGCCTATTAAGCAATCTCAACTGTACGAGGTTCTGACCCATGCCTTGCGGATGCAACCGATCAAGCCTCATCAACAGCCCACTCATTCCATTCAGTCTAGTCACCCCGAGACCAAACTAGCGGAGACCCTGCCATTGCGGATTTTGCTAGCGGAAGATCATCTGGTGAACCAAAAAGTAGCCCTGCTGATGCTGGAGCGAATGGGGTATCGAGCAGATGTTGCGGCAAATGGTTTAGAAGTGCTGCAAGCACTTCATCGACAGCCCTATGATGTAGTGCTGATGGATGTACAGATGCCAGAGATGGACGGGCTGGCTACTAGCCGTCAAATTTGTCAGGAGTGGCAAGCTGATTTACGGCCATACATCATTGCAATTACTGCAAACGCTATGCAAGGCGATCGTGAGGAATGCCTTGCTGCCGGTATGGATGACTATGTCAGCAAGCCAATTCAGCCAAAAGAATTGGAAGCGGTCCTTCGTAGATGCAAACTCAAGAAGAACGGGGACACTTCTAAAAGCTTCGATCCACACTCTGTTTCTAATACTTCAGTTGCTCAAATGGAACCAATTCCTGTTCTAGATCTCCAAACCTTTCAAGCTTTGTGGAAAATGGTAGGTGGAAAGCAAGCTGCTTTAACAGCCCTAGTTAACTGCTACCTAACAGAATCTCCCAAGTTAATCCAAGCGATCGCTGACGCTGTAAGTAATGCTGATGCCGATGCCCTTAGACAGGCTGCTCATTCCTTAAAATCCAGCAGCGCATCGCTGGGGGCAACTCGCCTGGCACAACTGGGTAAAGCATTAGAGACCTACGGGCGCAACGGAGATCTGGCAACAGAAGAAGACGTCGAACAGCTTCAGGTTGAATACGACCTAGTTAAAGCAGCTCTACAAGAATTGAACTAGGGAAAAGATGAACACGGTCTTGGCTTCAAACAAACCTTCTCTAATTTTGGTTGTTGACAATGAGCCTTTTGCGCGGATACAGCTTCGGCTTTCCCTGGAGCAAGAGGGGTACCAAATTGTAGAAGCAGAGGATGGTAGAGAAGCACTGACGGTATTTAAACAACAACAGCCAGATATTGTCTTGCTGGATGCTTTGATGCCTGGAATGGACGGTTTTGAATGCTGCACCCAATTACAACGTCTTCCAAACGGTCAAACTACACCAGTTCTGATGATTACCGGCTTAGACGATCAAGAATCAGTTGATCGTGCTTTTGCTGTTGGGGCAGTAGACTACGTTACTAAACCAGTTCACTGGGCAGTATTACGGCAGCGTGTTAGACGGCTTATTCAACAATCCCAACTTCAGCAACAGCAGGCTCAACTTCAACAGCAGCTAGAAGTGGCTAATCGTGACTTACAGCGACTTGCTTCTACTGATGGACTAACTCAAGTTGCAAACCGTCGCTGTTTTGATGAAGCTCTGCAGCAGGAACATCGATGAATGAGACGATCGAAGTTTTGCGCACCTGGTGCCGACCCTGCCTCTCTTTCCCTCATTCTGTGCGATATCGATCACTTTAAACTCTACAACGATACTTATGGACACCAGGCGGGTGATTATTGTCTTCAGCAAGTCGCGCAGACCCTCTCAAGCGTGGTGAACCGTCCGATGGATTTAGTTGCTCGCTACGGTGGTGAAGAATTTGTGATTCTACTACCTGAAACGGATGCAATTGGAGCGGTTCATGTTGCAGAACAAATTTGTAATCAGGTGCGATCGTTAGCAATTCCTCATCACCGCTCATTACAAAAATGCGTCACCATCAGTGCTGGTATAGCCACTTTAAATCCTTGCATAGAGTCTCGGATAGCAAAACTTATTTTAATGGCAGACCAAGCGCTTTATCAAGCAAAAGAAGAAGGGCGCGATCGCTTTTGCACCTACGTAGAGCAGGGAAGCCTGAGCCAATTTTTCGTTTGAAGCTTACTGATTTGTTGCCCTTAGAGCCGTTAGCGACACCTAATTAGTACTCAAAAAAAATGAAGGAGAGATCTTAAGGTGAGAAGCATGATGAGTTGGAAAGGCTATTTACGCAAATTGTTAATTCGTGCTCCTTCTAACAAAAGAAAGCTTGTTGCGATCGCCTTTCTCACCATTGCGGGCCTTCTGGGCAATTACTTTAGCTTGCCTCTGTTTTTTGGCGTTGATTTTCTCTTTGGCAGTATTGCCACATTGATTATTGTTTATTATTTTGGTGTATTTTGGGGCGGCTTGGCAAGTCTAATTGCTGGTAGCTACACTTACATCCTTTGGCACCACCCTTATGCCGCTATTATTTTGATAGCTGAAGCTCTGTTTGTAGGGTTTTTATGTCAGCGTAGGCATCCAAATATCCTGTTATTTTCTGGGCTTTACTGGTTTCTTATCGGTATGCCTCTAGTTTGGCTTTTCTACGGTCAGATTTTACACGTAGATGCCAATCAGGTCACACTTGTCATGTTCAAGCAGGCTGTCAACGGTATCTTTAATGCTCTAGTTGCTAGCTTCATTGTTTCTTATCTTCCGTTTCATCGGTGGATAGGCCGCTCAAGATATCCCTTTGCCCTCTCTCTCAAACAAACAGTTTTTCACCTACTCATTGCTTTTGTCTTTATTCCATTACTGCTTCTGGTGGTGCTAGACGGTAGGTATTTTGTCAATCAGATTGAGACAACAGTAAATGCTGAATTGCAAACAAATGCTACAGACTTAAGCAGTGTAGTGTCTAGATGGCATCAGCGACATGTTGAGGCTTTAAGTCAATTAGCAGAACGAGCGATCTTCCCTGTAGTTAATACTGCCAATTTAACAATACAGACATCTGAACAACTGCAGCAAGATCTGAATTTGACCCAACTATTGTTTCCAGACTTTGACAATATTTATATTGCCGATGCTTCTGGAAGTATTTTGCTTGCTTCTTCGCCTTTAACTGCAATACAGCAGCGGCTAGTCGAGGAAGACATTAAGCAAGAATCCTTAATTGCAACTGCGCGTGAGAGGTTACAACCCTGGACTACCCCTATCCATCATGACGGGTTACTAGAAGAAGCTCATATTAGCATCAGCATTCCGATTCTAAAACAAAGTCAATTTTGGGGAATTGTCTACGGTTCTTTGCCATTAAATCGCATCAGCAACTTCTATATTTTTCAAAATGATAAACAGCAAATACAACTTACATTAATCGATCAAAATAATCGAGTCATTGCCAGTAATCAACCCAACCTTTCACCCTGGGGTGAGTTTGAAAAAGCTAGGGACGGAAGTATTCGCACCTTAGAAGGATCACTGCAACAGTGGATTCCAAATGAAGGGAATACCGCCATGATTCGGTGGAAAAACTCGCTCTACATTCAACAATTCACGATTGGGGAAAGCTTAGGCTGGAAACTTCGGTTGGAAATTCCAGCGTTTCCTTACGTGGATAACTTGCAAAGCCGCTACAGAGTTGATCTAGGAATTATACTAGGCATCACGGTTTTGGCATTTTTGTTTGCAACAATCGTTAGCCGTCGTCTTGTCAAGCCTTTAGCTCATCTAACCTATGCCACAACTGATCTACCTAATAAACTTTTAGCAGAAGATGTATTTAAATGGAACCATAGCCCTGTTGCTGAAATTAATGATCTAGCAAATAACTTTAAGTTGATGGCGATCGCACTCAACCAGAAGTTTAGAGAGATCAGACTTGTCAATGCCACATTAGAACGACGAATTAAAGTACGAACGCAGGAACTATCTAAAACCAACCAAGAGCTGAAAATTGAAATTAGTGAGCGGAAAAAAGCTGAGTTAATGCTGCAAAAGCAAGTTGAACGAGCATTATTATTGAATCAAATCACAGATGAGATTCGTCAAAGCTTAGATAGCCGACAAATTTTTGAGATTGCAGCGACTCAAATTGGTCGTGCCTTCAAGGTGAGTCGCTGTGTTATTCACACCTATCTTTCTGATCCAATTCCTCACATTCCTTTTGTTACAGAATACCTAGAGCCGGGCTGCCAATCAATTTTTGACCTAGAACTTCCAGTTGTTGGTAATCCTCTTATTGAAGAAATGTTGGCAACGGATATGGCGATCGCTGCTGACAACGTTTACATCGATCCGCTATTAAAGCCTATTGCTCCACTTTGGTCTAGTATTCAACTGAAATCAATATTAATCATTCGTACCTCTTATCAAGGTGAACCGAACGGTGCGATCGGATTGCACCAGTGTAATGGGTCTCGACAGTGGAGAATAGATGAAATTGAATTGTTAGAGGCAGTCGCCGCCCAAATGGGAATTGCTCTGGCCCAAGCTGCACTGTTAGAGCAGGAAAAACGACAACAAGAACAATTGCGAGAGAAAAATATTACTTTACAACTTGCCAAACAAGTATCGGAGACAGCAAACCAGGCAAAGAGTGAGTTTTTGGCAAACATGAGTCATGAAATTCGTACACCAATGAATGCGGTTATTGGTATGACTCGGCTCCTAGCTAACACTGACTTAGATGCTCAACAGCTAGACTTTGTGGAAACAATTCGCAGCAGTGGTGATGCATTGCTAGTCATCATTAACGATATTCTTGATTTCTCAAAGATTGAGTCTGGCAAGCTTGATATTGAAGAACATGTATTCAATCTACAAACCTGTGTCGAAGAAGCGGTCGAGCTATTAGCTCCGAAGGCCGCAGAAAAGGGCTTGGAACTTTCCTATTTAATTCATCCGACTGTTCCAATTAGTGTGATAGGCGATGATGCACGACTTCGACAAATTCTAGTTAACTTACTGGGTAATGCAGTCAAATTTACTAATCAAGGGGAAGTGAATGTTGTCGTTACTGCTCAACCGCTGCAAGAATTATCACTAACTCCATCAAAAAAAGAACATAATCTGTACGAAATTAAATTTGCAATTCAGGATACAGGTATTGGCATCCCAAAAAATCGATTAGATCGGCTTTTTAAGTCTTTTAGCCAGGTTGAGAGCTCCATAAATCGGCAATACGGTGGAACAGGCTTAGGACTCGCGATCAGTAAGAAATTAAGCGAAATGATGGGAGGAGAAATCTGGGTCGAAAGTAAAGTTGGGCAAGGTTCAACATTCTATTTCACAATTGTCACCAGATTAAACTCCAATCCAACTCCAGTTTTGCTTCCATCGGATTACTTGTCTGGAAAACGTCTGCTAATTGTGGATGCTAACGCTACAAATCGTCAGATGTTAACGCTCCAAACTAATGCTTGGGGGATGATTGTAGAAGTTGCACAATCAGCTAGTCAAGCCCTAGCTTTAATTCAGCAATCTGATCCATTTTCTCTAGCTATCCTTAATATGGATACACTAGAGATGGATTGGTTAACGCTAGCCAGAAAAATTCGTGCATATCCTGCTGGAAGTCAGCTACCCCTATTTATCCTAACCTCTCTTGATAGCTCTACCCCAGATATAGAGCCTACACTGCATTCACTAATCTTCTTGACAAAGCCAATTAAGCAATCTCAGCTTTACAATGCTTTGATGAGCATTCTGGTTAAACAACCAGATCAGATTCAACCTGAAATCCTTCAACAGACTAGATTAGATTCTTGTATGATTCCGCAAATTCCATTGCAAATTCTTGTAGTGGAGGACAATCAGGTCAATCAAAAAATAGCGGTACTGACATTACAGGAGTTAGGGTATAGTGCAGACGTGACTGCAAACGGTGTAGAAGCATTACACGCTCTTCGTCAGCAAGCTTATGATGTTGTGCTAATGGATGTGCAAATGCCTGTTATGGATGGGCTAACAGCAACTCATTGTATTCACCACGAATGGAAGGAATCGCAACGCCCCCGAATTATTGCGATGACCGCAAATGCGCTAGAGAGTGATCGAGAAAAATGTTTGGCCGCAGGAATGGATGACTATATCAGCAAACCGATTTGCTTAAGTGAATTGGTTAATGCACTGAACAAGTGCCAAGCTAAAAAACAGTAAATGGTGGCACTGTTAGCTAAGGGATAATAGCTAGACTGTAAGGACTGTAAAAGCAGAGAGCTATTTACCTACACTTTCTCCTTGCTATTAGAGCAAATCTGAGCGCTGGTGCTATTTGGCGTCACCGTATAGTACCCTGCGCCAGTCATTATTCAGGAGCAGTGAGCCAGAGTATGGGCATAGCCGTATTGCAGCTGGACTTTAATCTCAATCTAGCGTTTGCCTTATTTACAACACAGTAGCGGGCACTAAATTACATTACCCACAGTCAGGATCTTCGGCATAGTTCTCAAACACCTCCGAGATCAGGCTGATCGCATCAAGCGAAAGACTCTGGAGTCATAGAGTTTCCGGCAACTCAATTGCCGTCGTCAACTGCTCATCCAGCCACCAAGACCACCATTCTTTCCGGTGCAAGAGTTGCACCTCCTTAGCCTGCTGAATCTCTAACCAGGGCGTTTGATTTAGTGCAGCTGTTGACGCGCCGCAATCCAGGTGATCGCTACATAGCAGCGCGTCAAGAATCGAGCCATGATGCCCCTATTCCGTCACTAGCTCACTTAAACCAATAGCAACAAGACCAGGAATCCTCCCCAATACCTTACCCCCAAAGCGTCTAGTCAAAGAACTCTTCATTCCAGTTCAGCGACCCTGAAAATAACGACTACTTGGTAAGGCGAACAGCGCTTGACTGAGAGCAAACATGGCAGCGGCATAGGCGGCAGCGAGGCAATTAGCCCATTACTTGAAGAAATGTATTGCAGGCATCCGCAAATTCACCTAAGCGTTCCTCAGGTGATAGGAGTGCTGGCTTCATTTAACTTCAACAAACTCCTCTGCTTTTTTCTTTGATTGACTAAGTGTTAAAAAATAGCGGTTTACTTCGGTCAGCCGAATTCGATAAAAAGCCATACTTGTTCATGGATAAAATGCCTGAGATCCATGATCCCGAAATAAACAAGGTAGAGGTTGTCAAAATGCGATCGCTGAAAAGTAAGTCACAGCATTCCTCTTTTGAGATTAACACCTCTGGCGTTGTTTAAGTGAGTCGCAAAACTTTATCTTGGTGAGAACTGCTGTGTCTTTCTGTTAAGGAGGTAAGGATCTTCCCAAATTAAAAAATACCTGTCAAATCTGTCATTAAACTACAAAGCGAACGGCACTTTTAGAACTAATTCAAAACCCTCCGGATTCTAAAATATTGCGTATTCATGCCATGGTGCCGACTGAGGCTAAAGCGATAAAACAAGGATGTTGAAACAAAGCCATTTTTTTGAGGATTATCCCTATGAGTCTTGAGCCCACCGAATTTATGTCTAAAATGGTGTCGCGCATTGACTTTACTGCTGACGACCGCAAAGTGCTTCAGTCTACGGCTGACTGGGGTTTAGAAATTGCCCCCGAAATGGCCGACTATTTCTATGAATATCTAGGTCGCGATCCCGAGATGAGCGCCATCCTCAACGAGTCTGAGGGCCGCATTCACCGCCTACGCGAAACCTTTGTGGCCTGGTTCCATGAAATGTTTACCGGCATGGATGACTGGGGCAATGCCTACGCCGAACGCCGCTGGCGCATTGGTCTGATTCACGTGCGCATTGGCATTGGCCCTCAGCACGTGGTGCCCGCTATGGCGGTAGTTGTACACGAGGCTGGCAAGCGCGCCATGACGGATGGCAAAGATCAGCAGCTGCGCGATGCCCTGAGCAAAATTTGCATGGTCGATCTGGCCTTTATTGAGCAAGCCTATATCGAAGTTTCTTCGGCAGCGGTGCTGAGAGAAACTGGCTGGTCTGAGGGCCTCTTTAAACGGCTCATTGCCACGGGCGCTAGCGCAATGTAGCGCTAGCTCGCTAATCACTTCAGATTTTCGACCTTTTTTACTGATTCATTTTCCCCTAACAACAGAGAAAACTAACCATGGCTATTAGCACCGAAAAGCTCACCCACATTTTGCAGAGCTTTGTTACCTCAACCACCGATATCCAAGGGGCTGCAGTGGTCACCCCCGACGGCTTGCCCCTCGCTGCTAGCCTGCCCGGCGGCATGGATGAAGAGCGGGTTTCAGCTATGTCAGCCGCCATGCTTTCCCTGGGCGATCGCATTGGTAGTGAACTGGCCCGAGGCGGCATTGACCGCATTTTTGTCGAAGGCGATAAGGGCTACGGCATTCTCACCAGCTGCGGTGAAGACGCGGTGTTTCTGGTGCTAGCCGACAAAGCCGCTAAACAGGGCCTGCTGATGCTTGAAATCAAGCGCACCCTAGCCGATCTGAAAGCTGTTTTGATGTAGCGCCCAATGACGGAGAGCACACCCCCTTCCAAAAGGGGGTAGGGGGGATCTCTCACCATTGCTAGCCCCCCGACTTGCTCTGAACGCTCGTATTTGTGGTGTGCCCTACGACGTTTGATCTTATTCTTCATTGCCTCCGCCCATCCATGGAAATCATGCGTTTAGTGGTCACCGGCCCCGTGGGGGCCGGTAAGTCGACCTTTATTCGATCGGTTAGCGAAATCGAGGTGGTTGATACCGATCGCCGCGCCACCGACGATGCCCTGCTGATCAAAAAGCGCACCACCGTTGCCTTTGACTTTGGCCGCCTTCAGTTTGGCCCCGACATGGCACTGCACCTCTACGGCACCCCCGGACAGTCGCGCTTCGACTTCATGTGGGACATTTTGATTCAAAAGGCCCACGCCTACATTTTGCTGGTGGCGGCTCACCGGCCCCACGAGTTTCGCGAGGCCCGCCGCATCATGATGTTTATGAAACAGCGATCGCCGGTGCCGATGATCATCGGCCTCACCCACACCGACTGCCCCGGTGCCTGGGATGCCGCCAACATTGCCCTGGCCCTGGGCTACCCTAACCCCGCCCGTCGCCCACCCGTAGTGGCCGTCAACGCCAACGAAACTGCTTCCGTCGCCCAGGCCGTGATTGCCTTGGTGCAGCATACCTGGGCTGGCAGTTTAACCCCCACCGCTTAGCCCCTCGCCCAAAAGTTTTGCTGGGTACTGTTCAGGATTTACAGAGACGGCGTTGAATCTGTCGGTACGAAACAGTCACTCCCCTGGCCTAACCCCATATCTGCCCCACCCCCTTATCTCCTTACTTCCCATCCACTCGCCCACAGAAAGGGATAACCCCTATGACTGTCACCGGATACCTCGCCGACTTCTCCCTGCCAGAACTGTTTCAGCTGCTGGAACAGGGCAACAAAACCGGCCTGCTCACCATCTGCACCCTGGCTGACACCACGGCGGTTGATCGCTACAATCACCACATCTGGCTTAGCCAGGGGCAAATTGTCGCCGCTGGCAACAGCCTTGACCACCAGGGCCTGATGCGGCTGATTGCCCAACGAGGTTGGATGGGCGATCGCGCAGCCTCACGGCTGGCCCAAAGCTGCCCGGTCAACACTCCCCTAGGATTGTGCCTCAAAAATCAAGGGGTGATCAACGTTGAGCAGCTCAAGCTGTTGTTCTACACCCAGGTGATGCGCCAGGTGTGCGCTCTATTTGCCCTCCCCGATGGCTGGTTTCAGTTTGACCCCAAGGCCCCGCTGCCTGTAGCCGAAATGACCGGCCTGATCGCCACTGCCACCGATGTCACCCTGTCCGGGCTGCGCGCCCTCAAAGACTGGGCTGCCCTCGATGAAAAACTGCCCGCTCCCTCCTCGGCCCTGGTCAGCGTCGTCGAAGGCAAGCCCAACCTGCGCCTCAACCCCAACGAATGGCAGGTATGGGAGTTTACCAACGGCACCATGGCCCTTAGAGATGTCGCCCAGCACCTCAACCTATCGGTGGCCAAGACCCAGCAGATCGCCTTTCGCCTGATTGTCACCGGCCTCGCCGAAGAAATGCCGCTGATGGAAGCGCCACCCCCATCGACCTTTGACCTGCTAGAGGCCGACCCAGAACCCCATACCATCCCCAGCTATGCCCCTGTAGCCGCTGGGGTGGGTGCGCCCCCGGTCAGCCAATCGTTTTTGCAAAACCTCGTCGGCTTTCTCAAAGGCAAGATGTAGCCATGAGCCAAGATGCCCTCCGCCTGCTGCAAAGATTTCTCGGCCTGCTCAAGCTGGCCGACCTGCTGACTAGCCCCCCCGGCCTCGCCCTCACGCTGTGGCTGTGGCTCTACCTCACTCTGCCCTACGACACCGCCCTAAGTCTGTGGCTAGTTACCTTATTGCCCCTGCTAATGGCGAGCAACGAAACCGCGAAAGAGTAGGTCTTGAATTTTGAATTTCATGCCCTAATTCCCCCATCCCCTATATCCCCTACCCTCATGAACCCCACCACCCTCCAAACCTTCACTTGGGATGACTCCCTCAGCACTGGTGTACCGATGATCGATGCTCATCACAAAGAGCTGATCGCCGCCGTCAATGATCTGGGGCAAGCGATCTCACACCACAAAGGCAGCACCGCGATCAAAAAGTTGTTTGTTTTTCTCAAGTTTTACGCCGAGTGGCACTTTGAGCACGAAGAAGCCTGCGCCGCCAAGCATAAGTGCCCCATCGCGGAGGTCAACCAGCAGGCCCACACCACCTTCATCACCACCTTTGGCCACCTGCACGATCAGTACAAAGCCAGCGATGCCAGCGAGATCGTGGCCATAGAAATCTATCAGCAGTTGTCCGACTGGCTGATCAGCCATATTCTCAAAATTGACACCCACATCGGTCGCTGCATTCGCAGTGCTCCGCAGGGCAGTTAAGAGTGTTCCATCTAAATAAACGTTTCTTTGAGGTCGTAAACTCGGCCCGTTAAGCCTGTTATCATTAAACTCTGGATAAATTAAGTAATTAGCTGGAACACTCTTAGTAGACGGATGACGTTGTTCTTGAGTGATCCAAGAACAACGTGCAGCAGGGGTTTGCCAAAGCAGCCAAGGCTCAGCCCAACCTCAGGCAGAGCCAGAAGTTGAGGCGGTACCACCAGGGTGAACCTGAGGATGATTGTGCGTTGATGCGGGAGGACATCCGGCAGTATTTGGAGGTGAAAGACCAGTATCCCGAGGCGATTGTGCTTGTGCAGTCGCCGGATCAGCGGTTCTATGAGGCGTTTTTCGACGGGGCTCGGCCCCTGATCAAGCATCTGGAGATGATTGGCACCAGAATGAAGTCTGGGGCGAAGGAACTCGGACGGGTACGAGTAGCAGGGTTCTCGGTGCAGAGTTTGCACAAGTATTTGGACAGGCTGCCCCAGCAGGGGGAGGTGGTGATTGCGGAGGGGAAGGGGGCGATCTCGGTACATCCTCACCAGCTGCCAGCCCTTGTTGTGGAGGAACTACCGCTGCCTAAATCTGTGGGTTAACTCTCCAGCCATTGAAGAGCCTGAATTTCAGGTGCAGAGCTTGTTCGATGTAGAGCCTTTTCGGACAGGGCACCCCACGGATCAAGGGCCATGGCCTACCTCCAACCCGCTGTGGCAGCAGGAGCAGGCGGCAGTGGTGCCCCCACAGGATTCACCCTCCCACAGTCCACCCCAGCCCAAACCTAAGCCTGTTCAGGAACCAACGCTGCAAGAGGCTGATGATGAGGTGCGGGGGGCCAAATTTAGAGGATGTGGCGGTGCATTTGGGGCTGGATTGCGATCGCCACGATAAGCACAAATGGCGCAACAGCGACCACATCATCAGCATTAGCGGGCCGTTGTTTATGGATTGGTTAGCGGATCAGGGGGGACGGGGAGCAGTCGACCTGGTGATGCAGGTGCAGGGGTCAGAGTTTAAGCAGGCGGTGGAATGGTTGTCGAGACTAGATTTTTCTCAGCGACCGGCACAGGTGACCAGCTCTGCCCAGGGGATAGAGCCGGAGCCTCGGGCGTTAGAGGGTGTTTGAAAAGTTAGGGCTTGAGTAAAAAAGCTCACTCCGTGTAGGTTGCAGATGAATGTCAGCAACGCCGGAGTGAGACGATGAGTAAAGACTACCCCAGCAACCTAACCCGAGACCAGTACGAGCTTCTGAGTGATTTACTGCCTGCCGCCAAGCCTGGTGGACGACCCCGCAGCGTGGAGTTGTGGGAGATTCTCAACGCCATCATGTATGTACTGGTCGAGGGGGTGCAATGGCGGGCCTTACCGGGAGACTTGCCGCCGTGGCAGACGGTGTACACCTACTTTCGAAACTGGCGTAAGGATGGCACCTGGATCGCCCTTCATGACCATCTGCGGGAATGGGTGCGCATCGAGCAAGATCGCTGTGCCCAACCCTCCGAGGCCGTCATCGATAGCCAAAGCGTGAAAAGTGCGGCCTTCGTGCATGAAGCGGTGGGCTACGATGCGGGCAAAACGATTAAAGGTCGTAAACGGTTCATGACCGTCGATACGCTGGGACTGGTGTTGCGAGTGCTCGTCTCCGCTGCCAGTGTACCTGAGCGGGAGGGCGGCAAGCAGGTGTTAGCCCGAGTGAAGGATATGGGAGCGTCCATTGCCAGACTAAATCTGATTTGGGCGGATGGGGGCTTTGATGGCCCTGCCTTCATGATGTGGGTGATGGATACCTGTCGCTGGATTGTCGAGGTCGTCTTACGACCGCAGCAGACCCAAGGATTTGTCCTGCTGAAGAAACGCTGGGTCGTCGAGCGTACCTTCGGATGGTTGATGGGGTGCCGACGCTTGGTGCGAGACTACGAACGGCTACCGGAAACATCAGAAACCCTCATCTACCTTGCCATGATACGGATCATGGTCAGGCGATTGGCATGATTTTTGACCCCATCGGACTTTTCAAACACCCTCTTAGAGATGCCGGAGAACTCATTACGCCGATGGGATGCAGTGCGGGAGTACTTGGTGGAGGGACGTAAGCTACCAGCAGTGCTGGTGGATCGGCTCAACGAGCGGGGGTTAGTCTATGCCGATGAGTACCAGAATGCCGTGTTTGTGCGGCATAGTCTACAACCTCAATCCTGGCAGCGGGTAAAGGTTGTGGGGGCCAGCCTACGGGGTACTTGGGGCAAGAGAACCATTTCCATGGGTTAGCGCCAGGCTCGGCTAGAGACCAGGGATGGTTTTGGATTGGCACAGGACAGGGGCCAGTGCAGCGAGTGCTCCTGGTGGAGTCACCGATTGATGCAATGTCACTGGCGGTGCTGGATCGGGCACAGCGAGGACCGGAGGGGGTGTCAATTTACCTCTCGACGGATGGCTCAGGAGGGGTACCAAGCGCGGAACTCAAGATCGTGCTGCGAAGTGGGGGATTTGTGGCCGCAGCATTTGATGTCGATAGGGCAGGGGAGGTGATGGCCTGGCGGGTGGCGCAGCAGGTGCCGGGGATTGAACGGCTGACGCCGAACCAGGGGAAGGACTGGAATGAGGTGTTGGTCAATCCAGAGGGGAGCGGCAATAGATGGCAACAGAGCTGCCCGGAGTTGGATCAACTTTGGCGATGGCATGGGACGGCAACTGCGCTGGGTAGGCCAGAGGGGCAGGGCTGATTCATTGTAAGAAGCGAAAAATCTGCTCAACCTGGTTGGCCAACTCCCGTAGAGCGGACGACACTGAATTAAATCCATTGAGCCGGAGCACGTTAATCGTCATGGACCGAAACACCGAGGCAATGAGCAAGGCATTCGGGTCTCGTCCATAGGTCTCATCCTCATTGAGGACGACATCTTTCGGCCAATGCAAGCGATTTTCAATACTCCAATGCCCTCGCACCATGGTGTTCCACAGTGCGGCTGTGGTGGCGACGGAGCTGAGATAGTAAGCTCGATGAATGGAGCATTTGACTGAAGTATAGCTATAGCCACTTAGGTTAGGACGCTGCTTGCTTGAGGACGGCCTCAATGGCAGCCCGCAAGCCATGTTCATGGGGAAGGGCTTTCCGAATCCGGCTTTTCAACCACCCCCAGCACTTTTCAATGCGATTGAGGTCAGGAGAATACGGTGGAAGATAAACCACTTCACAACCTGCCGATTCAATCAACTCGGCAATGCGTCCACCATGGTGAA
>NZ_JAYGIH010000107.1:0-118528 GCF_034932455.1 Leptolyngbya sp. CCNP1308 | reverse complement strand
GTCCTCAGTGGCCTCATAAGACTCGACATCAACACCAGATAGACCTAGTAATTCCGTGAGCAGAGGCACCATAACGACTCGGTATAGTATCGACTACATCAGCATACTCATTCCCGTAGAGCCAAAGCTTAATGTCTGACAATAAAGACAGCAAGAACGATAAAGAGAAGGGGGAGCTGGGATTCTTCAAGACTTTTGTAAAGAAATTGTATGATGAAGATCCTATTAGTGAGACATCTATTGATCTCATGATTAGTGTGGAAGATGAGGATGTCCAGAGTATTTTCTACAGCAGCTTAAAGAATATATGTGATCACAAAATCATTGCTGAAAATACTGAAGAACCTAGATGCCTTTCTATAAAATACTGTGATATGGGCGGATTTTTAATCACGGTTAGGAATAGGTTTTTTCACAACCTAAACGATAAGGGAAAAAATTTGGAGGGCAGCTCTATAGTTGACTCGGACTTGTTATTCTCTCTCATCAATAAACAAGGTTTGCAATGGATTTCAACTATTTTTCTAGGAGTCATTTCATATAACCTGTCACAATTTCAGCAAAATTCCAGCCGATAAAGGATAGCGGTGCTCACTGTCATAAAATACGTTTAGTAGGTAGAGTGGGCGTTACCCACTCTAAAATTAAGCTGCCCTAGTCAACTCAATTTTGCTTGAAATTAGGCAGGTTCAGCGGGTTGCATTGGGGCAATCGCTGACCCTCAGAGATAATAATTTTTCCCATCTACGCTCGTTGCGAAGCCTGCACGGGGAATTGATACAATAGCTGTGCTGTAGCTAGGTACAGTCCAGGTGCAGACATGGTAGTTGTGGCGAGCTACAAATGAGATACTGGGCTGGGTAAGTATCCCAAGCGCTGACGGAGTAAGTTTTATGAGCAAGACCTTCAACCTCGCCATTCCCTTCGACTTTCTCCTGCAAGCGATCGCCAAACTTAGCCCCGCCGACAAGCAACGTCTGCGGCAGTGTCTTGATGCTGATACCTCTACCGATCAAGCGATTCCGTTACCCAGCCAACCGTTGGCCCTAGAGCAAACCACATTTTACCAGGCGCTAAAAGCCTCTGGCCTAATGAGAACGATACGCCCACGCGCTGCTGTATCTCAAAATAACTTTCAGCCTATTTCTGTCCAGGGCGAATCTGTATCCCAAACTATCCTAGATGAGCGGCGCTAGATGGCTGTTTATTTCCTAGACAGCAGCGCCCTGGTCAAGCGGTATATCCGTGAAGCAGGGACAGACTGGGTTTCAAGCTTGTTTTCGCCAGATTTGGGCAATGACTGCTTTGTGGCTGCGATCGCAGGCGTTGAAATTGTTGCGGCCATTACCAGACGTGCCCGTAGCGGTAGCATCAAAACCGCCGATGCTGCTTTAGCCTGCGCTCAGTTTAAGCAAGACTTTCAGGCAACCTATCAAATTATTGAAATCACCGAAGAGATTATCAGTCTAGGGATGTCTCTAGCCGAAGCAAAAGGGCTGCGAGGCTATGATGCCGTACAGTTAGCCGCAGGTTGCGCTGTCAATGCCCTCTGCCTAACGAGCGGTTTGTCGCCTTTAATTTTTGTCTCAGCCGACAATGAACTCAATGCAGCCGCCAGCAGCGAAAGGTTAATCGTTGAGAATCCTAACGAGCGATAGTCTTAGCCCAGTCTTCCCTAAAACCCAGCAATTACAGTAGGTTGCATTGGGGCGATCGCCCCTTCCCCCACAGTTGTCAGTGCTCACTCTACCGTGGCTACTCCTTGCTGGGGCTACACTAAAGACAGTCATTCGCCCAAACCCCATGACCGCAAGCAACCCCATGGCTTCTAATAACGTTGTGCTCGACGCCGTAATGCAAGAGATTGAGCAAACGCCCCCCGAGTACCTGCCCAACCTGTTGCAGATTGTGCGGTTATTCCGCGAAAGCGTCACCCTCAAAAGCGCCGAAGAAAGCTTCCGCCAGGGCTGGCACGAAGCCATGACTGGCCAAACTATCCCCCTTGCCGAGTTATGGGACGGCATTGATGCCGAGTGAGCTACCACCCATTGAGATTGAGGTTTCGTCCGACTTCAAGCGCAACCTCCGCGCCTTGGCCAAACGCTACCGCCACATTCGCGCAGACTTGGAACCTTTACTGGCCCAATTACAGGCTGAAGATTGTCCCGGCGATCAAATTTCGGGCATTGCCTATGCAGTCTTTAAGGTACGGCTCAGAAACACCGATGCCCAGCGGGGTAAAAGCGGCGGCTACCGAGTTATTTACTACCTAAAGACCAAAACCAAGATTATTCTGGTGACCATCTACTCTAAATCTGATCAAGGCGACATTTCAGATAGAACAATCTGTCAAATTATCGCAAGCCATCAGGCTGAATGAGTAGAATGGGCACTGCCCATCATTGAATTTAAGCTGCCGTAGTCAACCCAATCTTCCTTGAAGCAGCTTTGAGTCTCAACAGATCGCGATCGCCTGTAACTAAATAATCTGCCCGGCCTACCACCGCCAACTGCAAAAACGGCACATCCAACGGATCTCGACAATCTTGAACCGCTGGCAGTTCGGGCGGCATTGGCACAGCTTCGCAGTAAGGCAAATAGTCGCCAACAGGTCATCCTGCTCAATTCTAGTCAGTCTAAATTTTGGGTAGGCCAAAACTCGAATTAACTCAGTTGCCGTTACCCGCGATACTAAAGGCGTAAAGCACTGATCTTGCCAGGTCTCACGCAAAGTAGCCATTGCCCCTTGCCTAAACACCAATGCAGAAACCAACACGTTGGTATCCAGCACCACCCGAAGCGCCTGAGTCATGATTGAGGGATAGAATCCTCACGAGCCCAGGTTACAGCATCCGCAACATCTTGTTCTGTAATGTTCAGCTCGGCCAGCTTTTCTCGAACCGCATCAGACCGCTGAACTTTGACTGGGGTGAGAATGACCTGCCCGCCCTCAACCGTAATCTCAAAGTACTCCACTGGGCCAAGCGCTTCAGTCACACTCAGCGGTAGAGTAATTCGATTGTGTTCAGTAAGTTTGGTAAGCACGTCAACACTACATAGTTAGGCTATGTAACCAGATTGTACCCAGGTTAGCGTCGCGAAAGCCCTGTATTCTATGGCCATCAAAGGGAATTGATACAATAATCATACCGCTGCTGAGGTTGGCTAAACCCTTGCCCAGCCCAGTATTCCAAGCGCTGACGGAGTAAGTTTTATGAGCAAGACCTTCAACCTCACCATTCCCTTCGATTTTCTCCTGCAAGCGATCGCCAAACTCAGCCCTGCTGAAAAGCAACGCCTCCGGCAGTGTCTTGATGCTGATACCTCTACCGATCAAGCGATTCCGTTACCCAGCCAACCGTTGCCCCTAGAGCAGACCACATTTTACCAATCGCTAAAAGCCTCTGGCTTAATAAGAACTTCAGGAATGTAGGGTGGGCATTGCCCACCGTTAAATTTAAGCTGCCCCAGTTAACCCAAGCTTCTCTGAAACCAGGCAGGTTTAGCAGGTTGCATTGGAGCGATCGCTTGTTCTTTCCAATAGTGGGCGGTGCCCACCCTACCGTGGCTGCGATCGCTGAATAAAACAGGATTCCTTCCTCATAGCAGTCATTCCTGCCAATGGCGCAACCTACCTAACGCTTGGTTTGCCAAAGCAGAAGCCGGTTGTCAAACGGCTAAAATATGAGCATTACCCTCCCCACCCTTGGCCTATGATCACTCAAATGATGGTGCAACCCTCGTCATGGGTTGATTCTGGGGTCACCCTTCGCAAAGTGCGGGGGCAAAGCTTATTCAAATTCACCGACTCTCTACAGATTCGTCTAGACGACCTAGCCGAACGCCAAAAAACCGACGAGTTAACCGAGATCGAACAGGCAGAACTCGCAGGCATCCTTGAGCTTGATCGCATTTTCACCCTGCTAAACGCCAAAATCATCGCGGAATCATGACCATCAGCGCTGAATTGCGGCGACTGGTGCGCGATCGCGCCAGCTATTTGTGCGAATACTGCCACTCCTCAGAAGATGCCAGTGCCGCCCAATTTGCGATCGACCATATTCTGCCCCGGTTGCGCGGCGGTTCTGATAGCCCAGATAATCTTGCCTTGGCTTGTCAACGCTGCAATGGCTATCGCTACAACTTCACCACCGGCATTGATGCTGCAACAGCCCAATCTGTAAACCTGTTCAACCCAAGGGTGCAATCCTGGGCAGATCACTTTACCTGGTCACCCGATGGGCTCAAAGTTATCGGTATAACCCCTGCGGTCGAGCCACTTGCCAAAGACTAGATCTCAACGATGACTTCCACAGCGAAGGTTCTATCGTAAAAGCGCGACGGCTGTGGTTTAAAGGAGGGTGGCATCCCCCCAACAACGACCCAATTCAAGCACTATAAAAAATGCCCCCAAAGGGAATTGATACGATCATCGTACCGCTGCTGAGTTTAGGCTAAACCCTTGTCCAGCCCAGTATTCCAAGCGCTGACGGAGTAAGTTTTATGAGCAAGACCTTCAATCTCACCATTCCCTTCGATTTTCTCCTGCAAGCGATCGCCAACCTCAGCCCCGCCGACAAGCAACGTCTCTGGGAGTTTCTCGATATCGATACTCCCTGCTGAACTCTGGGAAGGCATTGATGCCAAGTGCCAAATCCTAATCAACGCCTTGCGATAGAGAACACCCACACCCTAGGGCTGATTCGGCTAGAGAACTCAATCGAGTACAAATGGAGTACTAATTTCGTTGAGACTGTATTCTATGATGCTAAATTCTTTGACCAAGTCGCTGGCAATCGCAGGTCGCTGGATGACCAAAGCACTGCTGGGCGTGATGGCAGTAACACTGCTGTGGCAGGGCGCATTCGTCGCTAACCTCTCGGCCATGGCCGCCCCTGCAAACAATACGCTGATTGCAGCAGCAGATTTGGGTAGCGAAGCCCAGGGCAAAGCCAGCAAAGATGCCGGACGCACCAAGGGCTTCATTCGCGATGCCAGAGACACCGTCGAAAAAGCAGCCTCTGACAATGCCCGCAAAGTCGATCGCGCCACTGATAACGACAGTGCGATCGCAGACAAGGCCAAGCGCGATGCCGATCGCATCCAAGAACGGGCTGAAAAAGACGCCAGCCGCACCCAAGACGCCGTTGACAACACCAAAAACGCCCTTGAAAACGCCATTGACAATGTCAAAGATGCCTTTGGCAACTAGGCTTTAAACGATCGTTGCTAGCCCGTTTAAAGGGTCAAGCTCTATGGTCAATGAGTCATTAGGGCTAAATCTTTAGGCTAGTCGGCATCAAAAACCGAAAAAGGCACAGGTGAATAACCCGTGCCTTTTTTTGGCGATCGCATTGACGGTTGACAGGTTAGCTGAACGAATTTAGCGGTTAAATCCGGTCATGCAGAGCCATAGCGCTAAAATAGGAAGCTGCGTTGTTGCTATACCCAGACCTATGGCCGGTTCTGCCCGTCAATATCACATCACCACCTTCGGCTGCCAGATGAATAAGGCCGACTCCGAGCGCATGGCGGGCATTCTCGACACCATGGGTCTCACCTGGACCGACGACCCCTACGACGCCGATGTGGTGCTTTACAACACCTGCACCATTCGCGACAACGCCGAGCAAAAGGTCTACTCCTACCTGGGTCGCCAGGCCAAGCGCAAGCACGAAAACCCTGACCTAACGCTGATTGTGGCCGGGTGCGTCGCCCAGCAAGAGGGAGAATCTCTACTGCGCCGCGTGCCCGAACTCGACCTGGTGATGGGGCCGCAGCACGCCAACCGCCTCCAGGATCTTTTGGAGCAGGTGTTCGACGGCAACCAGGTGGTCGCCACCGAAGAGGTGGACATTATGGAAGACATCACCAAACCCCGGCGCGACAGCACCATCACCGCTTGGGTGAATGTGATCTACGGCTGCAACGAACGCTGCACCTACTGCGTGGTGCCCGGAGTGCGCGGCGTCGAGCAGTCGCGCACGCCCGAAGCCATCCGCGCCGAGATGGTTGAGCTAGGCCGCCAGGGGTTCAAAGAAGTCACCCTGCTGGGCCAAAACATCGACGCCTACGGTCGCGACCTGCCCGGTTCTACCCTGGAGGGGCGGCATCAGCACACCTTTACCGACCTGCTGTACTTCGTCCACGATGTACCCGGTGTCGAGCGCATTCGCTTTGCCACCAGCCACCCTCGCTACTTCACCGAGCGGCTGATTCGCGCCTGCGCCGAGCTGCCCAAGGTGTGTGAGCACTTCCACATTCCTTTTCAGTCGGGCGACAACGACCTGCTGAAGGCCATGGCGCGAGGCTACACCCACGAGAAATATCGCCGCATTATCGACACCGTGCGTCGCTATCTGCCTGATGCGGCCATTAGCGCCGATGCGATCGTGGGCTTCCCTGGCGAAACCGAGGAGCAGTTTCAGCGCACCATGGAGCTAGTCAACGACATCGCCTTCGACCAGCTCAACACGGCGGCCTATTCGCCCCGCCCCGGCACCCCCGCCGCCCTGTGGGAAAACCAGCTCTCTGAGGAAGTGAAGGCCGATCGCCTCCAGCGGCTGAATCATTTGGTGAACACGAAGGCGGCGGAGCGATCGCAACGCTACCAGGGCCGCATCGAAGAGGTATTAGTTGAAGCCGCTAATCCTAAAAATCCCGCCCAGGTGATGGGCCGCACCCGAGGCAATCGCCTCACCTTCTTCCCCGGCGATATCACGGTGCTGAAGGGCGAAGTCGTGCCGGTCAAGATTACCGACGTGCGCCCCTTTAGCCTGACCGGAGAACCCATTCAAGCGCTGGTGACTGCGAGCTAGGTGAGATCGTCAATGGCCTTTGAAAAAGTTGGTTTCTAAGTACACCTTTGATAGGTGGTTTAGAAACTCCCTGTCGTAGGGTCTTGTTTTTTTAATTAAAAAGAAAATCGAGAAGGCGCAGCTGGGCAGTGCAGCGGCTAGGGGACGAGCTAGAGGCTTCGGAAACGGGTAAAACTGCGACCCGTAGAAACCCGCCAGATGGGTCAAATCTCCGGCTACTTCTCGGTAAAAGAGGAGCGTGTCGTGTTTAGAAAAGGGCCGCACATGGGCCGAAAGCATCTTATTACAGGTGGGGTGTACGCCAAACAAGCCCAAAAGTCTATTGTGGAGAGCCAACACGTTAGGCACCCCCAGATAGAAGTAGCCTCCTACCTTTAACACCCTAAAAATTTCGTGATTGATCCAGTAGATTTCTTTGGTGTGCTCTAGCACCTGATTGGCAATCACCAAATCGACTGACTCTGAGGCGATGGGCAGCGGCTCAGCTTCAATGTTGACTGAAATAGGTTTAATGCCAGCGGCCGCTAGCGCGGCGGCATGCCAATCGCCATAGTCAACCCCAACGCACTGGGCCTGGGGATGCTGAGCCAAGACCACCTGCAAATCTTGACCTGCTCCGCAGCCAATGTCGAGGCAGGTGTCGATCGCAAGGGTTGGCACCACCTGCGCCAAGATATGTCGGCCATAGGTTTCGCTATGGTCAACGGTGGTGAGGCGGCTGGTGGTGCCCGGTGTGACTTCTCTAAACATGGCTACGCTCGTTTACACAGCTGACGGGTAGATGTTCAGAGGCTAAATCACACCCTTAGAGCTGGGAATCAGGTGCGCCCGGCGGGGGTCAACTTCGGTAGCCATACGCATGGCGCGGGCAAAGGCCTTAAACGTCGCCTCAATAATATGGTGCGAGTTAAGGCCGTCGAGCTGGCGAATGTGCAGCGTCATCTGGCTGTGGTTGACCACCGCCACAAAAAACTCGCGCACTAGCTGGGTGTCGTAGGTACCCACCCGCTGGGTCGGAATCTCTAGCCCGTAGCTGAGGTGGGGCCGACCTGAGAAATCGAGCGCCACCTGCACCAGCGATTCATCCAACGGCGCGACGAAATGGCCAAAGCGGGTAATACCCTTGCGATCGCCCAAGGCCTGGTGCAGCGCCATCCCTAGGGTGATACCCACATCCTCATTGGTGTGGTGATCGTCGATCTCAATATCGCCCGTGGCTCGCACCTCCAGGTCAATTAACCCGTGGGACGAAATCTGGTGCAGCATGTGGTCGAGAAACGGGATGCCCGTCTTGGCCTCACACTGGCCGGTGCCGTCCAAATTTAGGCTCACTTGCACATCGGTTTCCCCGGTGGTGCGGCTCACGCTGGCGCTGCGGCTGGGGTAGGCCGCAGGAACAGAAATCGGACGGTCTTGGGTTTGCATGGCGGGTTGCTGACGGGTAATGTCTCATTTTACCGAAGTCTGTATCCCCACACAGGCTATGGCCGTCAAAGGCAAGAACCTCGATGTTTCCCAGCCCGACTAAATGTCTAGGGCCGCCAAGATTTGCTCATGGGTAATGTCGCCCGTCACCTTAGCTGCGCCCAGCCCGTCGGGCATCACAAAGCGAACCTGGCCATCCTCCACTTTTTTGTCGCCTTGCAGCAGCGAGAGAATATCCTCAGCGGCCAGCTGGGCCGGAATCTGGGTGGGTAGCCCCGCTTTCTCAATCAGTTTTAGCTGTCGCGTTTCCTCGTCGGCTGTCCAGTATTTAAGGACCGTGGCAATTTTGCCCACCGCTACCATGCCAATCGCCACCGCCTCTCCATGGTTGACCCCGCGATAGTTCATCAGGCTTTCGACCGCGTGGCCGATGGTGTGTCCGTAGTTGAGAATGGCCCGCAGCCCCGCCTCTTTTTCGTCTTGGGAGACCACATCGGCCTTGGCCTGGCACGATCGCGTGAGAATGGTGTGCAGCAGCTCATCCCCCAGGTAGCGATACTGGTCGAGTCGCGGCGCGGCCTCCAGGGTTTCAAACAGGTCTCTATCCCAAATCACACCGTACTTAATCACCTCTGCCATACCTGCCCGAAATTCGCGCGCGGGCAGGGTTTTGAGCACCGTAGGGTCAATCATCACCAGGCGCGGCTGATGGAAGGCCCCAATCAGGTTTTTGCCCCGGGGATGGTTGACGCCGGTTTTGCCCCCGATCGAGGCATCTACCATAGCCAGCAGCGAGGTGGGCACCTGCACCACGCTCACCCCCCGCAGCCAGGTGGCGGCGGCAAAGCCCGTCATATCGCCAATGACGCCCCCTCCCAGGGCCACCATCGCCGACTTGCGCTCCAGATAAAAGTCGAGGGCCGCGTCGTAGATTTTTTGCAGCGAGCTAGGGGTTTTGTAGCGTTCCCCAGCGGGCAGCAGACAAGTTTCGACGGCGTAGCCCGCCTGGGTGAGAGAGGCTAGGGCGCGATCGCCGTACCGCTTAAAAATCGCCGGATTCGACACCAGCAGCAGCTTTTGCCCCGGCTTCACCAGGGTTGACTCCCCACCACCCAGCCAGGTGCCCAGATGGTCGATGCCCCCAGTGGCCACCACCACATCGTAGGGGTTGCTCGGCAGCGGCACAGGGATAACGGATTTCATAGGGATAGCTAGGGGATGGAGGTGTTTTAGAACTTTAGCGTGTAGGGGAGGGAAGTTTTGAGTGCTCAGTTTTGAATTTTGAGTTATCAATTCAAAACTCAAAATTCAAAACTTAAAATTCCGTCCCCCCAATCCTCACTCCCCCACGCTCCCCCCGCCGTGGTTCAATATAGAGTCGTAACCGTTGTGGAGAGAGAAAATATGGGTGGTGTAGTCGCCTACGTGCTGTTTTTGTCGGTCATGGTGGGGACGGCCATTGGGCTGTACTTTGGTCTCCGGCTCGTGAAGCTGATTTAGCACTCAACGTTAGGTACGCCATGGCCTGAATGCAGCCCAGCAGCAGCCAGCCCAAGATGTTGATGCGGCCATCGTAAAAGGCCAGGTCAAAGATGGCAAAGGCTGTGGTGCCGCCAAAGCCAGTCAGGTAGCCCGCCAAAAGCGCCATGGCGTCGGGGGGGAGCGGCACCGCACCCAGGGTAAAGGTGCCCCGCCCCATAACCCATCCCACTATGCCCGTAAACCCCAGGGCGACAGGAATACCGGCCTCGGCGGCGAGCATCAGCCACAGGTTGTGTGCGTGAGGCAAAAAGTCACCAGCCACCGGAAAGTCAGCGGGGTCATAGAGCTGCTTAAAGGTGCCCAGACCTGTGCCAAACCAGGGATGCTGGGGAATCATCTCAAGGGCCAAGCGCCAGACGCTAAGCCGTAGCGAAGCGGTGGCAAAGGCCTCGGGCAGGGTGCGCCCCCCCACGCCCCAGACCAGAGCGCTGATGATGAGCAGCGCGATCGCCCCCAGGCCCGCCCAAAAAATATAGCGGTAGGGCCGCAGCAGACCGCCAAACAGCAGCAGCTGAATGCCGACAATCAGTAGCCCATTGCGAGAGCCGGAGCAGTAGATGCCCACTAGCACTAGGGCCGTGGCAGCGCAAATCCAAACGCTTTTCGCCCGCAGTTCAGGACGGTTGAGGTAGTAGGCACAGAGCCCTAACCCCAGGCCAAACACAATCACTAGGTAGTTGGCCAGGGCATTGGGGTGGCCAAACACTGCGCTGGCCCGCTGGCCGTAGTCGGTTTGCTGATACAGCCAGGCCAGGCCGGGATAGCTGCCCCAGCGCGCCAGACCGCCGGGCGATCGCAGATAAAACTCCGCGATCGCCGCTAGGTTGACGGGTACCGTCGCCACCAGTAGCGCCACGGCCCAGTTGTGCAGCGTCGCCCAGGGCTGGTGAAACTGGGGCAGGGTAACGGCGATCGCCCCGTAGAATACGAAAAACGGCACAAAATTCAGCGCCTGCAGGGCCGATTCCCCCGGGGCCAGAGAAAGCGCCACACTGACCCCAAGGCCCAGGGCCAGCCACAGCCAGCCCTGGGCATAGAGCAATCGCCCAATCGCGCGCCAACCTTTGTGCAGGCTCACCAGCAAAAACCAGCCCAACCCCGCGATCGCCCCGTATACGATATAAGGCAACGCCACCAAACTCGCCAGCACCAACCGTTCCAGGGCCAAGCTACCGGCCCCAAACCCTTTTACCCTAGTAGGCTCCATCGCCAATTACTACCACCCCCACTGTTCTCAGCAGAATATAAATGTCTAGCCAGACTGACCAGTTTCTCACGTAGTAGGCATCCAGGTTGACCCGCTCCTCGTAGGACACATTGTTGCGACCCGACACCTGCCACAGCCCCGTCAGGCCCGGCAGCACCTTCGTGTAAAGGCTGTACTTGTCGGCATAGCGAGCAATTTCCTCCGTCACGATCGGGCGCGGGCCAACCAAGCTCATCTCACCCCGCAGCACATTCCACAACTGGGGCAGCTCATCGAGGCTGGTGCGGCGCAAAAAACGGCCCACCCGAGTAATGCGCGGGTCGTAGCGCAGCTTGTGGTCGCGCTCCCACTGCTCCCGCAGTGCTGGATTTTCGTCCAGGTAGCGCTCTAACACCTGCGCAGCGTTGGGCATCATCGAGCGAAACTTCCAGGCGGTAAAGGGTACGCTGTTTTGTCCCAAGCGGGGCTGACCGTAAAACACCGGCCCCCGCGAGTCGAGCTTGACCAAGACCGCGATCACCGCTAGCACCGGCAGCAAACCCAGGCCGATGACCAGGGTCAAGACCAAATCCAGCAGGGTTTTGATCAGGCGCGGCCCCGGCAGCAGCAACTGTTGACGAATTTCTAGGCCCAGAATGCCACCCAGGTCTTTTGAGCTGACCCACAGGCTAGCCACCCCAAACAGGTCAGGAATCATCAACAAATGGGGAAAGGTGCGGCCATAAAGCTCCAGCACCCGCAGCAGCTTTTCCCGCTGCACCCCGGGCATAGCCACAATGGCGTAGTGGATATCGTGGCGGAGGGCTAGGTGCGGCGCGGCCGACAAAGGTCCCACAATGGGCACGCCGCACAGACTCCCCTCATGCACCCGACTGTCATCCAGCACGGCCACGGGTTTTAGGCCAAACTCAGGCTGATTCTTCAGGGTTTGAATCACCAGCTCGCCAGTCCGCCCGCCTCCCAAAATTAGGACTTGGTAGCCCCACCAGGGGTAGCGAGCAAACCACTGCTTTACCATCAGCCGCCCGGTCAGCACTGTTACCAATGACAGCAGCCAGGCCAGCAAAAACACAGCGCGCGAGTAGGTTTCACTCTCACGGGTAAGAAAGAGCCCCGCCGCCAGCACCAGATAGGTGAATGTAGTCGATAGACAAATACGCCGTAGCTCGTCTACCGGGCTGAGACCCACTGCGGGATAAAGCCCAGCGACCGCATAGGCTAACAAAAATACACCCAATATTGGCCACAGCTGGCCGTACAGACTGGGCAGATACTGTCCTCCAAAGGCCAACCGTAAGTGAACCCCAGCACTTCCAGCCAGGGCTAGAGCCAGCAAATCAGACATACCGAGAAGGGCAACCATCGGCAAGGAGCGGGTTGACATCCTCAAGGACAACATTACTGGATGAACCGTACGCTCAAGAGGAAACATAAATTTCCCCAACACTCCTGAAACACCGACACTACTCTAATTCATTGCCCTGCTGAAATTTCAGCCATCTATGCGCCAAATAGGTGGTTAATTGCTGGCGAAATCTTGCTTCAGAGAAGGTTTCGGCATGGTGACGAATGGCTTCGGCCCCAAACTCGACTCTGTGCTGGGCAAAATGCTGCACGGCCTGCACCAAATGATCCACGGTTTGCTGGCTAAACAGTATCCCAGTTTTCCCGGGTTGTACGGTTTCGCCACAGCCGCCCTGGCCGTAGGCAATCACCGGTGCCCCCGCCGCCTGGGCTTCGACCACCGTGATGCCAAAGTCTTCTTCCGCTGGAAAAATAAACCCTCGACAACGCTCCATATGATCTGACACGACTGCGTCCGCAGGGTTCCGCAAAAAGGTGATATTGGGTTTGGCCGATCGCTGTAGCTCGGCCAGAGCTGGCCCGTCGCCAATCACCACCAGGGGCAGCCCGAGGCGATTAAAGGCCTCCACGGTGAGATCGACTCGCTTATAAGGCACACAGCGCGACACCGTGAGGTAGAAGTCGTCGCGAGGCTGCTGCCAGCGAAAGCGATCGACGGCCACTGGCGGGTAGATCACCGTGGCGGGGCGGCGGTAGGTTTTCCAAATGCGGCGGGCCACGTAGCGAGAGTTGGCCACAAAGCAGTCAACCCGGTGGGCGGCGGCCAAATCCCACAGGCGCAGGTAGTGCAAAATTAGTCGGGTGAGAGCGCTTTTGGCCCCCCGCGTCAGCCCCGCCTGCTGGAGGTACTGGTGCTGCAAATCCCAGGCGTAGCGAATGGGGGTGTGCACGTAGCTGACGTGGAGCTGATGGGGGCGGGTGAGCACCCCCTTGGCCACGGCGTGGTTGCTGGAGAGCACCAGATCGTAGGCCGAGAGGTCAAACTGCTCCACCGCCAGGGGCATCAGCGGCAGGTACTGGCGAAAGTGCCGCCGCGCCCAGGGCAGGTTTTGCAAAAAGGAGGTTTGCACTCGCGTCCCTGGCGGAATCAGCGAGACGGCCTCGGGTTCTAAAAACTGTACCAGGCTAAAGACATCTGCCCCAGGGCAAACCGCCAGCATTTGCTCGACGACTTTTTCTGACCCAGCCCGGCTGACGAGCCACTCGTGCACGACCGCCACAGCGGCGGGTAAAGCTTCAGAAGTCATTCAACCTGGGGGTAAGGGAAGCCGTCGGGAGGTTGTTTAGGGGCGATCGCAGCGATCGATCAGCTCCAGCGCCGCTCAGTGCCCCCTTAGAATCAACCGCTGGGGACAGCTAGCGCCTACAGCTGTAGAATTCGTCAAGATTCGATCACATTCCGGAAGACTTTTCGAGTTTCAGCTCTCCGGCGGCGACTTTATCGTTGACCAATTGCCGCACCAGATCCAATTCCTCAAAGGTAACTTGGCCGTCGGCCCGCATAGCCGCCGTAATCGTATCGCGCTCGGCCTGGGTGAGCACCCCATCGGCGATCGCCTGCTCGATAATTTGCCGCAGGGTGTCTAGCTCCTGTTGTTCTTCGGCACTGAGTTCTGAGGCCATGGGCGTGCTCCTTAGGTGGCGGCTTCACGCTCCAATCTTATCAGCCCACTCCCTACTCCCCACTCCCTAATCACAAGTCGCACTCCCCTCAATCCCCGTGTAATCGATGCTCACCTGGGAACCGCTGCGGGGATTGCCCCCGGAGAGATCGGTGAGCGCTACGGGATAGCTGCCGCCGGTCGGGGGGCTGGCGCTGCCCTGGTACAGGGGCTGCCCGGCGTTGCTGCTGCCCTGGCGGCTGAGGGTGGCGTCGAAGGTGTTTTTGGTTTCTAAGTTGACGAAGCGCACCAGGTGAAAGCCGTTGGCGTCGTAGAAAGCGGTGACGGTCATGCCTTCCATCACGCCCTCGCAGGTGTTGCTGTCGTCGGCCCGCTGCGACAGAGGGGTGGCCCGTCCTTCGGTGTTGATAAAGTCGCCGCGAATCCAGCCCTCGGCCCCAGACTCGTCAAATTTGACGAAGTACCAGGTGCCGTCGCTGGCCGCAGCAGATCGCAGCAGCATCACTGGGTCGCCCACCAGACCGTAGCCCTTGCTATCCGAAGAGGTGGTGGGCTGCGATCGCAGATTGATCTGAGATCCAGGCTGGTCGGCAATCAGCTGCGCCGCCTGAGGTGGGTTGACCGCCTGCCCTGTGCCCCCGACCCCAGGTTCCGGCGGACTGGGGATTGGAGTAGTCCCTGCTCCTGGGCTTGTCCCTGAGGCTGGCTCAGTGGGGTCTACCACCACTGGCTGCTCCTCGGTTTGTTCCTCGGGACTAGTGGGCATCACTACGGTGGGATCATTGCGCCGTCCGAGGGCGACGGCGATCGCTGCCACCGCGACAAAAACGCTACAGAGCGCCACTACCATCCATACTTTGGCTTTTGTCATAGCTATGCCCCTCAGAAACCCAGAAACCTAGCATAGCGTCTGATCCCAGGGGATTTTAGATTTTAGATGGGGGATTTTAGATTGGCACAGTCGGCCCGTCTGGGAGGGAATTTTAGATTTTGGGTGTTGGATTTTGGATTGGCACAGTCGGCTCGTTTGAGAGCAGTTTTAGGCTGTGGATTTGAGAGCAATTTATGCCTACAATGCCTCTCCTGCACGTCCCTAGCTACGATAGCTCCACCGACCAAAATCCAAAATCTAAAACTGGTCTACTTCCCAAACTCCACCACCGCCTCCTCCGCCACCACGTAGGCCGTCTCCCCTGCCGCCAGCGCAATGTCATAGCCGCCGGTAAATTCCCCAAAGGAGGGCAGCGTTAGCCGTTGCTGCCGGGGCTGCCAGTGAAAACAGGGCAGACGCAGGCGATCGCACCCTATACTAAGGCGAAAACAGGGGTGAATATGTCCGCAGATATTTAGTCGAGTGGGGTCTACCTCGGGCCCATGGCTAAAAAGAACATCCCCCACCTCCACCGCCTCGACAAAGCATTCCACTGAGAGCTGGGTCAGGGTGTCTTGCAGGCGGCGATCGTGATTCCCCAAAATTAGGTGAGCGCTGACCTGAGTCCGGTGCAAGAACTTCAACCAGGCGTCGATGACCTCATCGGCCATGCCCTCGCGCCCGTGGAACAGATCGCCCAAAATCCACAGCGCCTCCGGCTGATACTGGCTGCACAATTCCTCCAGCCGTCGGAGCGTGCCCTGGTTGACCTGGCTAGACACCGGCAACCCGTGGTGCTGAAAGGTCTCGGCCTTACCCAGATGGACATCTGACACCAGCAGCAGCTTTAACGACTCCACAAAAACCGCTCGCTGGGGCAGCAGCCGCAGCTGAACCTGGCCCACCGTCAGTGTCTCTGTAGCGACAAGGGGCAGCGACATCAACCCAATTCCAACGTCATGGATGTCACTGTAAAGGATTTAGCCCACCCTTGCAGCCATCTCCTACCCCTACCTCGCCAGCAGGGTCATGATCTTCGCCACCATAGCCAGGCTCTCTTCGTAGAGCACATCTTCGCCCCAGCGCTGAAGCTGCTGACCCAGCATAAAGTCGGCCTTTTGGTCGGAGAGAGCCGTGACCTGCTCTACCTGACAGGCCTGGGCACCACCCCCGGCTTCCATCCGCATGCAGCCCGTGGTCTCAGAACACAGAATGGTGCAGCAGTTGGCGTTTCTGTCGGTGGAGGCCAGCCGTAGCCCGGTCAAGTCGCCCACCACTTCTCCAGAGTCGGCCACCGGAATGCCCGCTAGCTCCGCCTCAATGTCTAGACCGTTGGTGCCTTTGAAATGAATTTTTTTGATGTTGTAGATGCCGCCTTCTTCGACGTAATCGATCGGCTGCCAGCCCAGGCGGCTGGCAAACCAGCCCAGGTAAAGCAGCGCCTGGGCCGCGTTACCCTGCTCGTAATCAATGCTGATGCGATCGACATCCACCAGTGACTCGCGCCGCTCAGGGGGGTCAAAGGCGGCGGCAGTCAGCTCCTGCCAGGGAGCCAGGCGGTGCCAGTTGAGGTCGGCAATGTAGGTACTCGCTTCGATTAGCTCCTGCATTTTTTGCAGCTCGGCCTCAGCATCACTGAAGTAGCTTGAGTCAACGATGATGCAGTTGCTCGACTTTGCCAGGTTTTGAAAGATCAGCTGTTCGGGGCTAGGGGTAGCTTTCCACCACACAAACTTGGGCAACTCCGGCAAAATCAATGAGGCAATCAGGTCGCTGACTCGACCCAGGGCGGCTTTGGTACCCCGCAGGTTGATGTACTCACAGCACACCAGGTTGCCTGAGCCTTTCTTCTGCACCGGACAGTACACCGAAACCTGGGCGGTCACCCCGGTGTCTTCCCCAAAGGTGGGGCAAAGGCTGATGATGCGGCAGGGGTTGTGGGCTGAAATCGACTCGCTGAGGCTAAACCCGCGCTGATCGAGGTTGGGGTACTGTTTTTGAGCCTCAGAAAGCTGGGTGTACTCCTGACGCAATCGCGCCAGGGTAGGGGGGTCAACCCGGCCCGTTACCCGCAGATCATCGTAGGTCATCTGGGCCTGGCGAATGGCCTCGCGGGTCTGGCTGCCGTGGTTGCTGTCAATGAAGCCAGTGTAAAAACCCAGGGCCGCTAAAATCTGCTGCACCTCCTCGGGTTCGTAGATCACCATGGTGAAGGTGGTGGCCCGAGTTGCCATGGGGGCATTCATTCCCGAGTCTTGCTGGTGCCAAATACTGTGCAGCTCTGACTCGATCTCGTCGAGGGAAATATCCTTAGGTTTTTGTAGGGCAACGATGGGAGTCGTAGTCATAGGAATGTTGGGGGTAAAGGGGAATTTGGGAGTGCTTAGTTTTAAGTGCTTAGTTTTTAGTTTTGAGTTTGGGAATTGAGCCTTAGGCGACTTCTGGAAGACTTTCTCCCGAATGGTGGGCAGTGCCCACCCTACGATAGCTACAGTCGCCGGATGAAGCGGGGATCTTCTTTCCTAGAAATCTCTTTAACTCAAACCTCTAAGCTTTTCTAGAGGCGTCGCCAGCGGCGGCCGTCTTTGTTCAGCAAAAACTCGGCTTCCATCGGACCCCAGGTGCCCGCCTCGTATAGAGGGATGGCCTCGGGGTCGGCAGGGGCATCCCAGGCTTCGAGCAGGGGGGTCAGCAGACGCCAGGAGGCTTCTACTTCGTCGCCCCGGGTAAACAGGGTTTGGTCGGCTAGCATGCAGTCGACAATCAGGCGGGCGTAGGCGTCGGTATTGGCCTGGCCGAAGGCGGCATCGTAGCGAAAGTCCATATCTACCGATCGCGTTCTCAGCGAGTTCCCCGGCGTCTTCACCTCAAAGCGCATGGAGATGCCCTCGTCGGGCTGAATGCGCAGGGCCAGCACGTTGTGGTTCATCTGCTGAGCGGCAGACTGAAACATTAGGTGGGGCACATCTTTGAAGTGGATAGAAATCTCGCTCACCTTCTTGGGCATGCGCTTGCCGGTGCGCATGTAGAAGGGCACCCCCTTCCAGCGCCAGTTGTCGATCTCCAGTTTAATGGCGCTAAAGGTCTGCACCGTCGAGCTGGGGTTGGCCCCCTCCTCCTCGCGGTAGCCCGGTACCGATTGGCCCTTCATCCAGCCGCCCGAGTATTGCCCGCGCACCGCCGACTGGCTGATGTCGTCGATGTCGGCCAGTCGGGTGGCTTGCAGCACCTTAGTCTTTTCGTTGCGAATGGCGTCGGCATCGAGGGAGTTGGGGGCTTCCATCGCGGTGAGACTGAAGAGCTGCATTAAGTGGTTTTGCACCATGTCACGCAGCGCCCCGGCGGTTTCGTAGTAGCCCGCCCGGCCCTCTAAGCCCACGGTTTCGGCCACGGTAATCTGCACATGATCGACAAACTGCCGGTTCCACAGGGGCTCAAAGATAGCGTTGGCAAAGCGAAACACCATCAGGTTTTGAACGGTTTCTTTGCCCAGGTAGTGGTCAATGCGGTAGATCTGGCGTTCGTCGCAGACATCCTGCACCACCCGGTTGAGCACCCGCGCCGAAGACAGATCTTTGCCGAAGGGTTTTTCAATGATCAGCCGCTGTTTGTCGGGGTCTTTGAGCATGCCTGCGGCCCCCAGCTGTTGGGTGGCCTCGCCAAAAAAGCGGGGTGCTACCGAGAGATAAAACACCCGGTTGCCCTTGGTGCCCCTGGTCACGTCAATCTCGGCCAGCAGGGCTTTAAGCGCCTGGTAAGAATCTGGGTTATCAATGTCGCCGGGGCAGTAAAACAGCCCTCGCGCGAAGTCATTCCAGATGGCTTCATGGCCCAAGCCGTTGCCAAATTCTTCTACCCCTTCGCGCAGGTGCTCGCGAAAGAACTCGTGGCTCCACTCGCGGCGGGCGACACCCACGATTGTCAACTCGGGGGGCAGCCGTCGCTCACGCCGCATTTGGTAAATGGCGGGCACAATTTTGCGCTGGGTGAGGTCGCCAGAGGCTCCGAAAATGACCAAAATCTGCGGCTCGGGAATCCGGTCTTGCTGGAGACCAGTGCGCAGGGGATTTTCAAGCAAGGACACCATAAGCGTGGGGAGTAAACGTTAGTAACGACGCACTGATAAGGCTGGTACCGACTGGATTAGCGATCGCAGAAGCAACCTATAGATAACAGAAATCGAAATCTATATTGACAGCAGATTTTACAAATCTGGTGAGACTATAGACGGTCTTAATTAACCCGCTGAAAATGGTATTAAATGCAACTAATCTGGGGTGCAAGCCGTAGCCCAGGCTACAGGGTTAGCTTGACCCAGCCAGTTTAAGTTGGGTTTAAAGGGCAGGGGCGATCGCCCCAAGTCAGCCGTCAGCTCTGACCATTCCCTAATGCTAATTGGTCAGCAGGGTACCCTGGCGGCGGCTGTGGTCTTGAATGAATGACTCCACTAGGGCCACATCGTCGCGGCTGCCCACCACAAAGGGCGTGCGCTGGTGAATCTCGCCGGGCACCACTCCCATAATCTCTTCGATGCCAGTGCTGGCCCGGCCGCCGGCTTGCTCAATTAAAAAGGCCAGGGGTGCCGTCTCGTAGAGCAGCCGCAGCTTGCCCTCGGGCTTTTTGGTGGTGCCGGGGTAGAGAAACACCCCGCCCTGGGTCAAAATGCGGTGGAAGTCGGCCACTAGCGCCCCGGTGTAGCGGGCGGAGTAGCCGTCGTGGCGATGCACATAGCGGGTAAAGTCGCGGATAGAGTCTTCCCACTGCCAGAAATTGCCCTCGTTGACGCTGTAGGTAGGGCCGTGGGTAGGGGTTTGGATATTTTCAGTGGACAGGATAAACTCGCCCAGGCTGGGGTCGAGCACGAAGGCATGCACCCCCTTACCAATGGAGTAAACCAAAATAGTGCTGGGGCCGTAGAGAATGTAGCCTGCGGCCAGCTGCTGATGGCCGTCTTGCAGCAGATCGGCCCCGGTTTGGTCGAGGTCATCGCCCTGCTGACGGCGAATGGAAAAGATCGAGCCGACGTTGAGGTTGATATCGACATTGGATGACCCATCGATGGGGTCGTAGAGCAGGGTGTAGCGACCAACCGGGCAGTTTTCGGGAATATAGTAGGGCTGATCCATCTCTTCGGACGCCAGGCGGCAGACCAGGCCGCTCTGCTTAAACACCGAGATAAATACGTCGTTGGCGTAGATATCCATCTTCTTGACGGCTTCCCCCTGGACGTTGATTTCGCCGGTAAAGCCCAGGGCCGACTCCATCAGCCCGGCGCGGCTGAGATGGCGGGCGATAATCTTCCCGGCCAGGGCAATGCGGTTCATCAGGGCGCTGAGGTCTTGGGCCTCGGGGCCAAAGCTGTGGAGCTGTTCGAGGACGTGGCGAGCGAGGGTTTTGCAGTCGCGATCGAGGGCAAAGGCGGTGTCGGTGGGTTGGTAGTCGGCCATCGTAGGATTCCTTTCGGTGGGGTTAGGGCTGCGGTGTCTAGCGAGGGCGACAATCCTCTGGGGTGATGTCTACAGGTGTCTCCATGGTAAGAAGGCAGACTGCGATCGCAGGCAACCTTTAGAGACACTTTAGAAATGAGGCCGCGCTGAGCATTGCGAATTAGCCTATATTCTGCGGCCACTGCCGGGTTTGAAGCCAGCATGGTCGCCTAGACGACATCAGGCTCCCACAGATTCGGCCTCTCCCAGCCACCCTAGCACTAACGGATTCACCAGTTCAGGAGCTTCATCCTGGGGGCAGTGGCCGACACCGGGCAGTTCTTCCATGGCTCTCACGGCTGGAAAGTCGGCCAGCTTGCGGCCCAGGGCCACCGGCTCCCAAGGGTCATCCTGGCCCCAAATAATCCACACTGGGCACTGAGCCTGGGGCAGCAGGTCTTCGGGCAGCGGCCCTTGGGAATAGCGTACAAAGGCCAGAAATACGTCAGCGGCCCCCACGGTGAGAGCGGGGTTGAGAATCGCCTCCACCAGCTCGTTGGTGACGGCCTCTGGGCGGCGGTAGGCCTGCCCCAGCAGATTGCGAATCACCTGGCGCTGGGCAATGCGGGAGAAAAAGAAGCGCCCCACCTGGGGATAGCCCAGAATCTTCTGCACGATGGGGGTGCTGAGGCGCTGGTGCCAGGGAATTTCAGCCCGACGGCGCTCGTGCAGCAGGCGAATAGAGCAGTTGAGCATGACTATGCCCTTGACCCAATCAGACCCATCCACAGCGGCCTGGAGCGCCACGATGCAGCCGATAGAGTTGGCCACCAGGTAGGCGGGCTGGCCGATTACCTCGCGGCAAAAGTCGAGAATTTGCTGACCCCAGGTCTCAAAGGTGTAGGCCAGGGGCTGATTGGGGGTGGGTTTGTCGGAGAGGCCAAAGCCAATTAGGTCGATCGCATAGGCCTGAAAATTTTCGCCAAGAACAGGCAGATTTTTTCGCCAGTGATCGCTAGAGGCGCCAAACCCGTGGATGCACAGCACCGGGGCACCCACACCACCAAGCTGCTGGTAGCGAATGGAAAACCCCTGCCATTGCCAGGTTTTAGTTGCGGGGGTAGCCAAAGCAGTGGTCACGGCGATGCCTCTCAGAAAACACTTGCTTAATACTCCTTAACACTAGCGGAAAGAGACTGATTTCAACCAGCTCAATGGCGGATGGATTCGTTGATGACGGCGATCGCCCCCAGGTAGCCCAGCAGCCCAAGCGATCGCCCCAGCACATGCTCTAAAAGCACCACAATACCCTCGGCCACCGGAGGATGGACAGAACATGCTCTACCTACCAACAACGCCTGCCCCATTGAGCTGCCTTCCTTGGCTGCTCTACCGCTAGCCGCAGAGGAGGGCTGCGGATGGGGAAAAGCCTGTACCGTCTTCGTCCATGCGTCGTGGGGAATGGGGGCGGGGTTGCCCAATACCCTCCCTCCTGGCGATGACAGAGGAGCCGATAGCTAGGTAGTTTGATTGGTAACGATGTTCCGTCGTCAATCAGACCATGTTAAACCAAGATTTCTAGACAGTTGCCGTTGCCAGTCTTCCCTCAACGCCTTTGGCCGAGGGGGTTCAGGGCAAGGCGTTAGCCGACCAACCTGGCTAGCGTCAGCCTGGCCCAGCCTGCTGCTAAACTCGGTTACACTGAGCGGCTCCAGCACGCTCTAGGCTGTTGGCGCGCACTTCCGGTGGCCACGACTGCACTATTTAGGGCCTAGCAAGGAACTTAATCAGCTTGAGAGAACGATCCTTTGAGTTTTACAGTATGGCCTTTTTAGGCATCATTCTGTGTCGCTATTTTTTGGTGGCGGGCATTACCTATTGGGTCTTTTATTCACCGATTAGTCGGTCGTTTGTGAACCCTCAGTTGCGCCATCGATCGCCATCCTGGCCAGCTATTCGCCACGATATTCAGCTGTCTGCCCTATCGGCTTTGGTGTTTGCCCTGGCTGCGGCCTTTGTGCTCTCGGCCTACCAAGAGGGGGCTACCTACCTCTACGCTGACCCCAACCAGTATGGGCTGTGGTATTTAGGGGCAAGCTATGGCGCAGTATTAATTTTACAAGACACCTACTTTTACTTTACCCACCGGCTGTTTCACCACCCAAAACTCTTTGCCTGGCTTCACCGGGGGCACCACCGATCGCGCTATCCCACCCCCTGGACTTCCTTTGCTTTTGACCCCTTAGAGGCCGTGGTTCAGGCCGTCTTTTTAGTGGGCATTATCTTTGTGCTGCCGCTGCATTTCATCACGATGATTGCCGTGCTCACCACCATGACCGTATGGGCCATCCTCAACCATTTGGGGCCAGATCGCTTGCCGACGCTGTTTCCTCACCACTGGCTGGGGCAGTGGGTAATTGGCCCGGCCCATCACTCTATCCACCATCTCAAATACACCGTGCACTACGGGCTTTACTTCACATTTTGGGATCGGCTGCTGGGCACCCAAGACCCGAGATATACGCAGAACCTGAGCAATTTTCTGCTCGATTCTAGTGATACCTAGTGCAGGAAGGCGGAACTAGGTAGGGCTTTATCCGTGCGCAGCAAACAGCAGGCAGAAATGAAATCCCCAATGGTTCGAAGTTTTCTCAACCCACCGACGGTGGAACGATTTTCGCGTTTGAATGCTAGGTATGTATTGCTGAAGTCTGTAGGCTGTCTTGATCGGCCCTTTTCCTTAACCGGTATTTTTGTCGCTTTGGCCATTGTGGCGCTCTGGCTGGGCAGTTTAGCAGGGCTCTTGCTGGTCGATATAGGCCAGGTCAAACCGTTGTGGATGCTTGTCGCAGTGTTGGGACGAACCTACATTCAAACGGGGTTATTTATTGTGGCCCACGACGCCATTCATGGGGTGGTTATGCCGGGCGATCGCCGCCTAAACCACGCCATTGGGCGACTGGCCGTAACCCTATATGCCCCACTGTCTTACCAGAAACTTGCGGTTAACCACTGGCAGCATCATCGGTATCCGGGTCAAGCACGAGATCCCGATTTTCACGACGGCATTCACCGCAGCATTGCCCTCTGGTATTGGAAATTTATGGCTGGTTATCTCAAAGGCCGAGACCAGGCTGTTCTGGTGCTAAAGCTAGTTGTTATAGTCTTAATATTCACGGTTGGGTTTCAAATTTCTGCCAGCAATTTGGGGTTATTTTGGCTGTTGCCCATCGTGCTCAGCTCAATGCAGCTCTTTCTATTTGGCACCTATTTACCCCACCGATCTGAGCGATCAGCTAACGCCCATTGTGCAATTAGCAGCAACTATCCGCGGCTGCTGTCGCTGCTGACCTGCTACTACTTTGGCTATCACTGGGAGCATCACGAATATCCCCATCTGCCCTGGTACCGGCTCCCTTCTGCGCGCCAGCGTAATTCCTAGATTCCCCTGGGCAAATGCCATTTGCCTCTACGGTTTTGCCGGTTGGGAATCGGGGTTTTGTGATTCTAATTTGGTATTACTGCTATCTGGGGCATTATCAATTTTGAGCTGAATCAGGCGATCGCCGGTTGCCCTAGCCAGGGCGCTTGGGCCAGCTGTTGGCGCGAAGGTTCTGGGCGGCTAGCTCTACGGTCTCGGCAATGCGGCGCTCGCGCGTTTCGGCCCGCTTGGCGCTGGCAATCCATTCCAGAATGCCCCGCTTGGCCGAGCGGGGGAAGGCTTCAAAATTGGCCGAGGCGAGGTCATTCTCAGCAAAGGCCGCCGCTAGATCGGGGGGAATCTCCAGCCGCTCGATCGCATCCAGCAGCTCCCACGACCCATCCTGTTTCGCCGCCTCAATCTTCGCCAGCCCCGGCGGCATCATCAGCCCCGCCTCGGTGAGGGCGGCGATGCGACGTTTGTTGAGTGCCGACCAGCCGGTACCCGGCTGGCGCGGGGCCATCCACAGCATGGTGCGATCGCCGTCGAGCTTGTTGCCCTTGCTGTCGATCCAGCCAAAGCACAGCGCTTCTTCGACCACCTCGTCGTAGGAGACGTAGGGCCTACCTGGCCGTTTCTTGTAGGTGATCAGCCACAGTCCTTCAGTGCGCGCGTGGTTGGCCGCCAGCCACGCGCGCCACTCCGCACGGCTTTCAACTTGGACAGAATTGTCGGGCGCTTCGGCCGCCATGGGAGTCAGAAAATCAAGCTGTCCTCAAGTTTCAGAGTACTCAATTCATCCCTATTGTTCCTGCTACCTCGGCGACATCCCTAGCATCATTAACCTATTTCTTACCGACCTCGTTCTGCCATGCTGAGGCGATCGCCCAGCTGCCGAATGGTTTGAGCTAGGTCTAAATCGCGCTTTAGCAGCTTCTCAATCTTGGTGTAGCTGTAGAGCACCGTGGTGTGGTCTTTGCCGCCAAAGGCATCGCCAATTTTCGGCAGGCTGAGATCGGTGTGGCGGCGCATGAGATACATGCCCACCTGGCGGGCCTGGCTGATCTCCCGCCGCCGTGAGGCTCCCTTTAAATCTTCCACCGAGATACCAAACTGTTCCGACACCGCCGCCAGCACCGAACTGGGTGAGGCTTCAATTTTGTCCGTCGGCGGATTCAGCACCGTCATCAGGTGCTCGACGGTCATCGGCAGGCCTGAGATCGAGGTGTAGGCGATCGCGCGAATTAGTGCCCCCTCCAGCTCACGAATATTCGAGGTGTAGCTGGCGGCGATATACTCGATCGCCTCGCGGGGAATCTGCACCTGCTCATACTCCGCCTTCTTTTGCAGAATGGCGATCCGGGTCTCGTAGTCGGGGGGCTGAATGTCGGCAATCAGGCCCATGGAAAACCGCGAGATCAGCCGGTCTTGCAGCCGCATAATCTGGTTGGGGGGCCGGTCTGAGGCCAACACAATCTGCTTGCCCGCCTCGTGCAGCGTGTTGAAGGTGTGAAAGAACTCCTCCTGGGTATATTCTTTACCCTCAATAAACTGAATATCGTCCACCAGCAATATATCCACGTCCCGGTAGTGGGAGCGAAAGTGCTGCATGCTGTCGCGGCGAATGGCGGTGATTAGGTCGTTAGTAAATTGCTCCGTGCTGACGTAGGCCACCCGCGCCTGGGGAGCGATTTCTTGCCGGTAGTGACCGATGGACTGCATCAGATGGGTTTTGCCCAGGCCTACCCCGCCGCACAAAAACAGCGGGTTAAACTCGCGCCCCGGCGACTCGGCCACCGCCAGGGCGGCGGCGTGGGCCATGCGGTTGTTGGCCCCCACCACAAAGCGCGAAAACACCGCCTTGGGGTTGAGGTCGTTGTAGTTCTCGCGGGCCGGGGCGGGCAACTCTACCGCCATTGGGCGACTGGGCAAGGCCGGGGTCGGGCGGGCGGGCAGGGTGGGAGGGGCGGTGGGCCAGCTGACCTCGGCCATGGGCAGCAGCGCCGCCGAGGCGTGATCGCCGTCGGGTACCACCGTCACCTGAAGCTCAATGGCCTTGCCCAAAATATTGTTGACGACTTGGGTAATGGTGCCCGCATAGTGCTTTTGCACCCAGTTGCGGGCAAAGGGGTTGGGGGTCGAGATTACCAGGGCGCGATCGCTTAGGGTCCGCGCCTGGGCGGGCTTGATCCAGGTTTCAAAGGTGGGGCGGCTCAGCTCCACCTGAAGCTGGCTCAGCACCTCTTCCCACAACCGATTCAGGGCCTGATCCACGGTTTACCTCGTAAATAACCGCTGCCCGAGGGCAGACATCGCGCATGATTTAGCTAATTGGGCCAGCACTCCCTAGCCCGCTAGCATTCTGACGCCAGAACTGGGGCTTTCCAAGGCAGTGGAACCGTTCTCCCGAGGCGTAGCCGTAGACTGGGACAGCCCAGTCCAGCTCGCATGTCGGGGATCTATAGGGTACTAGATATATAGGTAAAAAATGTCCCTGATTCTACATATAGCGCTTTAACAAAAATTGGATCCCCTGGTGCCCCAATTGAGCTAGGAGCCGGAGGCGTCCCGCTGGTCTATTGAACCATGGGAGCCCAGCCGCTGGGGAGATGTATACAATGACTACAATATATTGCTTAGCTATCCTCGTCCCGTCCCGCTGTTTGCCCCCAATTGCCTATCCATGACCACTCCAGAGTCTTCGTCACCAGAGCCAATTTCCACAATCCCGGTGCTGACCCTAGACCATCCGGTACTGCGTCAGGTCGCCCAGCCCGTGGCCTCGGTGAAAGATGGGTTTATACAACGGTTGATTGACCAGCTGTTGACGGCAGTGCGCACCGCCAACGGCGTCGGGATTGCGGCCCCCCAACTGGGCTACTCCCTACGTATTATGGTGATTGCCTCGCGCCCCAACCTGCGCTATCCTCGCGCTCCCCTGATGGAGCCTACGGTGCTGATTAACCCGCGCCTAGTCTCCGCCAGCGATGACCTGGAACTGGGCTGGGAGGGCTGCCTCAGCGTGCCGGGGGTGCGGGGCCGCGTGCCGCGCCATCGAGCCATTGAGGTGGACTACTGCGATCGCCACGGGCAACCCCAGCAAGCGGTCTGGGAGGGCTTTGTCGCCCGCATTTTTCAGCACGAGGCCGACCATCTAGAGGGCAAGGTGTTTCTCGATCGCGTTCAATCCGAAACCGACCTGCTCTCGGAAGCGGCCTACCAAGCCCTGGAAATCGCTACCTTGCCCTAACCCTGGCGTAATTTTGCCAAAATCCAAAATCGCCAATCCAAAATTTCCGAGGGCAGACACGTGGGTCTGCCCCTACCCCAAGACGTGTTTCGTAATGCAAGGGCGATCGCCCATTTCTGAAATCTATTTAACAAAATCAGGGCCACCCCCCATCCATCTATTACCCTGGTACCTCTGTTCAAACTAACCTGGGCAGAAGTTTTGGCTCGACTCAGACCAAGGAGGCAGCTTGAGTTCCCATCCGCAGCCCCGCATTGTCCACCTCGACATCCTCGATACCGACTACGCCAAAATTGCGGCGGGAGAGCCCATTCCCGACGCCAAAAAGCAGCGGCTGGCCCAAGACAGCTACGACTTTACCCGACTGGGCCAGCACATTGCCCGCTACCGCTACGGCGGGCTTGACCAGCAGGGCCAAGACGATATTCTCTGCACCCTGGGCAGCACCGCCGGGCTATTTACCCTGGCCGATGTGGAAGACATGAACGATCGCCTGCGCCAGACAGGACGCTTCTACCTTACCCCTGGCGAACGGCAGCAGGTAATCAACTGGCTAGTGGATGAGTTAGGAATTGATTTGGCAGCATAAGGTAAAGAGTCCATAGCCAGGCGTGAGAATGTCCCGAGCGGGTTGCCGCTCCAGGGCTTTGGTTCTAAGCCACTAAGTTCCTGCGCCCATAGAATTTTCCCTGACAGAATAATAGATTTATGCCCGCGCTGGATAACTCAATGTAAACGAGTATTTCAATCAGGTTACATCCTTCGGGAGTGGCCCAAAATGCCCAAAAACCCGTGATACGATGCATCGGTAGCATTTTGCAAAGTGGAGTAAGCACCCTTGGTACTTCGGGTAGCAGTAGTAGGATCAGGTCCAGCAGGCTCCTCGGCTGCTGAGACGTTAGTTAAAGCCGGTATTGAAACGTACCTCTTCGAGCGCAAGCTCGACAACGCCAAGCCCTGCGGCGGCGCGATTCCCCTGTGTATGGTTGACGAGTTTGATCTGCCGCCCGAGATCATCGATCGCCGCGTGCGCAAGATGAAGATGATCTCCCCCTCCAACGTTGAGGTCAACATCGGCAGCACCCTCAAGGACGATGAGTACATCGGCATGTGCCGCCGCGAGGTGATGGATGGCTTTTTGCGCGATCGCGCCGCCCAGCACGGGGCCAAGCTGATCAACGGCACCGTCCACACCCTCGAAATCCCCGCCACCGAGACCGGAGCCTACACCCTCCACTACACCGAGCACCGCGAAGACGGCCTGGTGGGCGACAACAAGTCGCTCCAGGTCGATCTGGTGATCGGGGCCGATGGGGCTAACTCCCGCGTCGCCAAGGCCATTAAGGCTGGGGACTATAACTATGCGATCGCCTTCCAAGAGCGCATTCGCCTGCCCGACGACAAAATGGCCTACTACGAAGACCTAGCCGAAATGTACGTGGGCAACGATGTCTCCCCCGACTTTTACGCCTGGGTGTTCCCCAAATACGACCACGTCGCCGTGGGCACCGGCACCATGCGCGTTAACCAGGCCAAGATCAAGGGCCTCCAGGCGGGCATTCGCGCCCGCGCTGCCAAGCGCCTTGAGGGCGGCGAAATCATCAAAGTAGAAGCCCACCCCATTCCTGAGCACCCCAGACCTCGCCGCGTTGTCGGTCGGGTAGCCCTGGTAGGCGACGCCGCAGGCACGGTTACCAAGTCATCCGGTGAGGGCATTTACTTTGCCGCCAAGTCGGCCCGCATGTGCGCCGAAACCATTGTGGAATTCTCTAACAATGGCCAGCGCATTCCCACTGAAGCCGACCTCAAGGTCTACCTCAAGCGTTGGGATAAACAGTACGGCATTACCTACAGGGTGCTGGATCTGCTGCAAACGGTGTTCTACCGTTCCGACGCCACCCGCGAGGCCTTTGTCGAAATGTGCTCTGACATCGATGTGCAGAAGCTCACCTTCGACAGCTACCTCTACAAAACCGTGGTGCCCGCCAATCCCCTGGTGCAGATGAAAATCACCGCCAAAACCGTGGGCAGCCTGATTCGCGGCCACGCGCTAGCGCCAACTCGGAGCTGGTAGGTAGCGATCGCTCAGTTCCTTTCTGAACCCCCAAGCTGACTGGCTTTGACAGAGTATTGTCAAAGCCAGTTTTTGTCTTTTTAAGGCTTAGAGTCTCGGTACAGGAGAAACCCGATTTTTAACACGGCGCTTTAGTGCTTTTCATACCAAGCCCAAGCTTTGCCGCACCGCCTGCCGCACCTCAGCACACAGTTCATACATTTCAATCGCAACCTCTTCATCGGCGAAAAACCCTGGATAGCGGACTTCAACAGCGGCCATTGTCAAATCCGTTAGAGCTTTTTCCCACTGTTGCCAAGCTGGTTCGAGCGGCAATAGAGCTTTCAACAAGATGCGTAAATCGTGAATTTTGCTGAAGGGAATGTCATTTTCATAGAGGCAAGCTTTGAAGTACTTTTCAACACACTGCTGGGCATGAAAACAGACAGAATCATAGTTTGGAGCTTGAGTGGCCTCAAGTTCTCGACCGGCGGTGGTAAAGTCTCCTTCAGCTTTATCAACCCACTCTTGGGTGCGCGGCTTCATATAAAACCCTACCTTGCTCACAAATTTCTTTGATGAAAAAGTCCTCCAGTTCAAGGCGTTGTTGAAATTGTTCAGGAGTTCGGGCCATTAAATCGACCGCAAAATTGGGATCAGTCGCCCTTAAAATTTCTGAAGCCTTACGGAATGGATAGCCCTCAAAGGGTAGAACAACCAGGAGATCCACGTCAGAGTCTGCGGTGGGTTCGCCGTAGGCGTAGGAGCCAAACAGAATAATGCGATCGGGGTTAAACTGCTCAGCAATTTGCTGACTTAGCGCTTCAATTTGCTGCATGTCAACCATGGGTTGTCTCCAGCTATTTCACCAATTCTGCCACGGCTACTGATACCAAAAAAGAGAGATGTCTTTGAACTCAACAAAAAAATGGCTTTTGGGACTCTAGAGTCCCAAAAGCCATTTCTCGAACCATTGAGGCTCTGCCAGATTTGCTATTTACCCATGCCGAGCTGCTGGGCTTTCTGGTAGACCTTACCCTCCGTCAGCAGTGAGGGGGCGATGACTACTTCTACCTGCTGCATCTCCTTTAGGTCTTTGGCTCCCAGGGTGCCCATGCTGGTTTGCAGCGCCCCCAAGAAATTGTGGGTGCCGTCGTCGAGCCCGGCGGGGCCCCGCAAAATTTGCTCCAGACTGCCGGTGGTACCCACGTTGATGCGGGTGCCTCGGGGCAGCACCGGGCTGGGGGTAGCCATACCCCAGTGGAAGCCACGACCCGGGGCTTCGGCGGCGCGGGCAAAGGGCGAGCCAATCATCACCCCGTCGGCTCCGCAGGCGATGCACTTGCAGATGTCGCCGCCGGTAACCAAACCGCCGTCGGCGACGATCGCCACATAGCGACCAGTTTCGGCAAAGAAGTCGTCGCGGGCGGCGGCACAGTCAGCCACGGCGGTCGCCTGGGGAATGCCAATGCCCAGCACCCCGCGAGAGGTGCAGGCCGCACCAGGGCCAATGCCCACCATCACGGCGGCGGCTCCGGCCTTCATCAGGTTGAGGGCGACTTCGTAGGTGACGCAGTTGCCCAAAATCACCGGCATGGGCATTTCAGCGCAGAAAGCCGCCAGATCGAGCGGGCTAATATCAGCCGGAGACAGGTGGGCGGTGGAGACCACCGTGGCCTGCACAAACACCAGGTCGGCTCCAGCTTCGGCAATGCTAGCGCCAAACCGGGCGGCTCCAGCCGGGGTCACACTCACCGCCGCCACCCCGCCCCCGGCTTTGATGGCCTGGATGCGCTTGGTGATCAGCTCTGGCTTGATAGGTTCGGCATAGAGGCTCTGCATCAGGCCCACAAATTCCTCTTTGCCCACCGAGGCAATTTTGTCGAGGATAGGGTTGGGGTCGTCGTAGCGGGTTTGAATGCCCTCTAGGTTGAGCACGCCCAAGGCCCCCAGCTGCGAAAGCCGAATGGCCATATCAACGTCTACTACGCCATCCATAGCGCTGGCAATGATGGGAATCTCGCGCTCAATACCGCCAATCTGCCAACGGGTGTTGGCTAAGCTTGGATCCAGGGTGCGAGGCCCAGGCACCAGGGCAATTTCGTCAATGCCGTACGCTCTGCGGACTACTTTGCCGCGACCAAGTTGTATATTCACGTCCTTCTTTACCCTCTGGGCCAAAACCATTAGGCTAGCCTAGCAAAAAAGAATTCTCGCCGTATAGCCATTGAGCTGAAACCCCGCTAACGCTAGGCATACGGTGGTGGGTGATAAGATTTGGTCAGACTAGGGCCAGAGCGATAGTTTTTAACGGGGTAAAGATACGGTTGTGAATTTGTCATCGCTGACGTTTTTGCGCAAAATGCGATCGCCCAATCGCCAGTTTGCCGTAATTGGTTTAGGGCGCTTTGGACGGGCGGTGTGCGGCACTCTCAATAACCTGGGCTACGAGGTGCTGGCCGCTGATACCGACGAGCGCCGGGTCAGCCAGGCTTTGACTGACCAGATTGCGGCCCATGCCCTTCAGCTCGATACCACCCAGCCCTCGGCCCTGCGCGAAGCGGGCATTACCGACTTTGATACGGTGATTGTGGCGATCGGCAACTACGTAGAAGAAAGCATCATTACCACCCTCAACCTAAAAGAGGCGGGGGTCAAGAATGTGGTGGCCAAGGCGTCGTCTGAGATTCACGGCAAGCTGCTCGATCGCGTTGGGGCCGACCATGTGGTCTTTCCAGAGCACGAGATGGGCTGTGAGCTGGCCCGTTCTCTCACGTCCCCCGGCATTCTCGATCGCTTTGAGATCGACCCCAACCACTGCATTGCCGAGATCATCGTGCCCCAGGCCTTTGACCAAAAAACCATCGTGGATCTCGACCTGCGCAATCGCTACGAGCTCACCCTGCTGGCCATCAGCCATGACAATGATCCCGACCAGTTTGAAATTAACCCCAGCCCCGTCACCCGGCTCAAGGCCGGGGGGCTGATGGTGGTGATTGGCAGCAATAAAGGTCTAGAGCGTCTACCGGTATAGCCATGCGCGTAATTGGGTTAATCAGCGGTACCTCCGTAGACGGTATCGACGCTGCTTTAGTCGAGCTAGAGGGCCATGGCTACGACCTAACGGTGTCGTTTATTCAGGGGTTGGCCTATCCTTACCCCGACGATCTGCGCCAGCAGATTTTGGCGCTGTGCGCGGGGGAGGCGATCGCCCTCGATCAGCTAGCCACCCTCGACGATGCCGTGGCTCAAACCTTCGCCGCTGCGGCCCAGGCGCTGATCGCCCAGGCTGGCCCCGCCGATCTGATTGCCTCCCACGGGCAGACGGTGTTTCATCGCCCGGTGGGTCGCCCGGCGCTGCCCGACCAGGGGCCAGTGCGGCTGGCCTACACAATGCAGCTAGGGCGCGGGGCGGCGATCGCCCAGCACACCGGCCTACCCACTGTCAGCAATTTTCGCCAGGCCGACATTGAAGCCGGGGGAGAGGGGGCGCCGCTCGCCCCCATTGTCGATCTCTGTCTACTCAGCCACCCTACCGAGCGGCGCTGCGTGCAAAATCTGGGCGGCATCGGCAATGTTGCCTATCTGCCCCCCTGGAATCGCCGGGACAGTGCCCCCAAGGTGCTGGGGTGGGATACAGGGCCAGCCAATTCCCTGATTGACATTGCCGTGCATACCCTCTCGGCGGGGGCACTCACCTACGATGTGGACGGCGCTTGGGCGGCCCAGGGCACCCCCTGCCTACCGCTGATCCAGCGGTGGCTGGAGCACCCCTACTTCACCCAGGCACCGCCAAAATCTACCGGGCGTGAGCTGTTTGGCTGGGAGTTCTTTAATCAGTGTCGCCAGGATTCCCAGGGGCAGGGGTTAAGCCCTCACGATTTGGTGGCCACTCTGACCGAATTTACGGCGGCCTCGGTGACCCACGAATATCGCACCTTTTTGCCCGCCCGGCCCGATCGCCTGCTGGTGAGCGGCGGCGGTAGCCACAACCCGGTGCTGATGGCGCGCCTCCAGGCCCATCTGCCCGAGACGGCGGTGCAGCCCACCGATGCAGTGGGGGTTTCGGCCAGCTACAAGGAGGCGATCGCCTTTGCGGTACTGGGCTACTGGCACCGCCAGGGCTTCCCCGGCAATTTGCCCACGGTTACCGGGGCCGCTCGCCCCGTGGTGCTCGGCCACGGCAACGATGAGGCTTTGCCCCGTTAGGGACAGGGGTGCCAAAGCCCCATACCCCAGTCTGAACAATAGGGCGTATGCTTGAGAGGCAAAGGACGAAGGACAGCGGGCCATGGCGGACATCACCAACGACACAGCGGATGTCACCGGCCAGTCAAGGTCTGAGGGAGCAATGTGTGGACCATAGCTTTTTAATTGAGCCTGGCCGATGGACGCTTCAGGGCAGCTGGATGGAGCGCGATCGGCTGCCTACCCCAGTGAAGGGAAAAATTCTAGTCGCCTGGAGCCGCGACGACTGGTTCACCATGGTGATGAAGCTGGTGATGCCCGACACCCAGCCCAACGAAATGGCGCTTCAGTATCGGGGACGGTTGACCAGCGGCGACTGCCAGTACACCTTTGTGCTGCAGCACAGCCTGCTGGGTCGGGTTGAAGGAGAGGGTTGGGTAGCCCCCGACTCGATCATTCAGCGCTACTGGGCTCTGGGCGATCGCCAGCGCCGCACGGGGTTTGAGACTCTGTACCGCCTCGACAGCGATCGCTACCACCTCTCTAGCGGCATTATGACGGGGCACTATCTGACCAGCGCCATGGAAGCCACCCTTCATCTGCAGGGCGCTTCTCCGGCAGGGATGTAAACCGTCTCTCTATAAATGCTTCAAGCAGAATGTACTACAGTGAAAACAACACCTTTTAGGCGCATCTGGGAACAGTAACTCTATAACCTGTTGTCTTGGGCCAAGCCTGGTTCGAGATATTACAGGATGCCAAATTCGGATGGAATCTGAGTCGGTCTGGCCTCAGTGGGCACCATTGTTCTACAGGCTAGGACGACGGGGGCGATGGGCGGGCTCCAGTTTCAATTTGTGCACCGCCGGACAGCTTGCCCCGCCTAATGAAAAGGCTAGATCTATTGCTTCCTTAACCTGTCGCTGCTCCATCCCGCTTTGATGTATCCCCCCGTCTTGCCTGCCCCTCCCTGCCTACTGGCTAATACCGTTCTATGGCTGACTCAAACCTAGGCTGTAAATTAGCAAATCGCTACGAACTGTTAGAACCCATTGGCCAGGGTTCGATGGGGCGGGTGTATCTAGCCGAAGATCTGCTGCTGGGCAGCGTTAAGGTGGCAATTAAGCTGCTTTCCCAAACTCTGCCCGGCGAAAAAATGCGCGAGCGCTTCATGCAAGAGGCCATGACCTGCGCTCAGCTGGGCCAAAAAAGCATTCACGTAGTGCGGGTCACCGACTATGGCGTCAGCGACGAAGGAGTACCTTTCTACGTGATGGAGTACCTTCAGGGGCAAAGCCTCAGCCACCTGATCAATCTCCAGCCCCTGCCCATTCCGCGATTTTTGGGGCTGATTCGGCAAATTTGCCTGGGCCTTCAGTCCGCCCATGAAGGCATTATTCTCAAGACCCAGCCTGAGCCGGTGCCCATCATCCACCGAGATATCAAGCCCAGCAACATCATGATTGTGCAAGACCCCACCCTGGGGGAGCTGGCCAAGATCCTCGACTTTGGCATTGCCAAGCTCATGCAGGTCGACAGCGACCAGACCAACTGCTTCATGGGCACCCTGGCCTACGCTTCCCCTGAGCAAATGGAGGGCCGCGATCTCGACAGCCGCTCCGATATCTACAGCCTCGGGGTGATGATGTTTCAAATGCTGACGGGCCACTTACCTCTGCGGGCCAGCAGCCATACCTTTGGCGGCTGGTATAAGGTGCATCAGACCCAGTCGCCCAAGCGCATGGGCGAGGTGGCCAGCGGCATTAAAGTGCCAAAGCTGCTCGAAGATCTGGTGATGAGCTGCATGGTCAAGCCCGTCGAGGATCGCCCCCAGAGCACCCAGGAAATTTTGCAAATTCTAGAGCCCCTCCAGGCTCGCTACGTCAACGGCTTTCGCATTAGCCAGCGAATTGGCACCACCCTCAATCGGGTGCCCGTCACTCGCCAGCCAACGGCTACCGAGGCGCTTAAAGACGATCAGGTCTGTAAACTGACGGTGTGGCCCAGCACCAAGCCTGTAGCCGAGATTGTTTTTCCTCACCCGCTGCCTACCAGCCAGGGGCCCCTAGCCACCCTGTGGGCGATGATGCCCGAAGCCGAAATCAATCGGCGGCTGGTTAGCACCCGCTACAACACCTTTATCTGCACCATGGCCCCTCACCCCATGATGCTGTGGCTGACGGTGCTCTACAGCAGCACCCACGGTGCCCGCTGGCTGCCCTGCTATCTCGATCTCAAAACTGCTCTAGGTCAGGACATGGCCGGGCTGCTGGGCAAAACGGGCAGCTATAAACTGCTGCTTTTTGCCCTAGAAAACCCGCGTCCCTGTGCCCATGTGCTGAGCTGTAACGTCTCTGACCCCCAGCGCAGCCTACTCCAGGAGTGGGCGCTAACAGCTCGCAGCCGACCCTCTACCGGGGCGATCGCCACCAGCCGCGACCTGTTGCGCAATGAATTGCAGACCAAACTTAAGGCCAAGGTGCTGCAAAAGCTAGAGTCGATCTACGTCGATACGGGCTCTAGCCTCTCTGACTAAAGCCCTAGCGCGCTAGGCCTAGCTGGGGAAAAACAGCACAGGATGCCAGCTCCCTCGCATAATTTCGCGGGTCAGGCTAGGAGCTGACCATTTGAGAATGCCGCCAGCATTTCCGGAGCAGGTTGCGATCGCCCCAATGTCATGAATTTCGGCAGTTTTCAAAATTTCCTGGAGAGGACTGCCCTGGACAATCGTGGTGTTGACCACCAGATTGAGGGCAGCCAGCTCCGCCTGGAGCTGATCGAGTTCCTGCTCTGCCTGCTGCATAGGATTGTCGCCCCGCAAAGCTCGGCGCACGTTTTCATCGATGACCCACAGCAGGCGCACCCGTTCCAGCACCGAGTTAGGATTGCTTTCTACCTGCTGGTGAATATTCTTGATTAAGTTCTTGCCCCCCTGGGTGCCGTCGTAGGGTACCAGCAGGTAGCGAAATAGATGAGCACAGCGCAGCTCTAGCTCAGCGGTAGTATAGGTCGACACGAGCTGGGGCCGCAAAATAACAATGGGAATCGCGGTCTTTTCCGCTAGGCCAGCGGTGGTGCTGCCAAATAGCTTCTCCTCCAGCAGAGTGCGGGTAGGGCTACCCAAAAAAATTACGTCAGCCTGGTGCTTTTTAGCCAGGCGTAAAATGCTCTCGCTGGCCCGGCCCATCTGCACCTCAACGGTTACATCAATGCCGTCGGGTATATCTCGCAGCAGCGTTTTCAATCGTTGTCGAGGCTCCTCTAGCAGCTCTGGGCTATCTCGCGGAATCTCCCACTCGCCGTCTACCGATACATTGTGAAAAAACACCAGGGACTTAAACCCTCCAGCGACGAGGCTCGGCACAAACTGAGCGAGACGGTAGATGCCGTCGGTGAAGTCGGTACAGATGAGCGCGCGCTGAAACATAGATCCCCCGTTCAGGTGCAACAAAGCGTACAAGATTAGCGATCGCCCATCCGGCGATCGGTGTGGCCTTTCCCCTCAGACTGTTGTCAGCCATCAGAGAGGCCCTTTCCACTACCATAACGTTAGACAGGGCTGTTTCAACCCCTCTTCGGGGCGTTAGCTCTCTTGCGCCGAGTTTCATGAACCTGGCTAAAGCGCTCAGCCGGTGACCGTAGCGATGTCAACCGTTCAAACCCTTGGCGACTGGGAAAAATTGAGCACCAGAGAAGACTGAATTGACCACCTTTCGCTGCTCTCGCTGCAGGAGAAATTGTGGTCTGCTAAAACTAATTATTTCGCTGGGAAGCAGGGACTGAGGGTGCATCGATGCAATCGCCTGGGCTGACCAACAGCACCATCATGGGAAAAAAATGAATTTAACCGATCTAGATCGGTTTGAAAACTATCGCTATGCCAGGGATAGACTTTGACCGGAGACAGAGCCAAAACTTGCCGCTGTTGGATTGTTCAATAGCATCGAAGGTGACGCCCCGACATCCCCGGCCTGATTCAAAAAGAATCCTGCAAGAGAGGGAGGTCGCCGTCTTCATGCTGTTCTGGCGACGTCAGACACTACATTTGAGGATTCGGCCCAATCCCCCACTCGTGCTTGAGAAAGTGCTTGTACATTGTCTCTCGCATCATCATCTGTTCGTACATCTTGACCAGGAACTGCTGGGCCTGTTCCCGACTCATTTTGTCAACCTGGGTTTCAAACGACTTGAGGCTAAACTGCTGCTCCAGAGAAAGTTGCATCGGTTCGTTCATGGAATTACTCCTGAGAGAGAGAACAACACCCCAGTGACGGGTTGTAACCTCCAGGCTTAGCCTGAGTTACTGCCCTAATGACCTGAACTAGCCCTCCCGGAGGAGAAGCTACCCCAACGCACCTAGGATCCCTACTGGAATAAGTTGTAACCACAGCACTGACCTTGGCCAATACGCGATGGTTTACAAATTATAACAATCATTTGACAAAGATCCAGTCACGGGTGTTATGAGCGAATATAACAAGTCATCCCCAAACCGACATCTGTCGGTCGAGAATTTACAATTTTTAGCAATGTCGCTTAAGTAAAAATGCTCAGGGCAAACTTCTTAACATATTCTTTGTTCAGACCAAGATGGCAGAGGCGCAGGGGCACTCCGCCCGCATTACTCCATAGATGCGGCGCTTTAGGTCGCCGCGGTCAGCCGTTATAAATGCCGTTGCTAACCCAATGACATCCCCTGAAGGGCTGATCTACTGCGATTAAAATGTCTACCCTTGGGGGAGTCGGTTTGTCGGCCGGAGTTAGCTGTCGCTGCCACCTGGCGGCGACGATAGATTTACCACTACAACGGTGATGTTATCTCGCCCCCCCCGCTGTTTGGCAGAGTTGACCAGGGCTGTAGCCGCTGCCTCAGAAGCACGAATTGATTTTAGGTGAGAGGCAATCAGATGGTCTGATAACTCTTCGGTAAGGCCGTCGCTACACAGCAATAGGCGATCGCCGCTGTGCACCTCAATGGGCTGAATATCAATTTCGGTGAGGTCGTCGCGCCCTAGACACTGCGACAGCACATGACGCCACGGATGGCTGCGCGACTGCGCTGGCGTGACTTCCCCGGCCCGAATGGCCTTGGCAATCCAGGTGTGGTCTTCGGTGAGCTGATCGAGCTGGTGGCCCCGCAGGCGGTAGAGGCGAGAGTCGCCCACGTGGGCACACCAGGGCTGTGGGTCGCTGTCGCGAAAGGTGACCAACACCACCGTAGTACCCATGTCGCCCCGCTCGGGATGGCGACGCTGGTCGTCGAGAATAGCGTTATTAGCCTGGCGTAGAGCCTGTTCTAACAACTGAGCCGTCGCTGTCTCAGACGGCCAGTGCTGGTGCAAAAAAGTCTTGATAGCCGCCGTGGCCAGGCGGCTGGCCTCCTGCCCACCCGCGTGCCCACCCATGCCGTCTGCCACAATAAAAAATCGGCCCTCGGGGTCGATGTAGTAATCATCCTGGTTGCTGGTACGCAGCAGGCCCGGATCCGACAGCCCTGAAAAAATGCGATCCACCATAGCAAACTCGGGCTAAACCATTAAGGCAGACGATCGGCCCGGTTGACCTTGAGCACCGATCGCAAAAATGCGATTCCAGTAGCCGCCGCCAGTAAACCGGGCACTAGGGCCAGCCAGACAAACTCCGACAGCAATAGTGCCGTTGCCGAAAGGGTAAACGCCCCTACCAAAATGGCATAATTGTTGGCCATCGTCACCCCGCTAATCCGCCGTAGGGCGCGATCGGTCTCAATCGAACGCACCCGCACGCGAATATCGCCCCGCTCTAGCTTGTCGAGGGTGTCTTCGATGCGCCGGGGCAGGCCCAGGGCAGAGGTGCTGACCTGGGCGGCCTGGCGGCTGAGTTCTCCCAGTAGGCTGTTTGCCCCATCGGACGGATTGCCATTAGACATAAGCTGTGCAGCAAACGGCTTAGCCGCTTCCATAAAGTTGAACTCGGGGTCGAGCCCTTTTCCCACCCCTTCCAGGGTTGAAAATGCCCGCATCACAAAGGTAAAGGTGGCCGGAAAGCGAAAGGGCTGATCGTAGGCGACCGCATACAGGTCATCGCTGATGGCGTTGATGGACTGCTCCTCAAAGGGCTTGTCCATGAAGTTATCCAAAATATACTGGATAGAGCGACGCACTGGGCTCATGTCCTCGATTTCTGCCAGCGCCCCCAGCTCTACCAGGGAATCCATCACCTGTTCGGCGTTGCGCTGGGCGATGCCCACAAAGGTGCTCATCAGTCGTTGGCGAGTTACCGGCTGCACCTGGCCCATCATGCCGAAATCGTAGAAAATCAGCGACCCATCGAGGCTGACCGCAATGTTGCCGGGGTGAGGGTCAGCATGGAAAAAGCCGTTGTTAAGCAGTTGGTGAAGGTAGGCCTGGGCCCCCAGTCGAGCCAGCCGCTTGCGATCTAGCCCAGCGGCCTCAAGGGCGTCGTAGTGGCTAATTTTGATGCCGGGCAAATATTCCAGGGTCACGACCCGGGAAGAGGTCAACCGCCAGAAGACGCGGGGCACGTTGACCCAGTCTTCACCCCGAAAGTTGCGGCGAAAGGTGTCGGCGTTGCGGCCCTCGTTGAGGTAGTCAATTTCTTCCCAAAGAATGCGGCAGCACTCTTCATAAATCCCCAGCCAGTCGCGGCCTTTACCCCAGCTGGGATGACTCTGAAAATAGTGGGCAATGCCCTTGAGAATAGATAGGTCAATGGTGAAGAGCGATCGCAGCCCCGGACGCTGCACCTTGACCACCACCTCGTCACCGCTGTGCAGCTGGGCTCGGTGCACCTGCCCCAGACTTGCCGCCGCCAGCGGAATCGGGTCAAAAGTCCGGTAGAGGGTGTGGACGGGTTTGCCTAGATCCGCCTCGATAATGTCGCGGGCCTGTTCGTAGCTAAAGGCCGGCACCCGATCCTGGAGCTTAGACAGCTCTTCGACAAACTCGATGGGAAAAATATCGGCTCGGGTTGAGAATAGCTGCCCTACCTTGATAAAAGTGGGGCCCAGATCGAGCAGGGTTTCACGAATCCAGACGGCCAGCTGACGCCGCCGGGCGGCTTGGGCCTCAGCAGTCATGGTGCCACCGTAGCTCCAAGACTTGCCGTAGAGCCATCGCGCCCACAGCAGTCGCAGCACAAAACTCCAGATATCGACAAAGCGGCGCTGGCGGGAGTAGCGGCCTCGGTTCCAGCGGTAGGCATCCTGGCTAAAAGGTATGGCCTTTTCACCACTGGTGGGATCAAGGCTCGCCGTGCTGGCCAACGCTAGAGGAACGGGAGCATTGCCGTCTAGCCCCACTTCGGCATCCAAATTATTCAAGCTATCGTCCATTCCTTGAACATGCCCTAAGTCGCCCTCTCCATGGTTGAGAGAGGCGGGCAGCTTGGCCGATGCAGACGAGTCAGAAACAGCAGACACTCAGATTCCTAGAACAGAAGGGATGACAGCAACCTTACAGACCAACACAGCCTAGGGCCTTAGCCTAGGCTGACCTAGCCCGAGGCAGTCTTCAAATTTGGGAGGTGGCCCGATACTGCTGCAAAGCGACCCGCACTTGGGCAATTTCAGCTCGCAGGGTGTCAATGGTTGCCTGGAGGTCGGTGGCCGAACCCGCGGCAGCCGATGCTGGGCCTCCAGTGTAGATTTCCCCGGCTTCCGCCTCTGCTTGCTGGGCTCGAACCATCACCTCGTCTGTAAACTGCCTGAAGTACTCCCGCTGCTCGGCGTCAAATTTGCCCACCAGGCTTAGGCCATCAGTCAACAACCGCTCAGCGCGTTCGTTAACCGCATCAGCCAGGGCGCGGCCGACGTAAAATGCGTGCAGCACAGGGCTACTCATGGTAAACCTCAGAAAAACGGGTGATGTAACATAATTCGTTCAACTGTAGAGAATTATAACGTCCTTATTCCTCTAGCACTGGGCGGATATTGGTTTAAATTCTGGGTCGCTTGGCAAAGTATAGCGCCGCCAGCAGTTTAGCTAGACGACGGCGCTGGGGCTGGGGGGCGCAGTGGGGGAACCAGAGGCGGCGGGGCCGCCCCTTCCGCTGGAGCAGGTTCTATCGGTACGGGAGCCGGCAGGGGCGGCGGTACGGGAGCTGGCTCGACCACTGGCGGCGGAGCGGGTTCGCTAGGCGGTAGGGGTTCAAATTCGGGTTGAGGTTGGGGCTCTATTGGAGCCTCCCAGTCTTCCACAGGCTCAGGAGTCGGCTCGGGGACGATCTCGGGCTGGGGCACCGCCGGGGGAGGAGCGGCGGGTTCTTGGGGGTCGGGAGTGAAGTCAGGCAATGGCGCGGAGCCTGGCGGTGGCGTGCTGCCGTAGTCGGGGCGATCGCGCTGGGCCGGGGCATCGCTCCAGGGCTGCCAGAGGTCGTTGCCATTCCAGTCGGGCAGGGGCGGAAACGACTGGTTGGGATTGAGGCGCTCTTGGCTAGCCGAACTGGCGGGCTGGAGACGGGCATAGAGGCCAAACCCCAGGCCACTGGCCGTAGCCGCTAATCCGGTTACCACCAGGGCCAGCGCTGGCAGCGATCGCCGCCGGGTTGGGCCAGCAGGGGCACTGGCGTTTAGGGGGTGGTCAATCCGCGCCTGGGGCTGGGAGCCGAGGTCGGATTGGCTACCTACTGCTACCGTCGCCGGGCCGGTAAAACGCTGAGGCACTGCCCGAGCCGGGCTGGTCAGGGGCTGGGGTGCGGCGCTGGGGTACGGGGCAGCGGGGAGTTGTTGGGCTGAGGGCAGCAGGGCTGTCCACTCGGCCAGGGTAAGGGTGGGCTCCGGCGGCTGAAAGTCTGGTGTAGCTTCCTTTAAGGGTCTGGGGCTGCCCAGAGCCATCGCTGTGTCGACAGTCGTAGGAAGTTCAGGATGCCGGCGGCGAACCTCGACCGCCAGCGGGGCATGGGTGGCCTCAGCCCGCTGACCGGTCAGCAAAAAGTACAGAAGATGAGTGAGTCCGCGGACGAGCGCTGCTTCATCGGAGGCGATCGCATTGGGGGTGATCGCCTCCGATGAAGCGGCCTGAGAAGCGATGGATTGAGGTAGATCAAAGCCCATGAACGTGACAGTTCGCGCCTGGGGGTCGTACCACACCTGGTCAGAGGTTAGCCGCAGCTCAGTCCAGCCCAGGGGGCGAAGCGTTGCTAAGGCATCTAGCAGGTGCCGAACAATGGCCAGAGCAGGTTGGGGGGCCAGAGGGCTGGCCTCAGTTACCAGGCGATCGAGGGGCATGCCCGGGGGGCTGTCCAGAATTTGATAGCAGACGCCCTCTTCTTCAAAGCCCTCTAGGCGCGCTGGAAACGCGGCTTGTTTGAGCCCAGCCACCTGAGTGAGGTACTGGTAGAACTCTTGCCGTTGGGGGGCGTCGGGCAGCGTTTCTGGACTGCGGCTACCCAAAATCCGCAGCTGTATCCACTGCCCCTTGGGCACATCCATAGCTAAATAGACTGGGCCAATAGCATCTTCGGCCACCCAGGCATCAATCACGTAGGTGCCATTTTGCAGGGCGGTGCCCACGGCTAGGGTCATAGGAGCAGCCAGCGGTCAATAACTTTGCCACCTTACCCCGTTCTCTGCCCAGCGGGGGGCCAGGTGTGACAATATTTTGGGGCTTCTAGAAGAGCTTAGGGAGTCTTCCTAGGGCGGAGGATAGTGCTGGACTAGGAAGGCTTTGGCCTCAGCCGGGGTGGCGATCGTGCCGTCGAGCTGGGCGGCAAACAGCGCCTCTAGCATGGTTCTAAAGCTAGGGCCGGGGCGATACCCCAGGGCTTTAAGCTGCTCGCCGTCCATCAGCGGTGCCGTAGAGGCCCACTCCATGAGGTAGCGCCACAGAACCGGGCCTAGCTGCCGAGGGTGACGGGCACTGACCAGCAGATGGGTAGGAGTGTCAGCCTGACTGAAGGCAGCGTACAGCTCGCTGGGAGCGGGGTCGGTGGCCACGAGAGTTAGCCACTGATGCTCCCAGTCATCGAGGTGGGTCAGGCGCTCAGTGGCGCGATCGGGCAGCTGGAGGTCAGCCGCTAGGGGCGATCGCGCCGCCGCCGGTACAGCGGCCAGCAGCCCCTGGAGTCGCAGCAGCCAGGGCTGCCCTAGGTCAGGCCAGTTAAAGCGCTTTGACCAGCGGCTGAGGCGTCCCAGCTGTTGCCATAGGGCAGGAGTCATAGCCAAATCGCCGTGCAGGCAGCGCAGCGCCCCTAGCCGATCGAGTAGGGCCAGCGCTGACGGCCAGTAGGGAGCCTCAAGAATGTATTTCAGCTCATTTTTGAGCCGCACCTGGAGAGCTGGGGCTCGCCGCATCTGGTGCTGCATTTGGGCGTATACCCCGCTGGCCATAGCGTGGTGAATATAGCCCTCGGTCTGGGCGTCGAGGCTAAACCCCAGCCGCACCGCAAAGCGCACCGCCCGATAGATGCGGGTGGGATCTTCGATAAAGCTGTTGGCGTGCAGCACGCGAATGGTGCCCCGGCGCAGATCGATCAGCCCGCCAAAGTAGTCGAGTAGCTGCCCGGCCCCAGGGTTGGTGAGCCGCAGCGCCAGAGCATTGATAGTAAAGTCGCGGCGGTACAGGTCTTGCTGAATGGAGCTGGCCTCGACTTCAGGGTTGGCGGCGGGGTAAGGGTAAAACTCCGTGCGGGCGGTGGCGATGTCAATCATCAGCCCGGCCAGGGGATGATCTAACTCTTTGCGCCAGACCAGCGATGCCGTTTGAAACCGCCCATGGATCTGTAGATCGACCTCTGGAAACTGGTCTTTGATCACGGTCGCCAGATCAACCCCAGCCCCCACCTGCGCGGTGCTGAAGAAGCCATCGACCACCAGATCGAGATCCGGTAGAGTCGCTGAACCTGAGTTGTTACAGATCAGCAGATCGCGCACCGCACCGCCCACCAGGTAGAGGTGCCAACCCCGCCCCTCGGCGGCGGCGGTGATTTGCCGCAGAATGTCCTGCAAGACTGGGGATAGACTAGCCTCTAGAGCATGCCGCAGGGTAATGGCAGCAGGCGGATCTAGCAGAGCGGGTTCGACCGAGGGGGAGGGCTGCCCCTGGTGCAGGTGACGCAGCAAGTCGGTGCGGGTGACGATGCCCACCAGGGTTTCCTGGTGCAGCACCGGCAGGCGACCAATGTCGTAGGTCACCATCAGATGCTCAATTTCCGTCAGGGGGGTGTCGGGGGTAATGGTTTTGAGGTTGGTGGCCATATAGCCTTTCACGGGGGCATGGCTAAAGCCGTGGTGGAGCGCCAGATCCAGATCGCGGCGCGAGATGATGCCGACCAGGCGATCGCCCTCATCGACCACCGATAGGCCCGAGTGGCCGTAGCGCAGCAAAATACGCTGAGCCCCGTGGATCGTGGTGTCGGGGCGAATGGTGCGTACCGGCGATGACATCAAATCGCGGGCGGTGGGCTGGTGGGGCAGGTGCGATCGCACCACCGCCATGACCTCCTGTACTGTTCCCAACGGGTTCGCCGTCGTGAGGCTGGCGGCGGCCGCCGCCGGGTGTCCGCCGCCGCCCAAGGTAGTCAGCACCGTGCCCCAGTCGAGGCGATCGCTAACCCGACCTCGGGCCCGGCCAATTAACGTCAATTTTTGCAGCGGCAGCGATGGGTGGGACGGCTCTCGATCTGACAGGTCGCCGTCTTCAGCATCTTTAGCGGCGTAGCAGGCCCCCAACAGCAGCGCATCGGCATCGGCTAAAGATATCAGCCGCTCTGCCAGCCCCGACAGGCCCGGCACATAGCCATCGACACGCAGTAATACCCAGGCCAGGGTGTGGCCTCCCACGGTTTCGCTATGGAGGGAGGTCATAGCCTCTGTCAATAACCCTTGCAGCCCAGGACTCAGCCCTGGTTCTACAAAATCGGCAATGATAGAGAGGCTGGCCCCGTGGGCCATCAACCAAGCCAGAGCCGCGGCATCCCGCGCCGTAGCGCCCTCGTACAGCAGCGACCCGGTATCGACATGGATGCCCAGGGCCATAACCGTGGCTTCCGCCACGCTGGGCTCAATCTGTTGTTTTTGCAGGGACTCCACCACTAGGGTAGTGGCGGCTCCCACCGCCCCAATGGTCGTCGCCTGGGCATGCACCGTTGTGGCACTGGTGGGATGGTGATCGTAGATCTCGATGGGTACCTGGTTGTGTTCGGCCTGGGCGATCCAGTCGGCGGCTGGGCCAAAGCGATCGCGCTGCTGGGCATCGACCAGGGTGAGGCGGCGGATCTGGCTGGGGTCAACGGCTCGCCGCTCAATCAGCGGGTACTCATCGCGGTGGAGGGCCAAAAACCGCTGCACTGTCGGATGGCTGCCCCCGGTCAGCACGATGCGCCGCCCTGGCTGCAAGCGCGCCAGCCCTACGGCAGCCCCTAGGGTGTCAAAGTCGGCGGTGGTGTGACAGAGGACGAGGTCCATAGGGTTGGGGCCATAGCGGAGCTATACTTTTGGGCCACCATACTTTCCGGCGGGGCCTCTTTCTGATAGCGTACTGGTTAGGGTAGTGTGGCTGTTAGCCTGGGCTGTTAATCAGGTTGTTCACCGCCGTCTCCGCTGCTGTGTTTGAGAGAGCATATATAAATCCATGGTAATTCTGTTTCAACTCGCGCTGTTTGCCCTGGTTCTGATGTCGTTTGTGCTGGTGGTGTACGTGCCCGTGGCCTACGCCTCTCCCCAAGACTGGGATCAGTCCAAACGCCTAATCCTCTTTGGCTCTGTGATTTGGGGCGCTCTGGTGGTGGTCGTCGGCGGCCTCAACTACTTTGTGGTGTAAATAAACATAATTTATGGCGGTTTTTGAAGGCACATTAGTCTCCACAGGCTCTCCCCGGTTTGCCATTGTGCTAGGCCGATTTAACGATTTAGTCACGGGTAAACTGCTGGAGGGCTGCCAGGATTGCCTAAAGCGCCATGGAATAGACGTTAACCCTGAGGGCACCCAGGTCGACTATGCCTGGGTACCCGGCAGCTTTGAAATTCCACTGGTGGCGCGGCAGCTGGCCCTCAGCGGTCGCTACAACGCGATTATTTGTCTGGGAGCCGTCATTCGGGGCTCAACTCCCCATTTTGACTATGTAGCGGCGGAGGTGGCCAAGGGGGTAGCGGCGGCCGGTTTCCAAACCGGGGTGCCGATCATCTTTGGCGTACTCACCACCGATACCCTGCAGCAGGCCTTAGAACGGGCGGGCATCAAGGCTAACCACGGTTGGGACTATGCCATGAGCGCTCTGGAAATGGCCAGTCTGATGGGGGTGATTCACTCGGCTATGGGTAGCGGTGCCAGCAACGGCTCAGCTCGCTTAGGGCCTGGGATGCCGGTACCCACCCAGGCCGTCGTTGTCCCAGATTCGGACTCGGTCTAGGGTTGGAGGCCGTCAGAGAAAACTCAAAAAGATGTTGACATAGTTACACTTTTTTGAGATTCTAGATAGAGTCAAAACCAGCGAAACGGGTTACTCCCCAACTCTGGTTTTATGCGGGTATAGCTCAGTGGTAGAGCGTCACCTTGCCAAGGTGAATGTCGCGCGTTCGAATCGCGTTACCCGCTTATTGAATTCTGGTGCGGTTCCTTCAGCAGTCCGCCAACCAAACTCTGTTGGGCTAGGGGCTAGGTTTTGGGTTCACTGTGTGCTTTACAGGCTGTACCCTAACCCGCCCTACTCTTTCTCAACTGTCATCTTCTACTCGGCGAGTTATCGGTCGCCTGTCAGCTAACGAACCGTGGGTTGAATGTCTCCCCTGCGCAGGGCGCAAAATAGGGCTTCGGGCCGGTGTCCACGCAGCCAGTAGGTTTCCATTTCCCCCCGGCCTTTGATAGCAATGCTGCCCCGCCACTCGAACCAGTAGCTGTCTTTCAGACGCTCGTAGGTGGCGGCCGTGACCTGGATCTGGCCCGGCTCGCTAGAAGCCTCCATGCGGCTGGCGACGTTGACCGCATCGCCCCAGAGATCGTAAATAAATTTCTTGGTGCCAATCACCCCGGCCACTACCACCCCAGTATTGATGCCGATGCGAATCTCTAGAGGTTCCCCCGACTCAGCTTGAAAGGAGGCGGTGACCTGCTGCATGGCCAGGGCCATCTCGGCGATCGCCTCAGCATGATCGCGGCGAGGCGTCGGCAGCCCCGCCGCCACCATATAGGCATCGCCAATGGTTTTGATTTTCTCCAAATCGAGCTGTTCGGCCAGACTGTCAAAGGCGGAGAAAATTTGGTTGAGCAGATCGACCAGCTTAATGGGCGACAGGTGGTGTGACAGGCTGGTGAACCCCACAATGTCGGCGAATAAAATCGTCACCTCATCGAAGTGCTGGGGAACAGAGGCCTTAGTCTGCATCAGCTCGCCCGCGATCGCAGCGGGCAGAATATTGAGCAAGAGCTGCTCCGCCTTTTGCTGCTCCTGGGCCAGCTTCTGATTGCTGATTTGCAGCTCCCCCAGCATGTCGTTGATCTGATTGCCCAGGTGGTTAAGCTCATCGTTTCCCTGCACCGACACCCGCTGGGTAAGATCGTTGGAACGCCCAATGTGCTGTACCTGCTGGCTTAGCCCCAGCAGCCGCTGCAAAATAGCGCGATCGAGCAGCAGCAGCATACCGCCGGTAAACGCCAGACACGAGCCCAGCAGCGACCAGCCCAGATAGTGGCGGCTAATCTGCCCCTGCCGGTAAATATCGCGGGGTAGCTTGACCTCTAGCAGCGCCTGGGGATTGCCATAGAGGTCTGGCCAAAGCGTGTAGCCCATCAGGGTATTGGCGTCCTGGGGGCGGATCAAGGTTGACATCGTAGTTGGGTCGGCACCCGTCTCAAGCGCAGTGAGAATGGGTTGCAGCATCTCCGGTAGGGCAGTTTGGCTCAGGGGATGGATCTGTAGCGTTAATCGGGTGCGCTCCGCCAGAGATTCGACGATGCTGGGACTGAGGGTACGCCCCATGAGCAACGCTCCCCTAGAGGGGCCAGTGGCATCGCTGCGTAAAATAGGCTCCACAACAACCAGCGTGAGGTGGCCGTTTACCATCATCAACCCCTGATGGTGGGCGGCCAAGTGCTCAAACTGCATCAGCGGACTAGCGGGGGTAAGCTGCTGAACCAGACTGGCTGGTAAGGGCGCAAAGGTACGGTTTTCTAGGTCATAGCCGGTGCCGTAGAGAATCTCCCCGTCGGAATTAACCAGGGCTACAACATTGAGTTGTAGACTCTCAAAGGCATATTTGCTGAGATTCGATTCAATGTAGTCAGCATTGCCGTCTTGGATAAAGGCGTAAGTGTCGTTCCAGGCTGCCCAGTCTTCGGTCAGGCTCTGGATCTGAGCCAGGTCGCCCGCTAGCACCTCGTCCACCCGTTGCAGGTTGCGCTGGGCGTCCTGCTGTTCAAGGCGACCATAGCTGCGCTGCAATATCAGGGAAAAACTGCCGTAGAGAAGCATCATCAGCCCCAGCAGAGGCAGCGTGGTCAGCAGCAACGTTTTTTGGCGCAGGTTCATGGGGTGGGGCCGTGGGGGGTGTCACCCCTCAAGATTACCTGTATGGTACCCAGGGCACATTGACGCCGCGACCTCCCTCACCATTGCTTTGAAATGGAGCGCTATTTTTCGGCAATTTTATGAGGAGACCCGGGAAAGCCGTTACCAAACGTGAAGCAAGTTTAGGCTTACCCATCGCGCTCAGTACGCACCCAGCTTTTCTCAGGTTTGACTAAAAACTTGAAGTACAGAGGAATTTTGTTGAGTACGTAGAGGGGAATTGTCAACAGATCGGTGAGGGAGAGATCGCTGCGCCCGTAGCCAATCCAGGCGAGGGTGACGGCAAAGACCAGAGCTAGCACAGCCCCCAGGGCCAGGCAGGCGGGCAGCCAGCTGAGCCCGGCCAGGGCAATACCTAGGGAAAGCGCTGCGATCGCCAGAGTGACCATAACTTGCAGCGAAATTGGCAGCACCGCTAGCTCTAGGGCCAGAACGAGTATGCCAAGACGCCCCTGCCGCAGGGACTGACCCAGCAGCTTAGGCACGTACTCGGTCAACATCTGGAGATGCCCATGCTCCCAGCGAGTGCGCTGGGTGGTGGCAGCCTGACTGCCGCTGGGGAGGCGGCTGGTAACCCAGGCACTTGGGCAAAACCGGGGGGCATAGCCTACCAGGGCCAAATCGAGGCCCAGCTTCATGTCTTCGACGATGTGGCCGCTAGCGATGGTGACGGCGGTGGCGGCCTCCCAGGGGAGAGCAATGCCAGTGCCGGTCAGCAGGCAGGGCTGCCCCAGACGATATAGCCCGAGAGGCCGCACCCAATTTTTTACCTTAAAGGCGAAGGCTGAAATGCCGTCCTTTAGCCCAGGGCTGGGGGGCTTTTCCATCAAATAAACGGCTTGGGCTGGGCTCTGGGTGTGCTGAGCCTGGAGGGCCAGGGCGGCTAGGCTGTGGGGCTGTAGGTCACAGTCGGCGTCGATAAAAACCACCACGTCGGGCGGATCGGCCATGAGATGGCGCAGACCAAAATCAAGGGCATAGCCCTTGCCCCGCTGGGTGAGGTTGTGGCGCTCAATCACGGTGGCTCCGGCTTGCCGGGCGGCAGCGACGGTGGTGTCGGTGCAGTTGTCAGCGATAACTACCAGGCGATCGCTGGGGCGCATCTGGGGCAGAATAGTGGCCAGAGTGGTGGCAATCCCTTCGGCTTCGTTGTGGGCGGGCACCAGCACCGCCAGAGAGAGATCGTCCGGTAGAGAAGCAGGGGCAAAGGCAGCTTTGCTGCCCCCCAGGGCTACCAGGCATTCGAGGGCTAAAAAAGCTGAGGTGGTCAGCAGCAGCAGCGGCAAAACCGCCAGCAATATCGTGATCAGGCTGCCTAGACTTGCATTCATATCTACCCAACTGTGTTCTGACTTAGTGATTGTTCTAGGTTGCCCAGATTGCTAGGCCGGGCTGTCGCTCCAGACTAGCGCTAACGCGTGCTTAGGTACCCTAGCGAAACCTGATCGGGCCATGAACTTCGTTCTATCGGGTTTACAGGAGCTTCAAAAACCTGTGTAGTCTGAACTAGCCGTGACCTATCGTTGCGGAATAACTTTGGCTAGAGCCGCCTCTACGGCCTGCGCCCACCCCTCGGGTGCCGCCGCCGGAGCAACCGGCCAACTGCGGTCGGCCAGCTGGGGATGGGGGCCATGGGCACCGGGCAGCACAATGGGGTAATCGACATTCTCTAACATATCGAGGTCGTTGGGGCTGTTGCCCAACCCGATGGTGGTGATGGTGGGGGCCTCAGGATTGCCGACCTGGTAGAGCTGCACCAGTTGATGCACCGCGCGGCCCTTGCCCGCCCCGGCCCCAATTAGGTGGGAGAAGCGATCGCCAATTACCACCCGAAACCCCATGGCCTCTACGGCCTCGCGCAGCTGGTCGGCGGGCACATTTTTGGGGGTCATAAAGGGTTCAGTAAACTCCCGCGTCTTAGCCTGCTTGGCCTCTTCGGGGGATAGACCGGTGAGCTGCATGACCTGATCGACGCTCCAGTCGCCAAAACCTTTGAGGGGACGGCCCAGATCTTGGGCGATCGCCTTCAGCCCGGCGCGAGCGGTGACGTAGTTGCAGCCCAGCGGTAGGATTCGGTAGCCGTCTACGTCGTCGCCCGGTGGCAGAGCGAAGCGCGTTTGGTCGGTAGGAATGTAGATAGCGCTGCCGTTTTCCACCACAAAGGGATCGCGCAGCCCGATATCCTGGCGCAGTTGGGCCACCTCCTGGCGGGTTTTGCTGGTGACTGGCACCACCGGAATCCCCTGTTCGGTGAGCTTAGCTAGGGTGGGCAAGGCGGCATGGTAGGCGTAGGTTTCGCCGTTGAGCAGGGTGCCGTCGAGGTCGGTGAAAATAATGCAGGCCATAGGGAAGAATGAGGTAAGCCTTATGAAGGGGGCAGAAAGCCTATCCAAAGCCTACCGTAAGGGTCGCGCTTAGCCCCCGTTAGATACTGGATGTCAGCTGCGATCGCCCTCTGGGTTCCCCAACGACCTGAGTGCGGGCTCTGGGAAAGCCTGCCGCCCGATGCGACTGGTCTAAACCGCCGAAGTTGCCAACATTTTTACCCACTGCCGAGAAGGCTGACTAGCCCCTTTGCCCTCCGCCCGAGCCGACGTTGAAGCCAGCATAGGACAGTGGGGCTACCGCTTTTACTTAAGTCCGTTCTAGGGCTAATCTGTTAAAGCTTTAGTTTACGGCTAAGGCTTTTCTGTTTGTACCTCTACGAGGGTTGTATGGAGTTTAAGACCCCTGGACAAGAGGCGGTTTACCATCGAATTTTGCCCTGGATGCATGAACTGTTTGGCGAAGCGCTGGTGGTATTTGAGGATGAACCCCTCTTTATCGTGAATTTGGGGTCGGCGGTGGCCTCGACTCGGGTAGTGCCCTGGCACGACGATGAAACCCTAATTACCACGCGGGCCTACGTGGTGACAGCGATTGATCTGACCCCCGAACTCAGTTACTACCTGCTGCGGGAAAACAACGGCATCTACTTTGGCCGCTTTGCCTACGACGCCGAGGATGACATTGTGTTCGAGCACAGTCTGGTGGGTGAAACCTGCGATCGCCTCGATCTCAACCACTCGGTTGCCACCGTCATTCGCATTGCCGACAGCTACGACGACGAAATTGTGGCCCGCTGGGGTGGGCAACGGGCCCTCGATCGCTGGGCCTCTTAACATGTTTGGGTGGTTTATGTGTTTCGTAGCAGAATAAGCGTTCATTCAGCCTATTTCGCGCTACAAAATATAGCGATGGCTATGGCGCTTAGGACACCGGCCCTTGCAACGGTTCTATCGATGGCTATAGCTTGACAATGCACCTGGGGAAGTTGCCGTGGTTCGTCGCTGGATTTGGATAGGGTTAGCAGGGGTGCTCATGGCGCTGCTGAGCCTGAGTTTCGGTTCGGCCCGTGCGGCAGGCCCCCTAGAGCCGATGCTCACCGTCAGGGGGCTGCCGCCCATGCAAACGACGGCGGCGACAGCACTACAGCCGCTTAAAGCCGATCAGCCCGGCCCGACGGATTTTGCTGCCCCCGAGCTGGATCTGGCCCAGGCGGCTCCGCCGCGCCAGGTGACCGCCCTGGCCGACCCGACTAACTACGGCGATCGCTTTCTCACCGACGTCAATGGCCAGGTGGTGCGCAACGACTTTATCGCCGTACTGCACGAAACCGTAGGCTCAGCCCAGAGCGCCCTCAACCTATTCCGCACGCGGCACCCTCGCGATCAAGACCAGGTCAGCTACCACGCTCTGATTGGCCGCGATGGCACGGTGTACTATATTGTCCCCCCCGAAAAACGGGCCTTCGGGGCCGGCAACTCGGTGTTTAACGGCCCCAACGGGCCCGAGACCGTGCGCACCAATGCCGCGTTTCCCCCCTCGGTCAACAATTTTGCCTACCACGTCTCCCTAGAGACCCCCGGCGATGGCTTCAACAACCGTCGCAGCCACAGCGGCTATACCCAGGCCCAGTACAATTCCCTGGCCTGGCTGCTGGCTCAGACCACGATTCCCGATAACCGCATTACCACCCACCAGGCGGTCGATCGCTCCGGCAACCGCATGGATCCACGCAGCTTCAATTCCTCTAGCTTCTTTGGTCAGCTGCGCCGCTACCCGAACCGCAGCAGCCTGGCGGGCTAGGGCTCTGGTTTGATGGCCACTACCATTTCATACACCGACAGATCGAGCACGGCTAAGTTGGGGTTGGTGTTGACAAACAGTTCGTCGCCCATGACCGCATGGTAGGCGTCAAGATGGGCGGCCACGGCCTCGTCCGAAGGGGCCAGACGCAGCCACAGTTCGCCATCGTACTGAGATAGCCCAGTGCCATCAAGCACAATGGTGCCGCCGTAGTCCCAGGCAAAGCCGTAGAATTCAAAGTTACCGAGGGCGGCTTCGACCGCCGCGTAGGGCGCGCCTACCCCGAGCCCCTCAGGGATCTGCCAGGCCGGGCCGAAGTCTTTGATCAGCCGGGGTCGCGTTTGGGCGGCATCGTCCCAGACCACGGCAAACTGCTGGTCAGAGTCGGCGTTGACCACAGTGCCCAATTCTGTAGTGCCTTCCCCCAGAAAAATGGGGCGATCGTCTAGGGCGGCCTCGCCATAGAGCTCGACTAAATCGGCGCGGCTCGTTTGAGCGGTCACAGGGCCCACCCGCTGGCCGGGGATGACTAGCCCATCGGCATCTTTACCGGGTGTATTGGGCGCTGGGGGAGAGGTTGGGTCAGTGGTCGTCAGAGGATCCGAGGGCTGGGCTTCAGGCCGCTGGGCATCCGGGGGTTGGCAGGCAGTTAGCGGTGCTAGGGCCAGCCCCAAAATTACTGTTGTTATCCACAATCGCGCCATGGTGGTTCACTGAGTCGAGCGGCCTTAGTCTGCTAGCAGGCTATTTCTCCAATCAGGAGCAGGCGTGGCTGTCCGGACGGCTTGAGGCCTAGGGTACCAGATGGTGGCTAATGGCAAACCGCAACAGCTCTGAACGGTTGCTGGTCTCGGTTTTGCGCAGCAGACTGCTGACGTACTTCTCGACGGTGCGGGGGCTCAAGAATAGGCGATCGCCGATTTGAGCATTCGACAGCCCGTCTGACAGCAGCGTGAGCACATCCTGCTCACGGGCGGTGAAGTCAGCCACCAGATCGGCGGGGTCGGGGGTCCAGGGCATGATCTCTTCGCTGACGTCGCTGGTTTGCAGGGCGCGCTGCTGGGCCGTGTTAAGGGCCACCTGCTGAATCCAAGCCGACTGAATTAGCTGCGATCGCTCCAGCAAATTTCTCACGATCGCCCCCAACTCTCGCAGCTCGAAGGGTTTCGGTAAATATAGATCGCAGCCCAGCTGATAGCCCCGAATGCGGTCTTGGGTCTGGTTGTGAGCCGTGAGAAAAATCACTGGCAGCAGCCGGAAGGCAGGGTACTGCCGCACTTTTTGCACCAGGCTAAAGCCGTCGAGGCCGGGCATACCGATGTCAGTAATAATCAGCTGCGGCTGATGGCTAAACACCTGACGCAGTGCCATTTCACCATGGCTGGCCATCAGCACAGAGTAGCCTTCAAGCTCAAGGTAGTCGCACAGCGAAAGACGAGTACCCTCGTCGTCTTCCGCGATTAAGATGGTGAGCGGCATAGCGTTCTACCAGGTCTAAGGCTGTTGGTGGGGAACCCTCGCGGCCTACGGCTATAACGCTAGCCACGCAGCCGAGATGAAGCCCCTACCCCCTAAGCCTAAACGAGAAATCAAGAACCAGGTTTATTTGTTGCTGAAGTTAAAGTCCTGTGAAGTAAATACTCCGCAACTGTTAACAACCCCGCAGACACCTTTCGTCAAGCGTTCTATCCCAAACGATAGCCAAAGCCCCGCACGGTTTTGAGGTAGTGGGGATGGCTGGGTTCTACCTCAAGCTTTTCACGAATCCAGCGAATGTGGACATCTACGGTTTTGTTGTCGCCCATAAAATCATGCCCCCAGACCTGGTCGATAATCTGGTCGCGCGACCACACCCGGCGGGGCTGGCTCATAAACAGTTCCAGAATCCGAAACTCTTTGGGGGAGAGATTGACTTCTTCGCCCCTAAGAAAGACGCGGCACTCTTGGGGATGGAGGGTGATGTCTTCAAACCGGAGCACGTTGTCTTTCTCAGCGTTGGTTTTGCCCCGCTGGCGTCGCAGCAGCGCTCGGCATCGAGCCACCAGCTCGCGCATGCCAAAGGGCTTGGTCAGATAGTCGTCCGCGCCAATTTCAAGCCCCACCACGCGGTCGGTTTCGGTGCCCTTGGCGCTCAGCACCAGAATGGGCACATCGATGCCCTGGTGGCGCAGCAGTCGGCAGAGGTCGAGTCCGTTCATGCCCGGCAGCATGAGATCGAGCACCACGAGATTGACCTCGGGCCGATTGGTGCGACTCGACGCCGAAGTGCCCCCCAGCATGTCGAGGGCCGTCAGACCGTCTTCGGCGACGAGAATATCAAACCCTTCTTCGGCCAGCCCCAGGGCTACCGTTTCTCGAATCAGTTCTTCGTCTTCGACGATGAGTACCCGCCCTAGGCCAACCCGTAGGTTTGGCTGAGCCTGGGGTGCGAGATCTACAGAATCCATAGGGAACGGTTAAAAACTGCTCACTGAAATCATATCAGCCCCCAGAAGGGTGAACTGCCTGACAAAAGCTAAGACTTTGTAAACTCCAACTTCAATTGGGGCTTGAATGGGGACGGAAAGTTGCTTACCGCCCGCTCACCAGCGCTTCTATAGCGTCAGCATGGGTGGGTAGAGCATCGGTCAGAACGGTGCAACCCGTTGGGGTAATCTCCACATCGTTTTCAATGCGAATGCCGCGCACCCCTTGAAACTCCTCCAGGCGGCTCCAGCTGATGGCGTCGTCGTACTGGCCCGACTGCCGCGCCGGGCCTAAAATGCCGGGCACCTGGTAAAAGCCGGGCTCAATGGTGACCACCATGTTGACCGCCAGGGGACGATCGAGACGGAGAAACTTCAGCCCAAAGCGATCGCTGCGCGATCGCCCCGTCGCATAGCCCGCCACATCCCCTAAATCTTCCATGTCGTGGACATCTAGCCCCAGCAGGTGCCCCACCCCGTGGGGAAAGAACAGGGCATGCACATCGCGCTCAACCAAGATGTCAGGATCTCCCTTCAGGACTCCTAGATCGACTAGCCCCGCTGCCAGGGTACGACAGGCCAGCAGGTGTAGATCTCGGTACTCGACCCCAGGGCGGGCGACGGCAATGCAGGCATCGTGGGCAGCCAACACTAGGTCGTATATATCCCGCTGGGCAGAGGTGAATTGTCCTGACACCGGCCAGGTACGGGTGATATCGGAGGCCCAGCCGCTCGCCGCTTCGGCTCCCACATCGGCCAGCAATAGATCGCCCGGAGCCAGGCCGTGGTGGTATTGCTCGTTGTGCAGCACTTCGCCGTGAACGGTGACAATACTGTTGTAGGCGCAGGCCATGCCCTGACCGATGATCACCTGCTCCATGGCGGCCCGCACCTGAGCTTCGGTGGTGGCCCCTTGGGTGGCAGCCATACCGGCTTTGTGGGCAGCCACAGAAACCGCCGCCGCTTGTCTGATTTGGTCGAGGGCGTAATCGTCGTGGTGCAGCCGCAGGGTCACGAGGGCTTCAATCAGGGATTGGCTCGGCTCTGGATTGGCGGCAGCTTGGCGGGGCAACGTTGCCGCTTCAGCCCGTTTGGCCTCTAAATCTTGGTAAGGATAGGCGGCGTCAGCCCCGATTTCAGCGGCGATCGCATCTCGGCTAGGGCTCGGCCCGTGCCACAGGGCGGCTTCGGGGGAGGTGTCATCCATAAACAGCGTCAGCCGCCCCCCGGCGAGATGGATGGCGGCGTTGGCCAGGGGCAGCCCCGCAAAATACAAAAAATGGCTGTTGGCCCGAAAGGGATAGGTGTTGGCCGGAAAGTTGCGCGACACCGCCCGCCCCGACTCCAGCACCACCGGCCCAGGATAGATCTCAGCTAGGCGATCGCGGCGGTGCTGCAGCACCGCAGCCAGCGGTAACGGGTTGGTCTGAGGGGGCATAGACAACCAAAGCCGACGACTTCTTTAGTCTGCCACAGCCCACCAGCCCTGGAGAGCTGGCAAGATTGACAATCTAAATCTAGCGTTAACCCTCCGTTGCCCGCCGTTAACCCCAAAGCGGAGAAACATCCCCTAAAATAAAACCAATAAATTATTTTTTTGTGAATTTCCCGTTCAAAATTCAGTTCAAATGAACTATGTTGGATCTATAACGGCTAGCCTATTTCAGGTGCAGCGCTATGGCTTCCTTAACGATTCGGCCAGGGTCACGGGTTCGCCTCAAAGGTCAAGATGACCATGTCCCCGATTTTGTAGTAGTGCGGTGCGATCGCGATCGCTGCTGGGTACGCCAGGAAGGCTGGGCACCAGGCACTGAGATTAATGTCAGCTTCAAACAGCTCTGGGTGCCGCCTGAAGCGGGCTCAACCCTCACCGTGGCGCTGGCCAAGCAGGTCAAAGCCTCGGGGTTGCTCGCTGGCCACGGCGACTACCGCGCTGGAGCCAATGTGGTCTATATGGATGCCTACCGCCGCCGTCAGGCTCCCCACGGGCATTAGCCTGACCATCTAATGGCCCTACAAATCGCAACGATTTGTTGCCGATCGCTTCGCCTCTGAGGTGTTAGGATGCAGCTCTGTCGGTTTTAGCGGGGGTCAGCCGCTAAAGGAAACGGGGAAAGCGCAGCGCAAATCTGCCACTGTCCCGCAGCTGTGAGGCGATTTTAGATTTTAGATTGGCGATTTTGGATAGACATGTATCCAAAATCTAAAACCCAAAATCCAAAATTCTCCGAGTCAGAACGCCCGCCGATGGATGCCCACTTCATATCCATCTGCGAGGTGCAGATGACTAATAGTCTTTGGTTTGCCCTAGAGCGCTGGCGCTCTGGGTCACAGCTTTTAGCCGTTTTTAGCCGCGCAGGGTAATGGCCATGCGCGTACAAGATACGGTTTGGCAGGGCTGCTTTGGCGACTGGCAGCCGCTGTTTATTCGAGAATACTGGCTGCCCCTGGGCCATCTGGCTTGGCAGGGGTTTCTTGAGCATGGTCACGGCATGGTGGTCTGCGAAATCCACGGCGTCACCGCCACGGTGGACTGGAGCCGCACGGCGGTGCCCTACACCGCCCGCTTTGTGCCCCAGGCCGAACTGGCGACCTGCTGGCAAGATCTGAACCTAGCTGCCGATCAGCGACCAGCGGTAGAAAATGCCGTCGCCACCTACGACCCGGCGCAGGACGCCATGCTGCTGCTGCTGGGTGACTCGCAGCCCCATATCTCTTGCTTAAAGGGCTGGGCGGTGCCGCCGCCGGATTGCTCTCGCCAAATGGGCAATCGCCAGGCCGAGTTTACCGTTACTCCCAAATCCTAATTTCTCGGTGTTGTCAGCCGCTCAAGCTTCGGGGCTGGCTGGCGACCCTATTCACCTATGGTTTGAACCCAATGACCCAACCGACGTTATTTGTCTGCGCCCTGTGCAAATTCCCCGCCGCTGAATCTAGCGCGGGCGACACCCCTGGGGGACAGCACCTGATCGACCAGCTCACCGACTGCCTAAAAGCCGAAACCGGCCAGGGCGAAATCGCCCTTCAGCCGGTGCGCTGTATGGCCGCTTGCGATCGCGCCTGCAACGTCGCCCTCAGTGCCCCCGGCAAGCTCACGTTTATTTTCAACGATCTGTCGCCTAGCCAGTCGGCCCCCGACCTGGCGGAGTTTTGTCGCCAGTACGCTGCCTCAGCGAATGGCAAGGTGCCCTACGGGCTGCGATCGCCCGCCATCAAAAAAGCTACCGCCTACGTCCTTCCGCCTTTGGTAGCTGGGGAGGTGGAAGCTGCGATCGCCCGATAACTCATCAACTCAGCCATTCCCAGCCGTCCCTTGCTCCTGTGGAGATGCTCCGTTTAGGGAACGGTTGGGAATAACGACACTCACACCACGATTTCAAACTCTAGCCCGAAGTCCTGCGCCAGAAGACAGGTCTGGTGGTCGGTAATATTTGTGTCGCTCAGCTCCAGATTGTAGAAGTTCACCGTGGGATGGCAAAAGTATGGCCCCGCGTGCCAGGTGCCTACCTCTAGCTTGATAAAGCCGTTGCCGGGGATGTAAAAGGCGCGGATTTGGCTGGGGTCGGGCTGGTCGGCAGCGCTGGGAGGGGCGACTGCCATAAACCAATCTTTGCCCTCCAGCGCCCCTAGGCACTGGGTGCAGCGCTGGTGCCGGGTGATGGCGCGAAACCGGGTGCCCCTGTTCATCAGCGTCATTATATAAAAGCGGGGAATGCCGCGATCGAGCTGGAGCTGGGCATCGCTGGGGCCAAAGACGGCACCATCGGCACGGGGGAAAATCACCTGGCCGAAGGCGGCAAAATTCTCTGAGGTAGCGGGCTGCGCTGTGAGCTGTTGCAGGGTGAGGGGTGGAGCCATCAGTGTGTGATACGGGAAGTGTGAGCGCTGCATGCCTAGGGTTGGCTGTCGCCATGCTTAAATGATGCCTCCAGATTTTGGTGGCCGCTGACGATTTTTAGAGTTTCGATGCCCTCTGCAATTGAGCGCTAGAAGATCGCCCCTCCCAGGAAGCGACGTGGCTGACTCTTCGATGGATAGATTCCAGCCAACTGTCGTTTGCTACAACCGAACCACGCCTAGCTTGCTCCTCTTTTCCTGAGAAACGGGGCTGGGTACCCCGACGGCGGGCCTATCTTCACCAGCGGTGAAGCTGGGTTCGCCATTCACGAAGCTGGCCTCGATCGCCACGAAGCTGGCCTCGCCCCCAGGCAGCTGGGTTCGCCGTGGACGAGGCTGGGTTCACCGCTGACGCAGCTGGGTTCGCCATTTACGCAGCTGGGTTCACATAAAGGGCAGCTGGGTTCGCACCTGGCGGAGTCGGCTGCGATGTGGGGCGTGGATGCCTGGGCGCGATCGCTATTCTGGGATGACCGTAACCCATCGGCCTGGTAGGATTGACCAAACTTTTGACAAATCTTCTATGGCAGATATTCAGGTGGCGATCGCCGGAACCGATGCCGTTGCCGCAACGGAAGCGCTCTTGGCCCTTGAGGGTATTTCTGGAACCTATACGGTTGACGGTGAAACCGACAAGGAGGGCATTCTCATCACCATCGCCACGATTGTTGGCCTGGTAGGGGGCACCCTGCCTGATGACTGTCGCCAATTCGCCCGTTGGGATTGAAAACAGCTGGAAAAACTATCTGCGCCCTATGCCTGATATAGGCACATCTCTGTGCCCCCCCGCCAGATATTGAAGCGATTCCCGAATTTGGCTGGCTCTGCTGTAGTAATGCCATAATCCCCGGTAGCCCCTGTGGATTTTCTCCTGCTGTGCGCCCTCCGAGTGGTTTACCGCCCAGCGTTGTCGATGTCGCCCCATCCCCTCGTCCGTCGCATCCTCGAATAGCAAATTTTGAATTATCACCCCTATGACCCACGACGAGCTATTGCAGATTATCGAGAAAGCCGCTGCGGATGGGGCGACAGAACTTGACCTCTCAGGCAATGATCTCACCAAATTGCCCGCCAAAATCGGACAGCTCACCAATCTGACCCAGCTAAACCTTAGCCATAACCAACTGAGTGCGTTACCCGCCGAAATTGGACAGTTCACCAATCTGACCCAGCTTGACCTCCGCTTTAACCAACTAAGTGCGCTGCCCGTCGAAATCGGACAGCTCATCAATCTGACCCAGCTTGACCTCAGCTATAACCAACTGAGTGAGCTGCCTGTCGAAATCGGACAGCTCACCAATCTGCAGCAGCTTGACCTCCGCTCGAACCAACTGAGTGCGTTACCCGCCGAAATTGGTCAACTGCAAAATCTATCAGAGCTCGACCTCAGCTATAACCAACTGAGCAGCCTGCCCCCCGAAACCGGTCAGCTGCAAAACCTATCGCAGCTCAACCTTAGCCGCAATCTATTGAGTCTGTTACCACCTGAGACGATAAATTTCGTAAATCTTCTACAATTAGACATAAGTGCAAATGCTTTTGAATCTATCCCTGAACCAATATATAAACTCACTCAGATTCAGGAGCTTTCCGTATCTGGGAATAAGATCAATTCTGTTTCACAAGATATTGGAGGCTTCAAGAACTTAAGGATTTTGAGATTAGGTAGGAGAAGTCTGACTATTAGGGGAGTCACAAGTTATCACTATCCAGAAGGACACTTTGATGACAAAACAGCTAGGAACCGCTTTGGATTAAACACCCTGCCTTCCGAAATTTGGAAGCTCACTAATCTCTACGAGCTTGATCTTAGCTATAATAAATTAGCTAACCTTCCTTCTGAAATTGGACAGCTCACTAATCTCTACGAGCTTGATCTTAGCTATAATAAATTAGCTAACCTTCCTTCTGAAATTGGACAGCTCACTAATCTCTACGAGCTTGATCTTAGCGGAAATAATCTGATTGGCTTGCCACCTGAGATTATACAGCTTACTGAGCTTCATATATTTGAGCTAAACGAAAACCATCTAGTTCAAATGCCACTGGAGATTGCCCAGATTACGAACCTTAAAAGTCTTTGCTTGCGTAACAATCAACTGAGTGAATTAGCGCCAGAAATCAGGCAGCTTTCAAAACTCACTAAACTTGATCTTCGAGGCAACCCTCTTCCTATTGCTCCTGAAATACTGGAGGATAGAGAAAAAGGGGATGTGGGTTATGTAAGTGCCATTCTAGATTTCTACTTCGCCACCCAAGACCCTACCGCGATTGATCGCCTCTACGAAGCCAAATTTCTTATCGTTGGCGAAGGCGGCGCGGGCAAAACTTCACTCGCTAAAAAGATTCAAGATCCTAATTACGAACTGAATCTTGAAGAAGAGTCGACCCACGGCATTGATGTGATTCAGTGGCGCTTCCCCCTCGACAGTGGGCAAGAGTTTCGTGTCAACCTATGGGACTTTGGCGGTCAGGAAATCTACCATCAAACCCACCAGTTCTTTCTCACCGAGCGATCCCTCTATGCCCTCGTTGCCGACACCCGCAAAGAAAATACCGACTTTCCCTACTGGCTCAACTCCATCGAGCTATTCGGTGGCGATAGTCCCGTGCTGTTAATCAAGAATGAAAAGGGCGATCGACCCTGCAATGTCAACGAAAGGCAGTTAAGCAGTGAGTTTCCCCATATCAAAAGGTTCCTTGCTACCAATCTGCATAATCGCGGCTTGCCAGAGATCAAAGAGGCGATTCGTGAATATATCACACAGCTAGAGTTTGTCGGCACCCCCCTGCCCAAACCCTGGGTCCGCGTCCGCTACGCGCTGGAAAATGACGCCCGCAACTATATCGATCAGCGCGACTACTTCGCTCTTTGCGAGCGCAATGGGGTAACAGACCGCGACGAAATGCTCCGCATCAGTGATTTTCTCCACAAGCTCGGCATCTGCCTGCACTTTCAAAAAGACCGTGTCCTCAAGCAAATGGTCATCCTGCGCCCCGAGTGGGCCACCAACGCTGTCTACGCAATCGTCAAAAACGACACCGTCGCTGCTGCTAAAGGTCTCTTCACCCGCACCGATGCCGAAACCATTTGGGCCAAGGCCAACTACGCCAACCTCGGGGACGAACTCTTGCAGCTGATGGAAAACTTCAACCTCTGCTACCCCATCCCTGGCCTACCCGATGCCTACATCGCCCCCCAGCTACTCGAATTTGAGCCACCCCCCTACGACTGGGGCAGTACCAACACCCTCACCCTGCGCTACGAATACGACTTCATGCCCAAGGGCATCCTTACCCAGCTCATTGTTCGCCTCTACCGCTGGATTGAGCAGCAGCAACTCGTCTGGCGCAGCGGCGTGGTGCTCACCAACGGTCGTGCCCGCGCCGAAGTGATCGAAACCTATCGCCCCTACAAAGGCGAAATCAGCCTCCGCGTTTCCGGCGTCCACAACAAAGAGCTGCTCAGCATCATCGCCAATGAAATCGACCAGATCAACGCCCCCTTTGAGAAGATCAAAGTTAATAAAAAAATTCCCTGCAACTGCGAAGAGTGCCTTGAAGACACAGACCCCCACTACTTTCGCCTGCAAACCCTTGATCGCTTCCTCGCCAAAGGTCGCACCGAAGTCGCCTGCGAAAAGAGTGCCATTGACATACCCATCCGCAGTCTCACCGCCGTCATCCCCACTATCGAACTTGTCGCTGGTCTTGAAGACCGTTTCGCTCCAGGCAAGCTACCGGCTAATTTCGGAAAGCAAGGTATTCAAGATACCTTCGATCTCCTCAAGCAAAAACACACCGAGTACTATCCTGAGAACCAGTTCTATGACGTCTTTCTCGCCCATAACAGCAAAGACAAGCCCTTTGTACGGCAGGTTTATCGACAGCTCCGAGCCATAGGCCTGCAACCCTGGCTCGACGAAGAAGAAGTCGCCCCCGGCAGGAATTTTCATGACGAAATTCAGCGAATGATTCGGCAGATCAAGACCGCTGCTATTTTTTTGGGGCCACAAGGGCTTGGCCCCTGGCAAAAAGTTGAGCAAGAATCCTTTATTGCCGAATGCGTTGAGCGAGATATCCCAGTCATTCCAGTACTCCTACCTGGAGTCGAAAAGATCCCCGATGAGCTAGTTTTCTTAAAGCGATTTAGCACTGTTTCCTTTGACTCAGACCAAGATCAGGCAGCACTGAATCGTTTAAAGTGGGGTGTCTCTGGAGAAAAGCCTGAAAAGAACACGCCGTCAAACTAGCTTACCCAGCAGTAGCTCAACGACCCCCAGGTGTTTCTCCCCCAGCTCAGCCAGCGACTAGAGGCCATCGTCGGCGACCACTGGCTCTTCGACCCCGCCCACGTTGCCTAACCCACCCCTCACCCCCTCGTCCCGACGCTCCAGCGTCGCCTAAGCCCGGGGCGCAGGAGCGCCAAGAGCGGCGTTCCCACGCAGAGCTTGGGAACGATAGAAGAGTCGAGACAGAACACGCCCATGGGTCGCAGCCGCTACGTCATCACCGAGCCTGATGCTCCCCACTTTTTGACCTGCACCGTAGTCGAGTGGCTGCCAGTCTTCACTCGCCCCGAAGCCGTAGAAATACTTCTAAACAGTTGGGCTTATCTGCGAGAGCACAGCGACTTCAGGCTATATGGCTACGTCGTGCTAGAAAACCATTTGCACTTGGTTGCCCAAGCCCCGCGGCTAGATAAATGTATGGTCAGCTTCAAGTCCTTCACAGCGGTTAAACTCATCGAGCTTTTAACCTGCCATCGCGCCACCACCATTCTGAAGCGACTGCATGAGGCTAAGCCCGCCCATAAGCGCGATCGCGATCACCAGTTCTGGCAAGAAGGTGTATGACCTTACCTCGAAAAAGTGGACATTCTCGAAGAGTCGATACCGAAGGAGAATGTTCAGATGACCCAAAAACCGCGAAGGACATTTACAGACGAACAAAAAGCAGAGGCTGTTCGCATTGTGGGCCAATCAGGTAAACCAGTCAGCCAGGTGGCTCAAGAAATGGGTTTGACCGAAAGTGCGTTGCGCAAGTGGGTGAAGCAAGCCCGAATTGATCGCTCTGGTGATACCGGAGGTTCATTGACCTCTGCTGAACGTCAAGAATTAACTACACTGCGTCGAGACCTAAAACGAGTTCGTATGGAGCGTGATTTCTTAAAAAAAGCCGCGACCTTCTTTGCTCAGGAAAGCTCAGATCCTATGAGTTAATCCAGAGGGAGAAGGTGAATTTTCCGATTGCTCTGATGTGCCGAGTCCTGAAGCAGTCCAGGAGTGGCTATTACGCCTGGTGCAACCGCCTCGCTTCCCGTAGAACCCAGGAGAATGAGCTCTTGTCTGACCAAATTCAACGCATTTATGACACCAGTCGCCAAAGCTATGGGTCCCCTCGGATTCAGGCGGCCCTGGTAGCTCAAGGCTGGAGCGTCAGCCGTCAACGGGTGGTGCGATTAATGTCCAAACTCGGCATCAGCGCTCGGACTCGGCGTAAATTCCAGGTGACGACTGACTCTAAGCATGCCTGGCCCATCGCTGAGAACCACTTGGACAGAGACTTTACGACGACAGAACCTGACCGGGTATGGGTGGCTGACATGACCTACATTTGGACGAGCGAAGGCTGACTGTATCTGGCGGTCATCATCGATCTATTTTCTCGACGGGTCGTGGGATGGTCGATGGCCGAGCATATGCGCACAGAGGTCGTGTTGACGGCCTTAGAGGCGGCCCTAGGGCAACGCCAACCGGCTCCATCGGGTCTGCTGTTCCATTCTGACCGAGGCTCTCAATATGCCAGTGGAGAGTACCAGGCGGCGCTTCAGCAGGCTACGATAAGGGTCAGCATGAGCCGTCGAGGCAATTGTTGGGATAATGCGGTGGCTGAAAGCTTTTTTGGCACCCTCAAAACCGAGGTGATTCATCCTAGGATCTTCTCTACTCGAACGGTTGCCCGCACCGTTATTGCTGAATGGATTGAGGTCTTCTATAACCGACAACGGTTGCACTCAACTCTTGGATATCTGTCCCCAGTGCAGTTTGAAGAAAACTATTGGTGCTCTTTGAATAGCCTGAGTGCAGCCTAAACTACCTGTCCACTTTCTTGAGTCAAGATCAGTATATGCGGAGTTGGTGTTCAGCGAGGCCGTGATGCGACAAAAGCTAGAGTACATAAATAACAATCCGGTCAAGCGAGGTTACGTAGACAGTCCCGAGCATTGGCGTTACTCCAGCGCGCGCAACTATCTCGGTGAACCCGGCATGATCGCCATTGACCCCTGGTGCTAAGGCCGCCCCTCATCGCATCATCGTCCCGACGCTAAAGCGTCGAGACGTAACCCCAGACGCTCCAGCGTCCCTGAGTCTGGGGCGCAGGAGCGCCCGGGGCGGCATTCCCACGCGGAGCATGGGAACGAGGGGAAACGAGGGGAAAGCAGGCCAGCCGCTGAAAGGCGTAATATGGTCGTTTCTCCACTGCGCAGTGCTGCGACTCGCAACGCAACGGGAATGAACACCTACTTGATCTTCTGGATTCTGGGCTTTGGCATTCTTTGGTCGGGGCTCAGGCTGTTTGACGACGAGGTGTTTCTCATCGTCACCCTCATAGTTGGCTGTGGGCTGGTGCTAGCCGGGCTAATCTCTGCCCCCGCCACGCTGCAAATTGTCGTTGAGGTCGTCTTGGTTATCGCCCTGTTCCACATCTGTATGGAGTGCATCAGTCGAGGCAACCGCAGCTAGTTTGACCGAGCGGCGGCCTGCGCCTCTACTGCTCTTGCCTCTATTGCTCTTGAATCAGCCGCAGGTAGTTTTGCTTAAGCTGAATGTGGCTCTCGCTGAGGCGATCGGACAGATTCTTTTCTACATCCGATAGCTGTTCCCAAAACAGCGAAGAGCGCTGGGTGCCGATGTACTCGCGCCAAAGCTGCTCTAGCAGTTCAGCCGCTACGGGGCTTTCGGCTTTGAGATCCCCTAGTACCTCCTGAAACGCCTGGTTGGCTTCGGGATGCTGCTGCACTTCTTTGGCCAGGCCAATGGCCGTTTGCAGGCGGGTTGAGAGATCGGTGGGGAGAGTCATAGGATTAATAGTTTTTATGATTGGATGTTACAAATCTAAGCAATTTAGTTTATCCCGACAAGGAAAGCCTATTTATCGGCCCAGGTCTGGCTACTGCGACGGGCAGAGATTGGGGTAGATTCATAGGGGGGGCGCCCGCTGGCTCTCTGCCAACCCCGTTCACGTCGCTACATCTTTCCCAGACCTATGGCCAAACAGCGCATTCTCTCAGGCATTCAGCCCACGGGCAATCTTCACCTAGGCAACTATCTGGGGGCGATCCGCAACTGGGTTGACCTGCAAAAAGACTACGATGCTTTTTTGTTTATGGCCGACCTCCACGCCATTACCGTACCCCACGACCCCAAGCGGCTGGCGGAAGATACCTACAAGGTGGCGGCCACCTATATCGCCTGCGGCATTGACCCCGAGAAGGCGACTATTTTTGTGCAGTCGCACCTGTCGGCCCACTCAGAACTGGCCTGGCTGTTCAACTGCATCACCCCGCTCAACTGGCTAGAGCGCATGATTCAGTTCAAAGAAAAGGCGATTAAGCAGGGGGGAAACGTCAGCATTGGCCTGCTCGACTACCCGGTGCTGCAGGCCGCCGACATTCTGCTCTACGAACCCGATCTGGTGCCCGTGGGCGAAGACCAAAAGCAGCACCTAGAACTCACCCGCGATATTGCGGCCCGGCTCAACTTTCAGTTCGGCAGCGAAGAAAACCCGGTGCTCAAGGTGCCCGAACCGATGATTCGCGCCGAAGGGGCCAGGGTAATGAGCCTGACCGACGGCACTAAGAAAATGTCGAAGTCAGACCCCTCTGACCAGAGCCGTATTGATCTAACCGACCCCACCGATGCGATCGTCAAGAAGATTAAGCGGGCCAAAACTGACCCCGAGCGGGGGCTTTGGTTCGATGACCCGGCCCGGCCCGAGTGCAACAACCTGCTGACGCTGTATATGCTGCTGTCGAACCAGACCAAAGAGGCGGTGGCGGCAGAGTGCAAAGAGATGGGCTGGGGCCAGTTTAAGCCGCTGCTGGCCGATACGGCGGTAGCGGCCCTAGAGCCAATTCAGAGCCGGTTTAATGAGCTGATGGGCGATCGCACCTACCTCGAAAGCATTCTCAGAACCGGGCGCGAAAAGGCTGGCGACGTGGCCAACACCACCCTGGCGCGGGTAAAAGACGCCCTGGGCTACTCTAAACCGCTGTAGCTGGCGAGATATACTAATCAATCACCCCTGTTTCCCACAGATCCTGAGGAGGATTGTTTGGCTTCTGCACCCCTGGGTTATCGGCTGCGCACGGCGGCCCAAGCCGACCAGTTTTTGGTGACGGCAGAGGTGATGCCGCCCAAGGGGGGCAACCCAGAGCACATGCTGGCCATGGGCCAACTGCTTAAGGGTCGAGTGCACGCCGTCAATGTCACCGACGGCAGCCGGGCGGTGATGCGCATGTCATCGTGGGCGGCGGCGCTGCTGCTCCAGCAGCAGGGGGTTGAGGCTGTGTGCCAGGTGGCCTGCCGCGATCGCAACCGCATTGCCCTCCAGGCCGACCTGATGGGGGCCCACGCCCTGGGGCTGCGCAACATTCTGGCCCTCACGGGCGACCCGGTTAAAGCCGGCGACCATCCCGAAGCGCGATCGGTATTTGATCTAGAGTCGGTGCGGCTGCTCAAACTGCTCGAAAAACTCAACTTTGGCCTAGACAGCCACGACAAGCCCCTCACCGACGGCGCGCTCGATCTGTTTGCCGGAGCGGCGATCGATCCGCAATCGCCCAGCTGGTCGGGGTTACAGCGCCGCTTTGAATCCAAGGTCAAAGCCGGAGCGCAGTTCTTTCAAAGCCAGCTCATCACCGACTTCGATCGCCTGGCCAAGTTTATGGATCAGGTAGCCTCCGGCTACAGCCGCCCCGTTCTCGCCGGAATTTTCCTGCTTAAGTCGGCTAAAAACGCCAATTTCATCAACCGCAACGTGCCCGGTGCCCAGATTCCCCAGGCGATTATCGATCGCCTGGCCGCAGCCCCCGACCCCCTGCAAGAGGGGGTGCAGATTGCCGCCGAGCAGGTGCAGGCCGCCCGCTCCCTGTGCCAGGGGGTGCACCTGATGGCCGTGCGTCGCGAAGATTTGATTCCCCAAATTCTCGACCAGGGTGGGGTAGCCCCCGTCGATGACGCCCTAGCCGAGCGGTAGCGCCTGGGGTTGGGCAACGCGCTGGGCCAGGGGCATCAGCCGCAGATTTCCCGGTGGCGCTAGAGTGAGACCCCGCCGCACGGGTTTGAGCGGGTGACGCAGCCCCTCGGGCAGTTCCAGCTGCCAGTGGCGCAAAATCGTCGCCAGCACCAGCTTCATTTCCATCAGGGCAAAGGCCGAGCCAATGCAGCTGCGATGCCCACCCCCAAAGGGGAGATACTCGGCGGGCGAATACTGCCGCTCTAAGAATCGCTCGGGCCTAAAGGTGTTGGGTTCTGGGTAGAGATCCTCCCTATGGTGCACCAGGTAAATGTTAAGAAACAGCACCGACCCAGCGGAGAACTCGTAGCCCGCCACCGTCATCGGCTGGCTAACAATGCGAATGCCGGTAGTGGGGGCGACGGGGTAGATGCGCAGGGTCTCCTGGCAGACGGCGGTGAGGTAGGGCAAACTGGCGTAGCTGAGGGGATCGACAGTTTGCCCCAAGGTGTCCAGCTCTTGGTGGAGGCGCTTGCCCACATCCGGTAGCCAGTGCGCCCAGTACAGCGCCCAGGTCAGCGCGGAAGCCGTGGTTTCGTGACCCGCCACCAGCAGCGTCATCAGCTCGTCGTGGAGTTCGCCATCGCTGAGGGGCTCACCCTGCTCGTCGCGGGCGCTGATCATCAGCGAGAGAATGTCGGAGCTGTTGGGCTGCGGATGCTGGCGGCGATCGCCAATTTCGGCGTAGATCAGCGCGTCAATCTCCGCTTTGATCCGCACAAACTTTCCCCAGGGGCTCATCGGTCCCCAGTCTTGCTGAAGCCTTGGGAAGAAAATAAAAAAAGCGCTGAAGGGAGTGCCTAAGCCCTCCAGCAGCGTGCTCAGCAGGTATCGCAGGCGATCGTAGCGATCGCCGTCACCCAGCCCAAACACCGCCTTCAAGATCACCCGCAGGGTAATCTCCTGCATGGCCGCCCGCACGTTAAAGGCAATGCCAGGCCGCCAGCTCGCCATCACCTGTTCGGTGAGGGTGCCGATGACCTGACCGTAGGTGCGCATGCGATCGCCATGGAACGGCGGCATCAGCAGGCGACGGTGGCGACGATGGCGAGCCCCATCCAGCAGCAGCAGCGACTGATCGCCCAGCAGAAAGGTCAACCCACCCCCCGGGCTCTGGGGCGGAATGTGAAACTGAGCCGCATCGGCCTGAAAAATACCCTGAATCACCGCCGGATCGGCCACGTAGATCGACAGCGGCTTTTCCCCCACCTGAAACACCGGCCCGTAGCGGCGATAGTGGTCTTCAAAGTAGTCTAGCGGGCGCAGAATAAGCTTGGGTGCGCGCCGCCAAAAGGGAGTTTTGGTGCCGGGGATAGCAGGCATGCTAAAGAGACGTAGTAGAGCATTGAAGTGGCTAGCCTGTGCCCAGCCACCTCAATGCTAGACCATCTCAGCGGGTTCCCTAGTCGCCGCTGCATAGATTCTGCGCCGTCAAACTTAAGCTGACTGCAAGCGGCTAGAACTGAGTCGTTGCTGTTGATAAAAGCACTGCTCCAGGCTGTGCTGCAACAACCCTCGACGGCTATCGGGCGTATCGTTTACCCACTGCTTAATCAGTTGATGCCACTTGACCGGCAGCTGTAATCTAGACCAGGCTCTAGCAGAGTTGACCGATAGAGTTCGATACAGCTCTGCATTGGTCAGCAGTGCTTCAATATTACGGGCCAGGGTAGCTACATCCTGCTCAGGAAACATCAGCACATCCTGGCCGGGCTCAAACTTATCCTGAAACATGGGATGATCCGAAATAATTAGCGGAGTTCTGACGGTCAAGGCCTCGTAGATAGTTAAGGGCAATCCCTCCGGATAGGCATGGCGGCTGGGCACTAAAACCACATCGGCCCAGCGCATTTTCTCTAAGACCTGATCGTGGGGCAGACCGCCCGCCAGCGTCACCTGAGTATCTAACCCTAAACGGTGAATTTCCGCTCTGCACCAGTCCAGTTCTCCTCTGCCAATCAGCGTGAGATGGGGGGTTAGGCCAGTCTGCTTCAGCCGCGCCAGGGCATTTAAGCCATCGCCGACCCCTTTGACCTCACAGATTCGGCCAACGTAGATAATATTTCGAGCATGAACGCTGGCGTCACCCAGGCTTTTTGGCACAAAGTCGCTAGGAGTAATTTCATAGGGAAAATCCCACGGAATAATTTTGCTGGGCTTAACGCCAATATTCCGCAGAGAGTGACATGAGCTCAAACCGTGATTACCCACCAAATCAATAGCTTTGTCGTTAAGCATCCGAGACAGACGAACGCGTTTAAATTTAGATAAAAGCCCACCCCCCTGAAAGGAGTCGGCAAATAAACCCATCACCTTGACGTTATTTTGCTTAGCCCATTTAAATGCAGCAACCGAGGGAAAATGTACAACTAGATGGGTAGGCTTTTGCTGCTCAATCAACTCTAAAAGGCGCTTTGGCTCTTTGTAGGGGTCTAGGTTGCCGCCGACAACTCGCAGACCAGGCTCTAAAACTTCATTGTATTCAGAGTCTGTCTGACAGCAAACATGAATAACCTCATCGACCTCTCTACCGATTTCGATGGATTTTTCTAAGATATATCGGTGGCTAAAATATTCTTGCTTACCGGACTGAGCCAGTAAGTGATAAGCCTTCTTCAGGTCACCGGCATATTGAAGTATGACCAGGCGAGCTTTAGCCAAGTTAGACATAGTGTAGTTATTCAATCTGTTAGAGTTATAGCCACGCTTTCAAGATGCCAATCACCCAATCCAGCTGGGGCAACGACTCAATTAAGCTAGAAATACACAGCCACGATGGGTAGTAGTGGCTGTATCCCATCCACAACCTAATTGGCCAGCCTCCGAAAGAACTCAGATGCGGCGCAGCTTCAGATAAACTTCAAAGAATGTGAACTTATTTAAAGCTCAAGGAATAAATATAGCCTTAGCCTTCAAAAGCTGAGGCGATCGCTACGGTAGCCGTATAGGTTTAGGTGTAGCCGTGTTCGCCCTGCTAGAGTTTGAGGGCGGTCATCACAATCGGGGAAAGCCTTGATTCAAAAGGATTACAGGTACTTGACCCTTTCGCAATTTAATTCGTCTCACCGACTTAGACGCTGGCCATGTCAATCATTTTGTCAATCTGCCCTCTTACATGAGGCTGATATGCAAAGCTGCCATCAAATTGGATAACCTCTGAACCCCACAACAGCCATATTGATGGATGATCCTCAAAACACAATCGGATTTCACGATCAAGGGCATGGAAATCATCATCTTCGTGTCCGTTTAAGGCTTCTGCATCTGAATGGTATAGCGCGTAGATTACCTGAATGAGCTTCATGAGAAGCTAGCCTAATTCTTGGTCAAAGCTGCACCACATCCAGTCGGGAAGTCGCTAGGCGATCCATCCATCCTGCGAGGAAGGCGTGGTTGGCGGCTTGCTCGGTGGGGTCTTGGGTATCGGCGGGGTGGGGCAGCAGCCCTTGCAGCGAGGCACTGGTGACGCAGAACATCGACTTTTGAAAGCTCTGGCAGATCTTAACCCGTACATCGTCGAGCCCGCGCCCGCTGGATTGGTAGAACGCCGTCAGGTAGTCGGGCAGGTAGTGACGCATATCCTGCATCAACAGGGTGGGGGGAATGCCCGCTCCACCAATGGGTAGGGGGTCGGCATAGAGAGCCCCGTACTCAAAGCGGCCCTGGTCGGCGGAGATTTGGTTGGCTTGAGCATTGTAGGAGACCGTCCCCAAAAATGGCGTGCCGCGAAAGAACACCGCCTCCACGTAGGGAACCGCCACATCCATTAAAAACGTCAGCCCAGCAGACTTGGGCAGCAGTTCGTAGCTGGTGCCGCTGATTTCGACTGCATAAGTAATGGGGTTCGCCGCCGCTGCCACCAACCCGGCTTTGATAAAGGCCACCACCTCAGGAATGGTCTGCACCTTACCGGCATCGTAGGCGTCGGACAGATCGATAAATAGATCGCTCATCACCCGCCAAAACTGGCCGAGAGCGCTGTAGTAGGCAAGCTGGCGCACCTGCTCGGGCAGAAAGTCGGGGAACAGACCATTTAGTGCCCGAATGGGAAGGTTAGTTTTGATCTTGGCGGCAACGGCGGCCTGACAGTGCTGCAAAAAGTCGTCGCTGTCGAGGTATTCGTCGAGTTTGCCGCCGCCGTGCCAAAGCATGGTTTTCATGCAGTATTCGGCGTACTCGAAGTTGATGCGATCGTGCCACCAGTGGCGCAGCAGCTGGGGCAGCGTCACCCTGCCGTTGAAATACTTGAAAAATGGAAACAGCACCAAGAACTGGTGATCGGCGATGTAGATTAGATTCTTGGAGTAGGCATCGAGCACTACCCCGTAGCTTTTGAGAATGCCCACCACTTCGATCACATTACTCTCAAAGTCGGGCAGCAGCGCCTCGGCTGCCAACAGCTTTTGAATGAAGGGCTCTAGGGGATGGGGGTTGGGTTTGGCCAGGGGTAGGGTTTTGGTCATGGCAGGGAAGTTTCAACGCTGGGGTCGGCAAAGACAGGGGAAACGGGAACCGGCGGGGCTAAGGTTGGCTCAACCAGCAGGATGTCGGCTACAGCGGCGGGCAGAGCCGCGGGGGCAAACCGGGTGCGCGCCTGCACAAACCCTTGGTAGGGCTGGTGCAGGGCCAGGGTGGTGTGCTCGCTCCAGCGGGCTAGCCAGTTGGGCTGGAGCCCAAAGGCAATAATCAAGGCGGCTAGACCCAGGGCGGGGGCGCGATCGCGCCAGGTCACCGAGGGCAGCTCAATGTCGAGCTGGGGAGCCACGGTGGGAGGTGCGATCGCCAGTCGGCCAAAAAAGACCCGGTTCACCAGCAGCAAAAAGTACACCGCCGTCAGGCCCGAGCCCACCATGCACAGCAGCGTCTGCACCGGAAAGATCAAAAAGCTGCCGCGAAACACCAGGAACTCAGAAATAAACCCCACCATACCGGGAATACCGGCACTGGCCATCACCCCTAGGATCATCATTGACCCGACGAAGGGCAGACCCCGCTCAGGGTTGAGCAGGCCGCGCAGCACCGTCATGTCGCGGGTGCCCGTGGCCTTATACACCACCCCCACCAGCAAAAACAGCAGCGCCGAAATCAGCCCGTGGCTAATCATCTGGAACACCGTCGCCACAATGCTCACGGGGGTAGAAGCCGCCGCCGCCAGCAGTACGTAGCCCATGTGGCCAATGGAGCTGTAGGCCACCATTTTCTTCATGTCGGTCTGGGCGATCGCCGCCAGCGACCCGTAGAGCACGCTGATCACCGCCCAGGTCGCCATCCAGGGGGCCAGGGCCATCCAGGCATCGGGCAGCAGACCAAGGCCAAACCGCACCACACCGTAGGTGCCCAGCTTCAGCAGCACCCCCGCCAGCAGCACCGACACTGGCGTCGATGCCTCCACGTGGGCATCGGGCAACCAGGTGTGAAACGGAAACAGCGGCACCTTAATGCCAAAGCCGATCAGCAGCGCCACCAGCAGAGTAATCTGCTGGGCCAGGGGTAGGGCCGTAGCTAGGCCGCTGTCGTAGTCGAAGCTGGTGTTGCCCGACAGCCACACCAGGCCCAAGAACGCCCCCAAAATCAGCACCCCCGACAGGGCGGTGTAGATCAAAAACTTAGTGGCGGCGTAGCCCCGTCGCGACCCGCCCCAGATGGCGATCAGCAGGTACAGCGGAATCAGCTCTAGCTCATAGAAGATAAAGAACAGCAGCAGGTTGGCCGCCAAAAAGGCTCCCGCTACGGCGCTGTTGATCACCAGCAGCAGCACGTAGTAGAGCCGAGTACGGTGCAGGGTGGGGTCGCTGATGTAGATCGCCACCAGGCTCAGCAGGCTATTCACCGCCAGCAGCGGCAGCGACAGACCATCGAGGCCCAGGCGATAGCTTAACCCCAGGGGCTCGACCCAGGGCAGCACCTCCTCAAACTGAAATCCCGGCGTTGCCAGCTCGAAGCGGGTGGCCAAAAAACCGACCAGAGCCAGGGTCAGGGCCAAACCAACGCCGCTTACAACCTTGGCCGTCTGCGCCTCTAGCTTGCCAGGCCACAGGATCAGCACCAGGGCCGCCACCAGCGGAATTAAAATCAGTGCACTCAGCATCGCCAACCGTTACCAAAGCGTCCAGGTCATGAAAATTCCAAGCAGCCCCACCCCGGCAAAGATGGTCAACAGGTAGAGCTGCGACTGGCCCGAGGCGCTATATTTAAGCCCCTCGCCACCAAACAGCGAGGCCAGCCCCACTCCATTTACCAGGCCATCGACCACGTACTGGTCAAACCAGCTGCTAAACCGGGCCAGGGTAGACACGGCGGCCACCACGGTTTTGTCGTAGAGGCGCTCGGTGTAAAAGTCGTAGGCCAGCAGATCTTGAACAATGCGCAGGGAACGGTTGAGCGATCGCGCCAGTGACTTCGACAGAGGCACCATTGCCCCCGCTACAACTCCGACCCAGCCCGACAGCAGCGTCAGCAAGGTGATCGGCCAGTTGATGTATTCCCAGGGGGGCAGCACCAGCAGCTTGCCCATAATCAGCGGCAGCAGCAGCGTAACCACTGACAGCGTGACCATGGGTACCGCCATCTGCCACGGTACCTCTGGGGCCCGACGGGTTTTGGGCTGGGGTGTCCCCAAAAATACCAGGCGAAACACCCGCGTCAGGTTCAGGGCGGTGAGCCCGTTGACCAGCAAAAACACCAGCATCAGCAGCGGATAGTCGCGGCTGAGAAAATCAGCCCCCATTCGCAGCCCCCAAAAGCAGCCCAGGGGCATCACGCCGACCAGGCCTAAGGCCCCGGTTACAAAGGCCAGGGTGGTAGCCGGCATTTTTCTCCCTAGGCCGCCCAGTTCGGTCAGGGTTTGGCAGTTGGTGGTCGTAATAATCGAGCCCACCGCCATAAAGATCAGCGCCTTGGCCACGGCATGGGTCAGCAGCAAAATCAACGCCACCCCAGGCCAGGTTGTGCCAACGGCAATAAACACCAGCCCCAAGTAGGCGCTGGTGGAGTAAGAAAACGTGCGCTTTAGATCGACCTGGGCCAGGGCGACCAGCGACCCGCCAATGGCCGTCACCGTGCCAATCACTACCAGCATGCCTAGGGCCACTGGCGACAGCACCACAATGGGCTGTAGCCGAATCAGCACGTAGGCACCGCAGGTTACCACCACCGAGTTCCGCAGAATTGAGGCCGGGTTGGGCCCTTCCATGGCCTCGTCAAGCCACAGGTGAAGCGGAAACTGGGCGCATTTGCCGATTGGCCCAGCAATCAACGCCAACCCCAGTAGGGTAGCCATGGGCTGAGACAACCCCTCTATCTTGACCCACTCGTATAGGTCGTTGAAGTCGAGACTGCCCGCCAGGCAGGCCAAGGAAACCACCCCCATCAACAGCAGCACATCGCCAATGCGCTTCGTCAAGAAGGCATCGCGGGCCGCCGTTACCACCAGGGGTTGTGCATACCAGAACCCCACCAGTAAATAGGTTGACAGGGTGAGCATCTCCAGCAGCGAGTAGGAGAAAAACAGCGACCCGCTCAGCACTAGGCCACTCATGGCTGCCTCAAAGACCCCCATCAGGGAATAAAAGCGGGCTAGAGCCCAGTCTTTTTCGAGGTAGCCGAGGGCAAAGACCTGGGCCAGCAGGCTAAGGCCCGTAATCAGTTCCAGGGCACCCAGATTGAGTACCGAAATGTCGAGGGCCAGGGTGAGGTGTAGATCGGCAAAGTCAAACCAGGAGAACAGCAGTTCCTGGGGACCCTGGTTCCAGATGCCGCGAAAGGCCATGAGTCCGTGAAAAAAGGACAACAGGGTCGTCACGATATTGAGATAGGCCGCCGGTCGAGGGCCGGTACGGCGAATCAGACCCGTGGACCAGGGCAGCGACAGCAGCGCCCCAATTAGGCCGTACATCGGCAGCAGCCAGCTGGTCTCGACAAAAAATTGGGTGATCCCGACGTTTTCTGACAACACCTTAAATGCTTATCTCCAATGGCGATGGTTCAGCAAATAACAGGCCCTGACTACCCAAGGTCAGCGGCCCTCGCTCAAAGAATTTAGCGCAGCGATCGCAGCTCCTGATAACACCGCAGCGCTCTGCCCACAGCTACACCAAAACTGAGGAGCAGTCTCCTGAGCCAACCCTAAAGCCGACAGTCGCCCCGGCAGTGCCCCTGCCGCCACGGGTTGCCGGGACTCAGCACAGCCCTCTCCAGAGTGCGAGCAGGGCAGAGCGAGAATCGCAAAACTTTAGGCTCCTTTTCCTTTGTTTCTAGAGCTTTTTGCTATTCTACCTGATTACCTGAGGGGGGCCGGGCCAAGAGCCGTGAGTTTAGCGGTTTACCCATAAAAACTTCTGAAGGGAGTAGGGATTCAGTTCTGAAGGGATCAATATAGAAATCTAGAAATCACAGCCCGATGGCAAGGATCCTACTGAGGAGCAGCGGATATCAGCCCGCCATAGACTCTAAGAGGCGCGATCGCGCAGCGCATTCCCAAAAATGAGAACCGCCGCAGAACGAATATCCGTTCCGGAATCGCCCAGCCCCTGCCCCAAACCAGGCCCACCTCACCCCAGGCGCAGGTGAGCAACCACTGCTGTCAACCTATGGATTGATTACGACAAAAAAAGCTTTGCGTCATAAGCTTTAATAATATTCAACATTAGCAACAATCATTGGGACTTATATTGCAAAAGTGACTACGGACACCTATGCTTAATCTGTCATCAAGAATTTTTGGGCAATCTGAAGTTTTTGCTTCCCCAACGGTGATTCCCGGCTTGTCATTTTTTGGGATGCTTTCTTGCGCCTGAACAGCGGGCAAAGTGTGCTAGGTAAACCCAGGATTGTCTAAGACTATAAGGAGATTTCGACTATGCCGATTGCTGTGGGAATGATTGAAACGCTGGGTTTTCCGGCGGTGGTAGAAGCCGCTGACGCAATGGTAAAAGCGGCCCGGGTTACCCTGGTAGGCTATGAAAAAATTGGTAGCGGTCGCGTCACCGTAATTGTGCGGGGCGACGTGTCTGAGGTGCAGGCTTCGGTGGCGGCTGGGGTTGAAAATGTAAAGCGAGTCAATGGTGGCGAAGTTCTGTCGACTCACATCATTGCCCGTCCCCACGAAAACCTCGAGTTCGTTCTGCCCATTCGCTACACCGAGGCGGTAGAACAGTTTCGCACCTAAGTCCTAGCCATCCGGTTTTTTGAGACCTATTCGTTCTAAGGTTTAGGGGTCTACCTGTCCGGTTCTCCTGGTTCAGGGTAAGGCTAATTCAGCATTCGTTTGAGCTCCTGTATTCTCTGAAAAAAAGGCGTATAAAAGCATGGCAATTGCAGTTGGTATGGTCGAGACGTTGGGCTTCCCCGCCGTAGTAGAAGCGGCTGACGCGATGGTAAAAGCCGCCCGGGTGACCCTGGTGGGCTACGAGAAAATTGGTAGCGGTCGCGTCACCGTAATTGTGCGAGGCGATGTGTCTGAAGTGCAGGCCTCGGTAGCGGCTGGGGTTGAAAACGTAAAGCGCGTCAACGGCGGCCAGGTACTGTCGACCCACATCATTGCTCGTCCCCACGAAAACCTCGAGTTCGTTCTGCCCATTCGCTACACCGAAGCGGTAGAGCAGTTCAGAGAGAGCGTTAGCGGCATCCGCCCCTACGGCAGATAAGTCACTATGCTCTTGGCCAAGGTTCGGGGCACGGTAGTTAGCTCTTGTAAGGAACCCAGCTTGAGCGGCGCTAAGTTTTTACTGGTGCAGCTGATTAGCGAAACTGGTGACTTGCTGCCCGACTATACCGTGGCCGCAGATGTGGTGGGGGCTGGCCCCGGCGAATGGGTGCTGATTACCCAGGGCAGCGGGGCCCGCCAGCACCACGGCTACGAGAATCGTCCTGTGGATGCGGCAGTGATTGCCATTGTCGACACTGTCAGTCTCGACAGCGGCAATCTCTACAACAAGCGAGATGATTTTAGCTAGCCATGTCTAGAGGGCTGGGCGTTCCAGTATAGCCAGCCCAGGCGGAGACACACTCTCTCCACGGCTAGCCCATTTCCGGAAAAAGATTTCTGGACTGATATTAACGGGCTAGCTGATCGGGGATTTTTTGGGAGGATGTACGGCAATGGCGATCCGCACACCAGCGGCATCTCCGACTCAGGCATGGGGTTCGCACCAGGGATCTGGGCCACCGGCTCAGGTTCATGGGCTGGCTCGGGTGCAGGGGCAGGTTCGAGTTGAACCTGGAGCAGTTTTGGCCGCTGGCTCTGTAGCGCAGGCTGACCCCGGTGCTGCGGTGCGGCTCGGTGCGGCCAGTACGCTGCAGGAGGGAGCGGTGATCTACGGTCGTGCCCTGGGCCAGGTGTTGGGAGACGATCGCAGCCCCTATGCGGTCTGGGTAGGCGATCGCGCCATCCTCACCCACAAGGTGCTGGTGCAAAGCCCCGTCTATATCGGTGCCGACTGTTTCATTGGCTTTCGCTCGACGCTGTTTAATGCTCGCCTCGGAGCCGGCTGCGTCGTAATGATGCACGCCCTAGTGCAGGATGTGGACGTACCGCCCGGCAAGCTGATTCCCTCGGGGTCAGTGATTACCCAGCAGCAGCAGGCCGACGCCCTGCGCGACGTTAGCCCGACTGATATTGCCCTGATTAGAGAACTTGCAGGAACGCCCGGCCATGCGTCCCCCATTGGTGGGTCGGCTAGCTCAGCGTCTTCAGATACCACAGCACAATCAAACGAACGCGATGGATTAGGCACTATGACTTCTCAACTGCTACCTCCCGACGTTGTCCAACGGGTCCGTCAGTACCTGGCCCAGGGGCTTACCATTGGCACTGAGCATGCCGACGCTCGCCGTTATCGCAGTGGCGTGTGGCAGACTTGCAGCCCGGTTCAGTCCCATCGAGAGCCCGAGGTGCTAGCCGCCCTAGAGGCCTGTCTGTCTGAGCACTCGGGTGAGTACGTACGCATGTTCGGCATCGATCCGAAGGCTAAGCAGCGGGTGGCCCCGATCACCATTCAGCGTCCCGACGGCAAACCCGTGGCGGTCGGCGGTGGCGTAACGGGGGCTTCTCACACCAGCTATTCCAATCATTCCAGTGATGGTGGCCATCGCCCCGCTCCGGCCACGGCCAGTGGCCCCCTGTCACCAGAAGTTGTACAGCAGGTGCGTCAGTACCTTAGCCAGGGCTATCGCATCGGCACCGAGCATGCTGATGCCCGCCGCTACAGCAGCAACGTGTGGCAAACTTGCTCCCCTATTCAGTCCTCTCGCGAGGGTGAAGTCTTTGGTGCCCTAGAGCGCTGCCTAGCCGAGCACTCGGGCGAATACGTACGTCTGTTTGGTATCGATCCCAAGGCGAAGTGCCGCGTGGCTCCGACCACCATTCAGCGCCCCGACGGCAAGACTGGAGCAATGAGTTCACACTCCAGAGGCGGATCCAGTTCCTCCTCTGCTGCTGCTGCCCCCAGATCCAGCGGCGGTTCATCTCAGGCCAGTGGCGAGGTAGCTCAGCAGGTGCGCCAGTGGCTTAGCCAGGGCTATCACGTGGGGGCCGAGCACGCCGATGCTCGTCGCTACAACAGCAATGTGTGGCAATCTTGCAAAACCATTACCAGCAACCGTGAGGGTGAGGTTCTAGGCGCAATTAATGCCTGTATAGCCGAGCACCCCGACGAGTACGTGCGGGTGTTTGGGATCGATCCTAAGGCGAAGCGGCGAGTGTCCGCTGTCACTGTACAGCGACCAGGCTCGAAGTCAGCAACCGTGGCACCGGCTCCCTCCTATTCAAACTCGGCACCTAGTTTTTCATCCAGCAACGGAGCCGCTCCCATGGGGGGATTGCCCCAAGAAGTAGTGCAGCAGGTGCAGCAGCTCTTTAACCAGGGCTATCGCCTTAGCCTTGAGCATGCCGATGTGCGTCGCTACCGCAGTGGTGCCTGGCAAAATGCTGGCAGGCTGGAGGGGAGCCGGGCATCGGACGTGCTCAATGCCCTAGAATCTCAGCTGCGGAACCACTCTGGCCAATACGTCCGCCTGATTGGCATCGATCCAAAGGTGAAGAAACGAGTGCATGAAGCCACTATTCAGCGCCCCTAGAGACCTCTAACCCCAGACTCTTAACCGTGGCAGTATCCGCCGAGGCGATCGCTCAGCCCACCAATGGCTACATCCAGGGAGATGTGGATTTAGCGCCTGGAGTGGCGATCGCACCGGGGGTACTGCTGGCGGTGGCTCCCGGTTGTCGTCTGGTGATCTCTGCAGGGGTCTGTTTGGGGGCCGATGTGGTAGTGCAGGTTCGCCATGGCGATCTGGTAATTGAGCCGGGGGCAAGTTTGGGCAGCGGGGTGCTGATCATTGGCTACGGCTCCATCGGCCAGCACACTTGCATCGGAGCCAACAGCACTATCATCAACCCCAATCTGGGGGCTGCCCAGTCGATCGCCCCGGGGTCTTTGCTGGGCGATCCAACGCAGACATCTTCTGCTCAGGCGTCGTCATCTAGCGGGGTTGCCCCTAATACCAATCACTACATCTACGGAACTACCGACAATCTGAGGACTGTGGGGAATGCCGTCAACGGATCGGGTAACGCCGCCGTTGGGACAGCTGCTCAGAATGGCAGTATCCCCAACGGCATTGCCCAGAATGGCAATGCTCAGAGCGGTGTTGAGCAAAATGGATCTTCGGTCTACGGCAAAACCCAGGTCAACCGGCTGCTGGCAACTCTATTTCCCCAGCGTCAGGCTCTCAATGGCGCTAGCCCAGAGGACAGGCCGTAGAATGGAGAGGCAGACACTCCTGTGCAGAGGCACCCTATGCAACCCGACGGCAAACTAGCCTCGCCCCTCGACCTCAAGCCCGGTGCGCCTAAGCGGTTGACCCTGGCGACCCCTGCCCCTGGCCAAAGAGAGGCGCCGCGCCGCGACAAGTATCGCGGCGCGGCGCTGGGTATGGTGTCGACGGAGAGCTTTCCAGCGGTGGTAGGGACGGCCGACGCCATGCTAAAGGCCGCCGACGTGCTGCTAGTGGGCTACGAAAAGACCGGTGGCGGGCACTGCACCGCGATCGTGCGGGGGGGCATTTCCGACGTGCGTATGGCGGTGGAGGCGGGGGTTAAAACCGCTCAAGATTTTGGTCAGTTTGTCTCGTCAACGTTGATTCCACGCCCGTTGCCCAACCTGGAGGCGGTGCTACCTATCTGTGCCCGCTGGGACGAGCTGCGGCGCGAAGGCGGCAGTAAGATGGGCAGTCAGGCTATTGGCCTGCTAGAAACCCGTGGATTCCCGGCGATGGTGGGGGCCGCCGACGCCATGACCAAGTCTGCCGACGTGCAGCTGATGTCCCACGAGACGATTGGCGAGGGGCTTTGCACCATTTTGATTCGGGGGTCGCTGCCCAATGTGGCGATCGCGATCGAAGCCGGCATGCACGAAGCCGAGCGCATTGGCGAGCTCCACGCCGTTATGGTCATCCCCCGCCCCCTCGACGACCTAGTCGAGTCGCTGCCCGTGATGGAAATGGAGCAGGAGCAGCCCGAGCCCCTGCGGATGCCCCTCAACCTGGAGGTTAAGCAAGAAGAAGTCGAAGCCGAGCCGGTGCTGATTGAAGCGACAGCGGAAGAGGCGGAACCTATTGCCCTAGAGCTGACCGTAGACGATCGCGAACTGGCGGACGAGGAGCTGTAGGGAGTCACGAGAGGATTGATACCGTGCGTTTTTCGGTCGATTGCGGTCTCTTCTCCTTTAACCATTGCCACACTTGCTCCACCAAATCTTTGGCATCGGCATCAAACCACTGCGCCGTAGCGCGGTTGCGCAACCAGGTGCGCTGGCGTTTGGCAAACTGGCGAGTGTGCTGCACGATGTCAGCCTGGGCCATGGCGAGGGAAACATCCCCCCGGATATGGCGCAGTATTTCGGCGTATCCCAGGGTTTGCAGCAGGGGCAACTCCGGGCCGTATTTTGCAGCCAGGTGAGTCACCTCATCCACAAACCCAGCCTCCACCATCGCCTGGGTGCGCTGGGCGATGCGACGTTCCAACGCGGGGGCATCGCAGTCGAGGGCCATATAGAGCACCGGATAGGCCGGGGGCGCTTCGCCCTGGAGAGCCGACATGGGCTGACCGGTAACGTAGAACACCTCTAGGGCGCGCACCGTACGCACCAGATCGTTGGGGTGAATCCGCTGGGCCGCCGCCGCATCCAGGCGTTTGAGCAGAGCGTAGCAGTGGGGCTGCCCCAGAGCCTCTAACTGCTGGCGCAGGGCAGGCTGGGGAGCCACGGGGGGAATTCGCAGCCCTTTTACCACCGCATCTATATAGAGTCCGGTACCGCCCACCAGTAGGGGGGATGTGCCCGCCCGGTGGAACCGCTGAATTAGCCCCTGGGCTTGGGCTTGGTACTGGGCCAGGGTGAGGGTTTCGGTGGGGTCGCAGATGTCTATTAAGTAATGGGAAATTTGCTGCCGATCGCAGGCCGAAGGTTTTGCCGTCCCAATATCGAACTCTCGATATACTTGTCGGGAGTCGGCGCTGAGAATGACACCCTGTTGATTTGGGGCGAGGGCCAGGCGCTCGGCTAGGGCGATCGCCAGAGACGACTTGCCCGTGGCTGTAGCACCGCCAACCACCAGTAAAAATGGTACAATTGAACTACCTGCCATCCTTGCTTGGGATGATGATTCTAATCGGGAAAATTTTGGTGATTGCATCCCTGGTTCATTCTTGAGCTGACATTGCCTTAGAGCCCGCTGTGGCTGCTTTGTGCTATAATTTCTAGGTGTTTTGACCTGGCGAGCATTCAGGTGGCTTAGAGCCCATTTTTGGAGCGTACAGTATGACAACCGACTATGGTGCCGATCAGATTCAGGTTCTAGAGGGGCTTGAGCCGGTTCGCAAACGTCCAGGCATGTACATCGGCAGCACTGGCCCTCGGGGACTCCACCACCTAGTGTACGAGGTTGTCGATAACTCCGTAGACGAAGCGCTGGCCGGCCACTGCGATCGCATCGATATTTCCCTCAACGCCGATGGCTCGGTCAGCGTCACCGACAACGGCCGCGGTATCCCCACTGACATTCACCCCCGCACGGGCAAGTCGGCCCTCGAAACGGTAATGACCGTGCTCCACGCCGGGGGCAAGTTTGGCGGCGGCGGCTATAAGGTGTCGGGCGGCCTCCACGGCGTCGGCATTTCGGTGGTCAACGCCCTGTCGGAGTGGGTCGAGGTGACGGTCTGGCGCGAGGGCAAAGAGCACAAGCAGCGCTTTGAGCGCGGCGTGCCCATTGGCGAGCTGAAGGCGGAGAAAATTGCCGAGCAGCGCCAGGGTACCTCGGTCACGTTTTTGCCCGACACCGAGATCTTTCATAACGGCACTGAGTTTGACTACGACACCCTCTGTGGGCGACTGCGCGAGCTAGCCTACCTCAACGCAGGCATTCAGGTGATCTTCACCGACTACCGCCTGGATGTGATTAAGTCCGACAAGCCCAAGGTTTCGACCTACCACTACGCGGGCGGCATCATTGAGTACGTCAAGTACATCAACAACGACAAGCAGCCCATCCATGACGAGATTATCCACATCTCCTCCGAGCGCGACGGGGTGCAGGTGGAGGCAGCCCTCCAGTGGTGTATCGACGCCTACTCCGACAACCTGCTGGGCTTTGCCAACAACATTCGCACCATCGACGGCGGCACCCACCTGGAGGGGCTCAAGGCGGTGCTAACCCGCACCCTCAACAACTTCAGCCGCAAGCGCAACAAGCGCAAAGACGCTGACTCTAACCTGGCGGGGGAAAACATCCGCGAGGGGCTGACGGCCATCATTTCGGTGAAGGTGCCCGACCCCGAGTTTGAGGGTCAAACCAAGACCAAGTTGGGCAATACCGAAGTACGCGGCATTGTCGATTCCCTCGTGGGCGAGGCGCTGACCGAATATCTCGACTTTCATCCCAATGTGGCCGACGCCATTCTAGAGAAGGCGATTCAGGCCTTTAACGCCGCCGAGGCGGCTCGGCGAGCGCGGGAACTGGTGCGTCGTAAGTCAGTGCTGGAGTCGTCTACCCTGCCGGGTAAGCTAGCCGACTGTAGCAGCCGCGACCCCAGCGAGTCAGAAATCTTTATCGTGGAAGGGGACTCGGCGGGCGGCAGTGCCAAGCAGGGGCGCGATCGCCGCTTCCAGGCCATCCTCCCCCTGCGGGGCAAAATTCTCAACATTGAGAAAACCGAAGACTCGAAGATCTACAAAAACACTGAGATCCAGGCGCTGATCACCGCCTTGGGCATGGGCATTCGCGGCGAGGAGTTTGACTCATCGCAGCTGCGCTACCACCGCATTTGTCTAATGACCGACGCCGATGTGGACGGAGCCCACATCCGTACCCTGCTGCTGACCTTCTTCTACCGCTACCAGCGCGACCTGGTCGATCAGGGCTATATCTACATCGCCTGCCCGCCGCTTTACAAGGTCGAGCGGGGTCGCAACCACTGGTACTGCTACAACGAGCGCGAGCTTCAGCATCTGATCACCAACGAGTTTCCGGCCAACGCCAACTACACGGTGCAGCGGTTTAAGGGTCTGGGTGAAATGATGCCTCAGCAGCTGTGGGAAACCACCATGGACCCCACCACTCGCACCATGAAGCGGGTGGAGATTGAAGACGCCGCTGAGGCCGATCGCATCTTTACGATTCTGATGGGCGATCGCGTCGCCCCCCGCCGTGAGTTCATCGAAACCTACGGCCCCCGCATGAAGCTCGAAGACCTCGACATCTAAGCCCGTCGTCTCGGGCAAAACGCTCCCTGAAAAAGTTCCAAAAAAAAGAACGAGTTAGCCACAATGGCTAACTCGTTCTTTTTTTGAACCATTGGCAAATTAGCCTTCAGCAGAGCCAGCCAGCTTCACTTTCTTAGCCAAACCCACCTTTTCGAGCAGGTTAATGGTCATCCAGGTCATATCGATCTCCCACCACTTGAGACCATGACGGGCCGAATATTGGTAAGCGTGGTGATTGTTGTGCCAGCCCTCACCGTAGGTGACGACAGCCACCCACCAGCAGTTGGTCGATTTGTCGTCGGTGTCGTGGCTCCGGTAGCCAAACTTGTGGGTAGCGCTGTTCACCAGCCAGGTGCAGTGGTAAACCACTACCAGGCGCACAAAGACACCCCAGAGCACAAAAGGCCAGCCGCCCAGGGCGTAGAGCACCAGTCCTAGACCGACCTGAAGCAGCAGAAAATACTTTTCGCAGAATAGATAAAAGCGATCGTCTTTAATGTCCCGAATAAAGCGATCGACATCGTGGCGGGCTGGCACATCGCGCAGCATCCAGCCCATGTGGCTCCACCAAAAGCCCTTGTTAGAGTCGTGGTGGTCGAGGCTCTGGTCAGAATAGGCGTGGTGGTGACGGTGCAGGCCCACCCACATAATCGGGCCATGCTGGCAGGCCAGGGTGCCGCAAAACACAAAGAAATACTCCAGCCACTTGGGCACCGTAAAGCTGCGGTGGGATACCAGCCGGTGCCAGCCCAGGGTAATGCCCAGGCAGCCAGTAAACCAGTGGAGCAGCAGCGCTACCCCGATCGCCGCCCAGGAAAAGTTAGCGGGCAGAAACGCCAGGGCCGCCATGCTGTGGACAAAAATCATGAAGCCAAGGGTGACCCAATCGCGGGACAAACGCTCGGTAGTTACAGCAGTCATGCAAAAATCTCAGAATTTTGGACAAGCGCCCCAGCAGGAATCCTCAGGTAGGAATTTTGCTCAGGCAGAGTAAATGTAGGGGACAATAGTTACCCCTGTTTCTTAACGAAAAAAATTAACCATTGCAACAATCAAACCTGATCATGCCCCCAGAATCGACGCTTCTTCCGATTTTTTATGGAATTGACGCCCAGGTCAAGCAAAACCTGGCGCGAGTGCTGGGGGCGTTTCGGCGACACCGGGTGGGCAGCCACCACTTTAACAGCGTGTCGGGCTACGGCCACGATGATCTGGGGCGCGACACCCTCGATCGCGTCTTTGCCGACGTGGTGCAGGCGGAGGCCGCCCTGGTGCGATCGCAGTTTGTCTCAGGCACCCACGCGATCGCCTGCGCCCTGTACGGCGTGCTACGCCCCGGTGATGAAATGCTTGCGGTAGCGGGCACCCCCTACGACACCCTAGAAGAGGTGATTGGCTTGCGAGGCACGGGCCAGGGGTCCTTAGCAGAATTTGGGGTGTCCTATCGAGAGTTACCGTTGACCGCGACCCACAGCATCGATTGGGATGCCCTGGCGACAGCAGTGGGGCCAAAAACCCGACTGGTGCACATCCAGCGATCCTGCGGCTACAGCTGGCGCTCAACTCTCACCATAGCGGAAATCGAAACCATCGTCCGTACGGTCAAGGCTCAGAATCCTACCGTTGTCTGTTTTGTCGATAACTGCTACGGCGAATTTTTAGAAGACCGCGAACCCACCGCCGTCGGGGCTGATTTAATCGCCGGGTCGCTAATCAAAAACCCAGGCGGCACTATTGCCCCCACGGGCGGCTACGTGGCGGGCCGGGCCGACCTAGTGGTGGCTGCCGCCTGTCGCCTCACCGCCCCCGGTATTGGGGCCAGCGGCGGCTCTAGCCTCAACCTCAACCGCCTGCTGTACCAGGGGTTATTTTTGGCCCCCCAAATGGTGGGCGAAGCGATGAAGGGCAACTATCTACTGGCGGCCACCTTCGATGCCCTGGGCTACCCCGTCAACCCAGCCCCCAGTGCCCCTCAGCGCGACGTGATCCAGGCCATTCGCCTGGGTTCAGCCGAGAAACTGATCGCCTTTTGTAAGGCCGTACAGCAGCATTCTCCCATCGATGCCTATGTGGAACCCGTGCCTGCCGCCATGCCTGGCTACGACAGCGAGCTGGTGATGGCGGGGGGCACCTTTATCGACGGCAGCACCTCAGAACTGTCTGCCGACGGCCCCTTGCGAGAGCCCTACATCGTCTACTGCCAGGGCGGTACCCACTGGACCCACGTGGCCCTGGCCCTGGAAGCAGCGGTAGAGGCGATCGGGCCGTTGTAGAGCCTTGGCTGATTTTGCTAAACCAAGCCCGGCGTTGTCTTTTGCCCATCCAATGCTGCTAAGCAACGGGTTGAGATCAAAAAACGAAGGGGCGATGGATAATCATCCATCGCCCCTTCGTTTCACAGGGTAAAGGTCACAGCGTGAACCCTAGCTGTGGCCACCGCTGACCAGAGTGGTCAGAATAGGCAAATTAGCCGCCAGCAGGTAGGCGAAGGTAGCTCCGCCAATGCCGCCGATTAAAAAGCTACCGGCAAACTCGCTCCAGCCTTCGTCAGTTTCGAGGCTGGCGGGAGGGGTAAACGGCGTGGTGGTTTTGGTCACAGCATCGTTGACGCCAGCACCGGAATAAATCGACAGGCAGGCGGTCAAGATCACCACCAGTGCTGCCGCGCTCAGCAGCCCGGCCAGGCCAGGAATTTCAGAATCGCGCAGGGGACCCAACAGCGCAAAGGGGCCATAGAGGAAATAGCCGTGGGCCATGCCAATCTCTAAGCCACGCCGCTGGGGGGAAAGCCCCTTGCGGTAGGCGGGTAGATTGCCGATGAACGCCCTCGAAAACGCAGAGGAATTAATCGGCGTTTCTAGATTACCGATTTGTGGATCCCCAGCGGGCTGAATAAGGTCTGTCATGGGGGAGTTTCTCCAACTCAAACAAAATCACAGCAAAAAATAAGAAAGAAGGTTTTTAGACACCGCTCAGGCTCTAAAAACCTCTTTAAGTTGTTCTCGCAAGGACTGCCCCGCGAGGTCTTTCCCTAGGGATGCAGCAGCAGATCGGGAAAGAAGCGATTGAACTCAATCAAAATACCAGCGGTAATCACCATCCACACGGTAGCTAGCACCGGGGCAGACGACAGGTACCGAAGCAGGTTGTTGTCCATGGTCTAATTCTCCTGGGTCGTGGTTCTGGGGGGTGAGCAGAGCAGCTAACTAGCGAGGAGATACAGTGATCTCGTCGTTTTTAGCAAACATGGCTCCGCTGACAATATCTTTGAAGGCGGTCAGGGGCCAGGCGAACCCAGACAGAGAGCATTTGATGGCCAGGGGCACATCGATAATGATCTCTTTGTCTTCAGGATTTTTGTCACCGCGCACTGCAATGACGTAGGCGCGGCCTACCCAGCCAATCCATCCAGCGATGTAGAGAAACAACAGGCTAGGAATCAAAAATTCCTTGGCGTGGGAGAGATCGCCACTTACCACTAGGTGGGGTAGACCGTCGCTACCGCACAGCAGGGTGGAGCTACCATAGAAATCGAACCGAGCCTTGGCCGACTCAGTTTTGGCACCGGCAGCCCGCTTTAGAAAGGCCTCGTTTTGACCGCAGGGGGTTAGACCTGCTACGTTGTCGCCAGCCAGGCTAGCGGAGGCCGGGGGGGCAAACCCAAACCAGAGAAACACTACAAGCGCTACAGCAAAAAACCGTCGCATAAACTGTTCCTTTTAATTACCGAAGAAACTAGGGCGATTTGAACGTAAAGTTAAGTTTTTTGAACAAAAATTCACCCAACTTGGTCGCCATAATACCCCGCAGTCGAACCCCCGTAAAGCTAAGATCGGTGGGGTGTTTACATCTCTACAAATTACGGTGCAGCCCACTCTAGTTCCCTGCTGAGGCTTACTCTAAATTCCCTTTCAACGACAACCCCCATGGCGACGATTTTGGCGATAGAGACCAGCTGTGATGAGACGGCGGCGGCGGTGGTGCGCGATCGCACCCTCCTCAGCAGTGTTGTGGCCTCACAGATCGACATTCACCGGCCCTATGGCGGCATTGTGCCCGAGGTAGCCTCGCGCCACCATGTCGCTACCCTGGGGGAAGGCATCAGCACCGCCCTCGACCGGGCTGGGCTGGGCTGGGCCGGCATCGACGGGGTGGCCGCTACCTGCACCCCAGGACTGGTGGGCGCACTACTGGTGGGGCTGACGGCGGGCAAAACCCTGGCCATGGTTCACCACAAGCCCTTCCTAGGGATTCACCACCTGGAGGGGCACATCTACGCCAACTACCTAGCCAGCCCCGACCTGGAGCCTCCTTACCTGTGTCTGCTGGTGTCGGGGGGGCACACCAGCTTGATCTACGTCAAGGGCTGCGGCCAGTACCAGACCCTGGGCCAAACCCGCGACGACGCTGCTGGAGAAGCCTTTGACAAAGTAGCGCGCCTGCTGGGGCTGGGCTATCCCGGTGGCCCCATCCTCGACCAGCTAGCCCAAACCGGCAATCCCAAAGCGTTTCCCCTACCCGAGGGCAATATCTCGCTGCCCGAGGGGGGCTTTCACCCCTACGATTCCAGCTTTAGCGGGCTGAAGACGGCGGTGCTGCGGCTGGTGGAAAAACTCCGACAGGAGGGGGTCGATCCCCTACCCTTAGCCGATCTGGCCGCCAGCTTTCAGGCGACGGTGGCCCGCAGTCTGACCCGCAGAGTGGTGGCCTGTGCCCAGGCCTACGGACTTACCACCGTGGCCGTGGGGGGCGGGGTCGCCGCCAACAGCGGCCTGCGGCAGCACCTCCAGCAGGCGGCGACCGACCACGGCCTGCGGGTGCTGTTTCCGTCCCTCAGCCTCTGTACCGACAATGCCGCCATGATTGGCTGCGCCGCCGCCGACCACCTCAACCGGGGGCACTATTCAGGCTTCGACCTGGGAGCCCAGTCGCGCCTCGACCTGGCGCGGGTGATGGAGCTTTACGCGCCTATGGCCGTGGCTTGACGCTACACTGGGGTTTAGCGGCGGCGATCGCCCTCTCGCTGCTTAGGGATTGTGTTAGTTAAGCGCCATGGTTTCACTGCACCGCATCCATTCTTGGCCTCGGCCAAATGTCTCCTGGCTGGGAGGGTTAGCGTTGGGCACCCTGCTGCTAGCCGGGTGCGGACCTAATTCGGCCCAACCCGTTACCAACGCGACCAGCTACGAGGCCCAGCTGGCCCAGCACCTAGCCGACACCAGCGGCGTGATGTATGGGGCTTACTGGTGTCCCCACTGCGCCGATCAAAAGGCGATGTTTGGCGAGGCTGTGGAGCAGGTGCCCTACGTAGAGTGCGCCGCCGATGGCGACAACCCGCAGCCAGAGCTGTGTGAACAAAAGGGCATTCAGGGATATCCCACATGGGAAATCGAGGGTCAGCTCTACCCAGGGGTTAAGTCTTTAGACGACTTGGCCACCCTGTCAGGGTTCTTATCGCCCCAGTAGGGCGGCGTTGGGCAGGCTCTACGGTTGAGCAAGCCGCCGTTTCTGTCCGTCTGTTATTCATTCTCAAATTCCATTGCACAACCCCAGTCCCCACCCCCATTCCCATCTGCACGAGGTCAGCCCCACGGGCGACAGCGTTGCCCATCCCCACGTCCATGATCCGGAGTCGCTGCGGCGGATTGTTAACCGACTGGCCCGCATTGAGGGCCACATTCGCGGCATTAAAACGATGGTGCAGGAGAGTCGCCCCTGCCCCGACGTGCTAGTGCAGGTGGCGGCGGTGCGAGGGGCGCTCGATCGCGTGGCCCGCATCATTCTCGATGAGCACCTGACCGAGTGCATTGGCCGTGCCGCCGAAGACGGCAATATCGAGGCAGAAATTGCGGAACTCAAGGCCGCTCTAGATCGATTTCTGCCGTAAGTTTGGGAGCCAAGAATTCACGGCTCAAGGTATTCGGTCAGCTTTTTGCGCCGAAGTCATTGGCCTTTTAATTCCTAGGCCGGAATAAACCGACTGTGTTCGCGCAGCAGGCGACGCTCAAACTGGCGTACCCAGTGGCCGAAGCGATCGCTCTCCTGGGCCGTGGCAAACACCAGGGGTTTACGCGTCAGCAGCGCCACGTACTCCTCTTTGGTGCGCACCACAATGGCGGTCTGCTGGTCTAGCTCAATACAGATATGGGAAAACCCCTCTAGCTTTAGCGACGACATCAGCAGTGACTTCAGCCCTAGGGCCTGAAAGACTAGCTGCACCCAGCTCGTACTTTCGTTGTCGGCGGTGATGAAATACTCGCGGGGCAGACCGCTGAAGTCGAAAATGGCAACCCCGACAATGTTCTCCAGCATTGCGTCTTGGGCGGAGATCGAGGGCGCGGGCTGCGCTGGTACAGATGCCTTAACCGTAGTCATAGACCCATCACATGGTGGCACAGGTGCTGAAGGAACTAGCCATAGACACGATATGTATCGCTGGCTACCTGAAAGAGCTCCCTTGGCCTAGCATACCCGGCCAGCCATCACAAATCATGGTTTAGTGGACCAGTGCTCAGCGTTGCCTAGCAACGGTCGCCAGGCTTTTTTGCCGCAGGAAGTAGGTGCGCATACTCCCCTTCCCCTTGACCAATATCTCGCCCCGCAGGTCAAAGTCGTAGGTGTCTTTGAGACAGTTGTAGGTCGTTTCGGTCACCTGAATCTGCTCGGCTACCCCAAAGGACTCCATGCGGCTAGCGGTATTGACGGTGTCGCCCCAAAGGTCGTAGATGAACTTCTTGGTGCCAATCACCCCGGCGACCACCGGGCCGGTATTAATGCCAATGCGCAGACGAAAGGATTGCCCGGTGCGATCGCTAAATTTCTGAGCCATGGCCTGCATATCCAGAGCCATCTCCGCCACCGCCTGGGCATGGTCATCCCGCTCGTAGGGAATTCCCCCTACTGCCATATAGGCATCGCCAATGGTCTTGATTTTTTCGAGCTGGTGCCGCTCGGCCAGATGGTCAAACTGGGAAAAAACATCGTTTAGCAGCGCCACCAGCTCTTGGGGGCTGAGGGTTTCTGAAAGCTGAGTAAACTCCACAATGTCGGCAAACAGCACCGTCACCTCGGCAAAGTGGTCGGCAATCGTGTTGCGCCCCTGCTTGAGCCGGGTGGCAATGGGCAAGGGCAAAATGTTCAGCAACAGCTGCTCCGACTTTTCTTTCTCTTCCAGGAGGGCTTGGCGGGCCTGCTCGCGCTCGGCCACAACACTGGCCAAGATCAGGGCCGTAAACGCCAGCACACAGATATAGGCCTGAAGCGGCTGCACCGCCTGGAGCGGGTCGTCTAAAAACGCCAAAAACGGCCCCTGACCTTGGGAGACCCCCCAGGTGGCAATCACCGTAACCACAGCGGTGCCCAGCGCGGCCCCAAATGGCCCCAGCCGCAGCGCTGCCCACATGACAATGGGAAACGGCATGTATTCGAGCGGGTAGGGGGCATGGACCATGCGATCAGGATCGCAGAATAAATACCAGCTCAGGGCAGTCAGAATGACCAACCACAGCCCAATTAGCGGCGGCGAGTAGAAATTGCGAAACCGCCGCATGCCCTGCCGCCAGGTAATCATTAACGCAGTGATCACAACGACGCCGGTCACATTGCCAATCCACCAGCTAAACCAGGCGCTGCCAAAATTGGCCCAGTCGAGCTGGTTCAGCAGACAGAAATAGGTGACGCCCACCGTGGCGCTTACGGTAGCAGGAGCCACGGCCCCCAGCCCAATAAACGCCCCGACGTCTTTAATGCGAGCCAGGGAATTGCTAAACCCTACCCGCTGCAGTAGCCAAAGCCCCAGCAGCGGTTGCAGGGTGTTGTTGACAGCAGCAACCACATCCCAGTGCCAGGTTTGGTCAGGGGAGATGATCGTGTTAATCAAAGAGCCCAGGGTGATGCCCGGAGCCAGGACGGCACCGGCCTGCAATACGATGCCTTGGCTGTAGCCTGCCGGAGGCCAGATGGGCAGCACAGCCACCCAATTGCCTGCCAGCTGAAAACTGAGTTTGGCCACAATTAAGTAGCCCGCCGCCACCGCTAAAACACCAAGCCATCGACGCCCCAGGCGACGGATCAATAACAACTGAGCCATAGCTAACCCTGAATAGAGATACGGCCAGCAAACTTGAGCTGAAATATCCCTGCCTTACCCGATTACCCAGCGGTAACGGTGACTCTGATTAAACCAGCGGCAGATCGAAAATTGACCCATTTACATTAAGTCTTAGGGTTACTCGACCGAGCCGAGCCGAGCTGTGTAGCCTCAGAAGTTCCAGTCCTTAGATCTAATCTTCGCGGCAGCAGGGCAAATTCCGCACCTTTTTAGGTGCTGCATGCCCTAGAAGGGGATTTAGCCGTTAAAAAATAGGCGCTAGGCGCTGCCTCTATCTCCTGAGAGCTGACGGCTTCTGCGCTTAGATTCTGAATTCTGCCTACTGATTTCGGAATATAGCCAGATTTCGAATTAGGCAAGCATCCTTAAAACCATTACGGAAACCGTAGATGCTGTTCAAAGGGCCGCTAAAAATCGTATGGTTTTTAGGGGAAGCCGCTCCTCCACAGCGGCTTTCGTTTAACCTTATTTGTGTTCGCAAGAGACTCAGCATTGTCTATGGCTTCCCCCACCATCGAATCGATTCTCCACGAAAATCGCCTGTTTTCTCCCACCGATGGGTTTGTTCAAAACGCCTCCATTCAGAGCCTAGAAGAGTATCGTGCCCTGGCCGAGCGGGCGGCGGCAGACCCGGCTCAGTTTTGGGCAGAACTGGCTAGCCAAGAGCTGCACTGGTTTAAGCCTTGGGATACGGTGCTCGACTGGCAGCCGCCCTTTGCCAAGTGGTTTGTGGGGGGCAAAATCAACATTTCCTACAACTGTTTAGATCGCCACCTCACCACCTGGCGACGCAACAAAGCTGCCCTAATCTGGGAAGGCGAACCGGGCGACAGCCGCACCCTAACCTACGCCCAGCTGCACCGGGAGGTATGTCAGGTGGCCAATGTGCTCAAAGGGTTGGGTGTGAAAAAGGGCGATCGCGTCGGCATCTACATGCCGATGGTGCCGGAGGCGGCGATCGCCATGCTGGCCTGTGCCCGCATTGGTGCGCCCCACACCGTTATCTTTGGCGGCTTTAGCGCCGAAGCACTGAAAGATCGCCTCAACGACGCCGAGGCCAAGGTGGTGATCACCGCCGACGGCGGCTTTCGCAAAGACAAGATTGTGCCGCTTAAAGCAGCGGTTGATCAAGCGCTATCCAACGGCGGCGTGCCCAGCGTGTCTAGCGTACTCGTGGTACAGCGCACCAAGGCCGCGATGGAAATGGTCGAAGGCCGCGACCACTGGTGGCACGAGCTTCAAGCCACCGCTTCGGCCCACTGTCCGCCAGAAGAAATGGACGCCGAAGATCTGCTGTTTATTCTCTACACCAGCGGCACCACGGGTAAACCTAAGGGGGTAGTGCACACTACCGGAGGTTACAACCTCTACACCCACACCACCTTTAAATGGGCCTTTGACATCAAAGATACCGACGTCTACTGGTGCACCGCCGATGTCGGCTGGATTACCGGCCACAGCTATATTGTCTACGGTCCTCTGTCGAACGGGGCAACTACGGTGATGTACGAAGGGGTGCCCCGGCCCTCGAACCCCGGCTGCTTTTGGGACGTGATTGAAAAGTACGGCGTCACCATTTTCTACACCGCACCCACCGCTATTCGCGCCTTCATTAAAATGGGCGACGAGCTGCCCAAGGCGCGAGATCTGTCATCACTGCGCCTGCTGGGCACCGTAGGCGAACCGATCAACCCCGAAGCCTGGATGTGGTACCACCAGGTGATTGGCGGCGAGCGCTGCCCGATTGTCGATACCTGGTGGCAGACCGAGACTGGCGGCTTTATGATCACGCCGCTGCCGGGGGCCATACCCACCAAGCCCGGTTCCGCTACCCTGCCCTTTCCCGGCATTTTGGCCGATGTGGTGGATCTCGACGGCCACCCGGTGCCCGCTGGCGAGGGCGGTTACCTGGTGATCAAGCACCCCTGGCCCAGCATGATGCGTACGGTCTACGGCGACGACGATCGCTACCGCCGCACCTACTGGGAGCACATTGCCCCCATTGAGGGTCAGTACCTCTACTTTGCCGGCGACGGTGCCCGCAAGGATGCCGATGGCTACTTTTGGGTGATGGGCCGGGTGGACGATGTGATCAACGTATCGGGCCACCGCCTGGGCACCATGGAGGTCGAGTCGGCGCTGGTCTCCCACCCTGCGGTGGCTGAGGCTGCTGTGGTAGGCCGCAAAGACGAGATCAAGGGCGAAGACATTTTTGCCTTTGTGATTTTAGAGGGCCAGTACAGCGCCAGCGACGCGCTCAAGCAGGAGCTCAAGCAGCATGTGGTGAATGAAATTGGGGCGATCGCCCGACCCGGCGAAATTAAATTTGCCGATGCCTTACCGAAAACGCGATCGGGCAAAATCATTCGCCGCTTTTTGCGCAATTTGGCCAGCGGCGAGGCGATCGCAGGGGATGCTTCTACCATGGAAGATCAGAGCGTACTCGATCAGCTTCGCCAGGGCTAACCCCAACCTTCAGTCAGCTAATCAAGCCTAGGGTTTACCGCCGTAAAAGCGCAGCGTCCTCGTTGGAGAACTGACGACGCTGCGCTTTTGCCATGCTGTTTTTTGGGGCGGTTTCCAGAGGATCTTCTCCCCTCAGCAAAACAGTACAGCCCAAAATAATTGATTGCAGCCCAGAACAATTGGTACAAAAGACATTCCTTATCGGGGTCATCTCCAATAGGATATTTTTTTACCTCTATCTGAAGATAGATCTACCCTATTTTTCCTAGATTTTGGGCTGCCGGTGGGAAGATCGCTTCGCTTAGCTATTTCCAGCAGTAGATAGCGCTAACCGCAGGCCCGCTTGAGCCGATGATTGCCCCATGGCAAGTGACAGCAGCGCTCTGGTCCCGAGTAAAGACAGCCTGATTAGAGGGTTTTCTATATCTCAAAGAGCTAAGTTTAGCGCTGAGCCGCAGTACCTCAGTAAAAAACCCGGAGAATTGACAACCTCAGTGCCTTCGGTACAAGCATTGTGCTGCCGAGAGCCATTTACCCCAAACGGGCAAACGAGCGGTTGCGCAAATCTCCATCAGACTGTCAGCCCAATTTTCCACAGAATAGGAGCAAGAATACAGAGTTACGGCCAATGCACAGATTGTTGACCTGCCATTATGAAGTAGACGAGTTTATCCAAATACTTGCCTGCAAACCCAAAAAATTTGACTGTAGCGTCGGGCTAGAGCCTGATGGCGCGGCTTTTCTAAAGCTGGCATGCACCTACGAGAGTCAGTGGGCGCATGAAGAAAATCAGTAAAAGCTGATCTAACTCATTTATTTTTGGGTGACAGCTTCTGAGAGCGTGACTATAATTAGTTGTGCGAATGGGCAGATTTATTTGCTATTATTCTTTTGCTATTCTGCAATGGTCGTTAACCTGATTACCAAAAGGGTCGGCCTGCTGTTTTTCAGCACTTAGCTTCACGTCTTACACAAGGATTTTCCCTGACAATGGCAGAAAAACCAACTCCCCTAACCGGCAAAGCACTGCTCCAAAAGGTTAAGGATCTCTCTAACCTAACCAAGCGCGAAACCGCCAAAGAATGCGGCTACTACACCCTAACCAAAGACAATCAGGTACGGGTTAATCTGTCTGGCTTTTACGACGCTCTGCTAGAGGCCAAAGGTATTAACCTTGACCCTGAAAGCAGCAAAGATGGTCGGGGTCGTGAACCTACCTATCGGGTAAGCGTCCACAAAAATGGTCAGATTGTTATTGGGGCTACCTATACCCAAGAAATGGGCCTCAAGTCTGGCGACGAGTTTGAAATTAAGCTTGGCTACAAGCACATTCACCTGAAGCAGCTCGATGCCGACTCTGATGAAGAGTAGTCCTAACACACCATGACCAGTCTGTCGGTAAATATGTCAGCGATCGCGCATCTAATTGTTTTTTTTTAAGCTGGATGGCTCTGGGCATTCCAGCTAGTCTCTTAGTTGCGCGTATAGCTCACATTCCGCTCGCCTACCCCGTGGCTCCGCAGCACAAGTTACCCCTGTTGCTGCCCCTTTATTTACTTGCCCCTGGAGCGGTGGAGGTGCACCGTCGCCTTACCGCTAGCACCTGGTCAGCCTACGGCATTGCCTGGGATTGGCCGTTTGCTAAAGCCGCTGCGGCAGGGTTTGGGGTGGCCGCTGGCGGGGTGGTTCTCCTGGTGGCGTTGCAGGTGGGGCTGGGGTGGCGGCGATGGCAGGCTCCTGGGCAGACTGTAAACCCAACTGGGCCGAGTCTTTCCCCGACTAACCCCAGTGGTGCCAGCACTAACCCTCAAACCATACCCAGTCCCTCGCCAGGGGTAGTGCTGCTTGCAGTGCTGCCCCTGGCGCTGTTTGTGGGCTGGATTGAAGAACTGATATTTCGCGGCGTACTGGTTAACGGACTGGGGCAGGCGCTGCCGATTGTGCCCATGGCGATCGCCGTCTGCCTAATTTTTGCCCTCTCTCACCTGGTGTGGGATGGCCCTGCCGGAGCGCCCCAGGTGCCGGGTCTGGCAATTATGGGAGCAGTGCTGCTGCTGGCCCGCTGGGCTACAGGCGGCAGCCTGGGCTTGGCCTGGGGGCTGCACGCCGGGTGGGTGTTTGCGATCGCCGCTATTGATGCCCTGGCCCTCCTCAAGCCCGGCAAGGCCGAGCCTCTCTGGCTGGTGGGGCTACCCGATCAGCCGCTGACAGGGCTGCTGCCCCTGGGGTTGCTGGTGCTGACGGGGGTAGGAGTTTGGGCTTTGGGGTAGAGGGGTCGGTGAGTGGGTGATGGCTGAATCGCTGATGGATTAGGGGCGGTTCAGGGTGATGAGGGTGATCGGGGTGAGGGGCTGCCAACGGGTCAGTGACCCGACCCGAACCCCCTGCTGCACCTGAATTTGGCGCAGCTCTATCTGCCAAGAGAATGGATTGTCTGCGGTTCCACCGGCCCAGGCCAGCACCGTGCCGGTGTGCTCTAGGGTCGCCAGAGCAAGGACGATGCGGCCCTGGGGTCGGAGGCGCTGAGCGCATCGATCCAGAATTTCACCCAAGTGGCCGCCGCTGCCGCCGATGAAGATGCGATCGGGGTCGGGCAGAGCGGCCAGGGCGTCCGGAGCTGCCCCGTAGATGGGATGTAGGTTGGTGTTGCCCAGGCGGCGCTGGTTTTGTTGAATTAAGCCATGACCGGCGGCGGTTTTCTCAACGGCGTAGACCTGGGCGGTGGGGCAGAGGCGGTTGATTTCAACGCTGACGGAGCCGGTACCGGCTCCAATGTCCCAAATGATTTGCCCTGGCCTCGGGTCTAGGTCAGCCAAAATTTGAATGCGGATATCGCGCTTGGTGATCAGTCCGGGGCGATCGCTAAAGGTGGCAAAGGCGCGATCGGGCAGGCCAATTAGCGGCAGATTCTCGGTATCGAGCAATGCCTCGTGGTGCCGCTGGAGCACCACCACGTTGAGCGGCGCAAAGCTCTTGCCCACAACAGTTTCAGGCGTCAAGCTGTGGATGGTTTCGGTGTCATCCCCCAGGTTCTCGCACACCGCCAAGCGGTAGTGGTAGGGCAACCCGAGGGCAAGAATCAGATGTCCCAAGGCCGCTGGGTTGTGGGTCGGATCGGTGAGTACCGCAATTAGTGGATCCCCCCGGCGTAGCGCAGCGGTGAGTTCTTCGGTGGATCGGCCGTGGGCGCTGATCAGCGTGGCCCCTTGCCAGGGGAGTTTGAGCCGACTAAAGGCCAGCTGCACCGCACTCAGGTGGGGGTGAAAGGTGAGGCTTTCGGCGGGTAAATGCTCTAGCAGCAATCGCCCCAGGCCAAAAAAGAGCGGGTCGCCAGAGGCCAAAACCACGGCAATACCGGGTTTAGCCGCATCCAGCCATTCACGGAGGCGATTGAGAGTTACCTTTAAATCGCCCAATACCCAGGTCTCGGCCAACCCGTCGGGAAAGTAGCTGAGATGCCGGGGACTGCCCACCAGCACCGCCGCCTGATCGATCACTGGCAGCAGTTTGGGCGACAAACCCTCGCGCCCATCTAGCCCAATCCCTACCACCTGAATTGGGGTCATGGCTGTTGCTCCCAGGCCAGCACCAGCAGGGCGTTGAGAATGGCCGCCGCTGCGGGCGACCCGCCCTTGCGCCCCTCCACCCGAATCTGCGGCACCGAGGTCTGGGCTAGGCGCTGCTTAGAGTCCTCTACCGCTACAAAACCCACTGGAGCACCGATGACTAAGGCGGGATGGGCTTGGGCTGAGGCGATGCGATCGCACAGCGCCATCAGCGCCGTCGGCGCATTGCCCACCACCACCAGCGCATTGGGATACTCCTCCAAACACCGCAGCAGTCCGGTTTCCGTGCGGGTGCGCCCCTCCTCTGGCGGTTCCCCCATCGTCACCGCTGTCAGTAGCGGATTTTGGAACGTGCGCTCCACCATGCCCACCACTCCCTGGCGTACCATCGTCACATCTACAATAATTGGGCCGCCTTGAGAGAGATGGTGGGTCGCGGCGGCGATCGCCCCCTCACTAAACCTCATCAGATCCTTAAACTCAAAATCGGCAGTACTGTGGATGACGCGCCGCACCACCGCATACTCTGCCGGAGTGAACCCGTGATCGCCAAACTCCCGATCGATCAGCGCAAAACTTTCTTCTAAAATGGGGCTCTGCCACAGCTGCGCCATAAAATCCCTAAACGATCCCTAGCCGTAACAACGTCCCAACCCAAGACGCCCCATCATCTCATACCCCCTCATCTCCCACACCCCTCACCTTCTCCACTTACTCATCTACCCATCCACCCATCCACTCCCCCCACCCCATGCCCGCCTACTACTTCTGGGGCGACGACGACTTTGCCCTGCAAAAGGCCGTCCAAACCCTGCGCCAGCGCACCCTCGACGAGGCCTGGGCCAGCTTTAATTACGATGTGGTGCCAGCCGAGGCTAGCAGCGGCCCATCCCAGGCCCTCAGCCAGGCCATGACACCTCCCTTTGGCGAGGGCCGGCGGCTGGTGTGGCTAGCGAATACCAGCCTGGGGCAACGCTGCCCAGAATCCGTTCTGGCTGAGTTTGAGCGCACCCTGCCCCAGCTGCCCGACACCTCGGTGCTGCTGCTCACCAGCGCCGCTAAGCCCGACGGTCGGGCCAAATTTACGAAACTGTTTAAAACCTGGGGCGAGGTGCGCGAGTTTGCCACCATTCCCCCTTGGAAAACCGACCAAATTCACCAGCAGGTCGCCGCCGTAGCTAAGGAGCGCGGCATGAACCTGGAGGCTGGCACCCTAGATCTGCTGACGGAAGCGGTGGGCAATGACACCCGCCAGCTCCACCTCGAGCTGGAAAAGCTGGCGCTCTACTGGGGGGTAAACCCGCAGCCGATTCCTCCTGCTGTGGCTACAGAGCTGGTGACGGTGTCAACCCAAACTAGCCTCAAGCTGGCCCAATCCCTTAAGCAGGGCGATACGCCCACCGCCCTGGGGCTGGTCAACGACCTGCTCGATCGCAACGAGCCCGCCCTGCGCATTGTGGCCACCCTAGTCAGCCAGTTTCGGCTGTGGCTATGGCTGAAGGCTCTGGCCGGGGTGGCCAGCGATGCCGAGGTGGCGGCAGCGGCGGAGATCGCTAACCCCAAGCGAATTTACTTTTTAAAGCAAGAAGTGCGATCGCTTAGTCTGCCCCAATTGCAACGGAGTCTGCCTTTGCTACTAGAATTAGAGTCTGATTTAAAGCAGGGACGGGATGAACGCGCTACTCTACACACAAAAGTAATAGAACTCTGTCGGTTGTTCAAGCCTGGTGGCGTTTAGCCCCACGGCTGGAACTCGCAGGGGCGTTGCCCCGTCTGGGCTGTGAGATTCAAGCGATCGCGCCGAGGGTGGCGTTTACCCAAAAAGATCCTTCTTTTTTGTTGGAGCACAGGGCCATTCTGGTTGATACCAGCTCAGGAGATATAGACATAATGATCCACTTATCAACTCATCCTTTATCTGTTCACCGTCGCACCCTGGCTTTGGCCGCTGCGATCGCCAGTCTGGCCGTTTTAGCTGGCGGCGCAGGGGTTTCTCTTCCCACAACCACGGGCAGCGTGACCCTGGGAGCCGCCGCCTGGGCCCAAGACAGTTCGGTATCGTCTGAGGAAGTAACGGGCTACGCCGCCTCGGTTCTCGAGATGGACACCCCGCGCAATGAAGCCTTTAGCCAAATTAAAACCCTGCTGACGGGCACCAGCTACGACATCAGCAGCATTGATATGTCCTGCACGGGCACCGCCAACCTCAACCAGCTCCCTCGTAACCTGCGCAGCGACGTGCGTACCATTGTCGTTAACTACTGTAACCAGGCCAGCACCATCGTCCAGTCCAACGGGCTTACGGTGCGGCGGTTCAACGCGATTACGTCCGCCTATCCCCAAGATCCGGCCCTAGCCGAGCAAATTCGGGCGGCTATGGTACAGCTTCAGCAACAATCTGCCAATGGCTCTGAATAATGCAGTTTATTGACCAAGCTGAAGTTGAGGTGATTGCCGGCGACGGCGGCGATGGTATCGTCGCCTTTCGCCGTGAAAAATACGTCCCTGCTGGCGGGCCGGCGGGGGGCAACGGGGGGCCTGGGGGTTCAATTTACCTGCGGGCTACCCAGCAGCTCCAAACCCTGCTCGATTTTCGCTACGCCCACCGCTTTAAGGCCGACAATGGCCAGCGGGGAGGCCCTAAAAACATGACCGGTGCCGCTGGGGTCGATCTATACCTCGATGTTCCCTGTGGCACCGCCATTTACGATGTCGCCACCGATGAGCTGATGGGCGATTTAGTTGAGCCTGGCCAGCTGCTCTGCGTGGCCCAGGGGGGCAAGGGGGGACTGGGGAACCGCCACTTTCTCAGCAACCGCAACCGGGCTCCAGAGCACGCCCTGCCCGGTCTGCCCGGCGAAGAGCGACGGCTGCGCCTAGAGCTTAAGCTGCTGGCCGAGGTCGGCATTGTCGGCCTGCCCAATGCGGGCAAGTCAACCCTAATTTCGGCCCTGTCGGCGGCACGACCAAAAATTGCCGACTACCCGTTTACCACCCTCATCCCCAACTTAGGAGTGGTGCGCCGTCCCTCAGGCGATGGAACCGTCTTTGCCGACATTCCCGGCCTGATCGAAGGGGCCCACCAGGGGCTGGGTCTAGGGCACGAGTTTCTGCGCCACATTGAGCGCACCCGGCTGCTGCTGCACGTGGTCGATGCCACCGCCGAGCAGCCGGTTGAGAACTTCCACACCATCCAACAGGAGCTAGCGGCCTACGGGCGCGATCTGAGCGATCGCCCCCAGGTGTTGGCTCTCAACAAAATCGATGCCCTCACCCCCGAAACCCTAGCCGAGCTTATCCACCAGTTCGAAGCGCTGGTGCCCGGCCCCGTGTACGGCATTTCGGCGGTGGCCGGTACCGGCCTAGGCCCCATGCTCCAGCAAGTTTGGGATCTGCTCGATCGAGCAAAAGCCGCAGCGGCAGCCGCTGCGTCGGTCTTCGCCGTACCCCAAGACTAAGCGTATGCCAGTTAAAGACATCCCTATTCGAGGACGCGAACTCGGCCCCTTGGGCCGGTCGCGGTGAGATCTTGGAGAGATCTTTAACTGGAGAACTCTAAGCCCGGGCGCACTCCAATCTCAGCAGCGCCCGTACCCAGACCCCACCTACGGTACGTAAAGATACCGTTCTGCTCCCATCTACCGTTACTTCAGCCATCCCCCTCGGGCATGCTAAGCCTGTGTTTTAACAGGGGTTAGGCTTTGGCCATGAGCGTTTCTGTGTTTCCAGTGGGGCCTGAGGGTAAAGCAGCGGATGAGACGACCCTGCCCCAGTTGACCTGGCCCTGTTGCTCCCTTCAAGGGCTGACCTGGGTCGAGCGGCAGCAGCGGCGCAACCGAGCGATCGCCGCCCTTGACCTCAGCCCAGACAGCAGCATACCCGCCTGGGAAGAGGCCGCCCAAATGGCCGCCCGCTTCCTCGGTGTACCCATCGCGGTGGTGACCCTGGCCGACAGCCAGACCGAGTATGTGCGGGCGGCCTTCGGGCTGTCATGCCTGGGGGTGGGCAACCCTCTGTCGCAGCAGCGCCAGATTCCCCTCCAGGAGGGATTTGGGGTCTATATTCTCGACAGCGAGCAGGCCCTGCAGGTGACCGACACCCTTGACAGCCCTAGCTTGGCCCAGAGTGATCTGGTCATCACCTATGGCATTAGGGCCTATGCCGGTGTGCCGCTGATGACCGGTCAGGGCATCTGCGTTGGCACCCTGGCCGCGATCGATGTACAACCCAGACCATTCACCGCCCAAGATCTAGGTTTTTTAGCCATGGCAGCTCGCTGGGGCATGAGCGAGTACGAACGCCAGCAGGCTACCTGCATGGCTCCTGCCCCTCAGATACCTCTAGAATCTCTGGTGGATCGGGTGCGCCTCAACCTGATTAGCCAGCTCACCCAAGAGCTGCGCAGCCCCCTGACCACGGTGCTCGGTATGACCACCATGCTCAGCCGAGAGATCTACGGCCCCCTCACCCCCAAACAGCGCGAGTACACCGACATTGTGCACCGCAGCAGCCAGACTCTGATGGCGCTGGTAGAAGAACTTATCGACCTAAACCCCCTAGAGACCGAACGCTCAGAGCTGGTGCCTACGGCTGTTGATATTGAAGCCCTGGGTCAGCAGGTGCTGGCAACCCTCACCCCCGTGGCTGAAGCCAGTGCTCAAACCCTCAGTCTCTCGGTAGAACCTGGCGAAAACCACTGGATTTTAGATCAGCGGGTCGTGAAGCAGATCCTGTATCACCTGGCCTTTAGCATCATGCAGGTGGCTGGAGACAATGGCACCCTGCGCGTTCATGCCTGTCGGCGGGGCAAGACCCTGGCCCTGGCCCTGTGGCTATCTAACCCCTGGCTAGGGGAGGGACTGCCCCAGGAGGTGGTCACGCTGCTTCAGGCTTCGACCGTGCCGCGCCAAACCCCTCGTTCCCTTCTCGGCATACTGTTGGGCCAGCATTTGGTGCGGCGCCACGGTGGGCAGATGACTGTGCAGGGCAGTATCGATAGCGACTGTCGGCTCCTGGTGATATTGCCTGGTTTAGAGGCCGCCACCGCCCGCGCAGAGTCGAGCCATCCCCAGGTCGAAATCGAGGCCACCTGTCACCGCTAGGCTAGGCAAGTTTACGCAAGCTTAACCAGAAGCCGATGTTTCCTTAAGCTAAGTCCGACAGGATAGCGGAGTGGTGCAGACGCCGATTTGCTGGCTGGGCGGCAAGCAAACGTCATGGTTGACGAACGCTCCCTGGGTCACGGGCTTGACTCTGTGGGAGGCGATCGCCCGTGGTGCCGCAGTCTGCCTGCGCCTGTTCACGCTCCGTTAGGCTGTGCTGTGCAAAAAATATCCCCTGGGCGATCGTCGTTGTCGACGGTGCAAGAGCGCATTTTAATCATTGACGACGAAGACCTGATCCGCGAAACCGTGGCTCTGGCGCTGACGGAGCAGGGTTATCAGGTGATCACCGCCGAGTCAGGTCATCGCGCCCTAGAGCTGATGTTTCCGGCAGCCGGGGAGGGTATCGCTGGGCTAGAGATTGATTTAGCCATTGTTGACCTCATGCTGCCCGGCGTTAACGGGCTAGATATTTGCCGCATGATGCGCCACCACAATCTAGATATGCCCATTCTAATTTTGAGCGCCAAGGGGGCCGAGATGGATCGGGTGGTGGGTCTGGAGGTGGGGGCTGACGACTACTTGCCCAAGCCCTTTGGCATGCGCGAACTGATTGCCCGCTGCCGAGCCCTGCTGCGGCGCTACCAGTGGTCTACAGCCCAACCCAGCAGCGCCGTCTTGACCTACCGCGAGATTGTGCTTCACGCCACGGAGTTTAGGGTGCTGGTGGCGGGGCAAGAGGTGAATCTGTCGCCCAAGGAGTTTCGCATTCTGGAGCTGTTCATGCAGAGCCCGAACCGGGTCTGGTCGCGGGAGGAGCTGATCCAGGCGGTGTGGGGGGCCGATTTTGTGGGCGATCGCAAAACCGTAGACGTGCACATTCGCTGGCTGCGCGAAAAAATTGAGCACGACCCGGCGCACCCGCAGTATGTGACGACGCTGCGGGGGTTTGGCTATCGGTTTGGGTGAGGGGGTGGGGAGTGATCGGGGTGATAACTCCCCTAGGGCCACTCAAGGCGATATGATCGGTAGGGTCTAAGCTGCGATGGGAGATCCGCCGTGCGAGAAATTTTAATTAGCCTGGGAGTCTTAGCGGCCTGCTGTGCAGTGCTGCTGCTGGCTCAATTTACCAGCCCCCAACCCGAGGCCATGGCCTCAAACCTGGAAACAGCCCAGATCGCCGAAGAAGCTGTGGCCCTAGCCGAGCCCGTCACCCAGGTTGCCCAGGCTGCCGCTGATCTAGTTCCTGCCGATGAGGATGCCTCGACTATGATGCCTGAAGAGACGCTAGTGACCACCGACTCTGGCCTACAGTACGTTGACGTTGTCGAAGGCACGGGGGCCATGCCCCAGCCAGGGCAGCGGGTTACGGTGCACTACACTGGCACCCTCGAAGACGGTACCAAGTTCGACAGCTCCCGCGATCGCGGTCGCCCCTTTACCTTTCAAATTGGGGTGGGCCAGGTGATCAAAGGCTGGGATGAAGGGGTTGGCACCATGCGGGTAGGCGGCCAGCGCAAGCTGGTGATTCCCTCGGAGCTGGGCTACGGCAGCCGGGGCGCTGGGGGCGTAATTCCGCCCAACGCCACGCTGCTGTTTGATGTGGAACTGCTGCGCATCGGCTAGCTATAGCCCGACGCAGATTTTCCTGAACAAGCCCTAGGATGTCGCGAAGCGTTCTAGGGCTTGTTGTAGATCCAGGGTGGCGGGCACCCGCAGGCCAAAGCGATCGCTCAACGCATCGTGCAGGTCGGTGGCGGTGGTCAGCAGTCGCTTCTCCGATCGCCCGTCCAGGTAGCGGGTGGTTAACTGGTTGTTGAGCAGGGAGTAGCGACAGCCATCCCCAGGTCGGGCCGCAATCAGCGCGTTGACAAACAGCGACTGAGGATGAGTTGACACATGCCAATTGCTGACCTCGTAGTCGCAGCGCTGCTGCTCTTGCAGGTCAAAACAGTACAGCGGTTTCCACAGCTGGTTGAGCTGGGCTTCGAGGCAGTAGGTTTGCCCCACCAGCGTCAGGCGATAAAACTCGTGGGTAGTGGGTTGAGAAACCTCCGGTACCAGCGCCAGCGGTTCTGGTACCGTTAGCCCGCCAAAGCCCACGTCGGCAATATAGGGTACGTCGTCAATATCTACTTTCAGCAGCATGTGGCTGCGGGGGGTGATGGTACTCTCTGGCAGATTCCACCGCACGCGGGCGGCCAGATTTGTGACCTGAAAGCCCAGGGCCGCGAGCACCGATCGCAGCAGCAGATTTTGCTCAAAACAGTAGCCTCCCCGCTGGTCGCGAATCAGCTTCTGCTGTAGATCGCCCAACCCTAGGGAGACGGGCTGGTGGAAAAAGGAACTGAGGTTTTCGAAGGCAATGGTGCGGGTGTGGTCCCGGTGAATGGCTCGGAGGGTTTCGAGGGTAGGCGCGGGATACCCAGCCTGGGAGGCTCCGTCAGCACTGCCATAGCCAATGCGCTCAAAATAGGCCGCTAGATCGAGCACCGCTGGCTCTGCACTGTCGCGGGACTGTCGTGGCATTAGCGTCGCTCCCAAAGCAGTTCAAAACCAGACCTCCTGGGGCTGACCTCAGCGGCCAGAATCCTTAGATCGTTGGAAGTCTCGCAGGGCGCGCTGGGTTTTAGGCCCCGTTACCCCGTCTACTCGGCCAGGGTCATAGCCGCGTTTGGCCAGCTGCTGCTGCACCTGGCGAGCGCCCTCGGTCAGGCTTTCATCCAGCTCTTCGAGCAGCTCTAGGACTTTCTCGCTGGGCTGGCCACTGTGGGTGAGGTCGAGCAGTTCGCGCAGCCGCGCCTTGAGATTTTCGTTGACCGAGGCGTAAACCCGCGTGGCGCTGCCCAGGCCAATGGCGTGGTCGATAAAGTGGTCGGCTTCGTTGATCCAAAAGTCGAGGCGGCCATCGGCTTCGGCCAGAGCCAGCAGCTCGTCGAGGCGCTGGCTCTCGGCATCGCTCAGGCTGGGGAGGGCGGCCAGACGGCAGTATTCTTGCACTAGAGCCAGACAGTCGGCGTCGGCAATGCCTGGAATTTGCTGCGTTAAGGGTTCACCCATGGTCTGACTCGCCTGTGTTGGTACGGTGTCAACAAAGCATGCAATCAAAGCTAGATCTGTAGTTTACCCGCTGCTAGACCGGCTCCACGAGGGGGGAAACCCCCAATGCCGCTAGTGGCCAGCCATCTTGTGGCCGATGTCGGCAATATTGGCCTGCTCAACGGCGCTCTCGTAGACAAACTGCCCTTCGCTAATCACCAAAATGCGATCGCCTAGGGCCAGCAGCTCGTCGAGGTCTTCGCTCACCAGCAGCACCGCCACCCCCCGGTTGCGGGCCTCCACCAGGGCGTTGTGAATCTGGTCTACAGCCTGAAAATCGAGGCCAAAGCAGGGATTGGCGGCAATCAGCAGCTTGACATCGGGGGAGGACAGTTCCCGCGCCAGCACCGCCCGCTGCACGTTGCCCCCCGACAGATTTTGGATCGGGGTATCCGGGGAGGGAGTCTTGACGGAAAACGCCGCGATTAGCTCCACGGCGGCCTCGCGGATGGCCCTGAGCATGAGCCACAGCCGACCCCGAGCCTGGGGGGGACGATCGAAGGTGCGCAGGGCCATGTTTTCGGCTACGGACATCCCAGGCACGCAGGCGTTGCGCAGGGGTTCCTCGGGCAGGGTGCAGACACCGTGGCTATACATTTCTCCTCGGGTGGCGCGGTAGGGGTCGCCGTTGACCTCGATGTGGCCGTGGGTGGGCGATCGCTGTCCCGCCAGCGCCTCCACCAGCTCCCGCTGGCCGTTGCCCGAGACTCCGGCAATGCCGACAATCTCGCCGCTGTTCACCGTCAGGTCGAGGGGGCCAAAGGCAGATAGGCCGTTGTCTTTGAGGGCTCCTAGCCCGTGCACCGTCAGCACCGGATGGCGATCCGCAATCGGGGTTTTATCGACCGCTTTGGTGGCCCGCTCGGCCCCCAGCATCATCCGGGCCATGTCGGCTACGGTCAGGTCGGCCACAGCCCCGTGGCCCGCCAGGTGCCCCTTGCGCAGCACCGTCACCTCGTCGGTAAAGGCCAGCACTTCGCGAAACTTGTGGGTGATCAGCAGCACGCTGAGGTGACCGGCCTGCACCTCCTGGCGCAGCAGCCCCAGCACCTCGTCGGCCTCGTTGGGGGTGAGCACCGAGGTGGGCTCATCGAGAATCAAAATGCGGCTTTGCAGGTAGAGCTGCTTGAGAATTTCGAGCTTTTGCTTTTGCCCCGCCGCCAGCTGGCCCACGGGCACATCGAGGTCAACCTGAAAGGGCGATCGCTCCATAAAGGTGCGCAGGGCGGCGTATTCTTGCTTCCAGTTGATTACCTGGGCGCGATCGTAGCGGCTGAGCACCAGGTTTTCGGCCACGGTCATGGCGGGTACCGAGGTGAAGTGCTGGTACACCATGCCAATGCCGCAGCCGTGGGCATCCTTGGGACTTTTGATCGGGTAGATCTCGTTGTCCACCAAGATTTGCCCAGCGGTGGGCGCATAGAAGCCCATGATGCACTTCACCAGCGTGCTCTTACCGGCTCCGTTTTCCCCCAGCAGCCCGTGGAAGGTGCCCGGTTTGAGGGTAAGCGTAATGTCGTCGAGGGCCACCAGGCTGCCAAACCGCTTGGTCATATTCACCACCTTGAGTTCGGGCGGCGGGTTGAGGTGCAGCAGTGGCGGGGCAACGGTGGTCATAGGCGGCTCAGGCTCGACGGGAAATCGCTACGGGGAAACCAACAGGACTCACGGATCACTTGCTCTAGGCCCAATCTCTCAGGATTGGGGGCATCATACTGCCACAGCTTGCCCCAGGGCTGTTAGCAAACGCTCATTTTCGGCAGCGGTGCGCACCGCCACCCGAAAGTAGTCTGCCCCCAGCTCAGGGAAACTGAGACAATCGCGAATCAGCACCTGGTGACTGCGCAGCACGGCCTCTTGCAGCGCTGGAGCGGGGTGGGTGGTGCGCACGAGCAAATAGTTGGCGGCTCCGACTAGGGGCTTCAGCCCAGGGATAGCCCGCAATCCTTCAAACAGTCCGGTACGGGCGGGGGGCAGCCAATCCCAGGTGCGGGTTTGAAAGGCCTTGTCTTGAACTGCTGCGATCGCCGCTACCGCCGCCAGAGTATTCACCGGCCAGGGGTCGCGCCAGTGCTGCCAGCGGTGTAGCCGGTCGGGGTGGCCCAGGGCATAGCCAATACGCAGGCCTGGCAGAGTATAAAACTTGGTCAGCGACCTGAGCACCACCAGATTTGGGTAGCGATCGAGTTCGCCGATTAACGACTGCTGCTGGTTCGGCGGCACAAAATCCATAAAGGCTTCATCCACAATCACGGTGTCGGCGCGATCGAGCAGTGGCTTGAGGCTGTCCACGCTCCACAGACGACCCGTGGGGTTGTGGGGATTGTTGATTAAGATGCCCGCTACCTCAGCTTCAGGCCAGGGGATCGCGGTTTGAAGGGGACAGTCCTCCGTAACTTTCCCTAGGGAAAGCGGCCAGGGGTTAACCGGCACCCCAAAACTTTCCAGGGCGCGGCCATAGTCGCCAAAGGCCGGAGTCAGCAGGTGGCAGCCCACCGGAGCAGGCCCCTCAGCCAGATCGCGAGCGGCCCAGGTCAGCAGCTCGGCGGCCCCGTTGCCCGGCAGCACCCAGTCGGCGGGCACCCGGTGATAGTCGGCCAAGGCCTGGCGCAGGGCACTGTAGTCGGGGTCGGGGTAGTGGCGCAGCTGCCCCAGAGCCTCGGCCAGGGCCAAAGCCACCGACTCAGGTGGCCCCAGGGGATTGATGCTGGCCGAAAAGTCTACAAGAGAATCGGGGGAACAGTTGGCGACAGCCGCCGCCCAGACCAGGTTTCCCCCGTGAACAGGTCGAATTGAAGCTGTGGGAGCAGAAGGTGTGGGAGTCAAGGGGGTGGTTACTTGGCCACCTTTTCTTTGAACAGTTTGCCAGCGGAAAACGCCGGTACCTTGGTCGCCGGAATCACCATGGTGTCGCCGGTTTTGGGGTTGCGCCCTTCCCGCTCTTTGCGCTCGCGGCGCTCAAAGGAGCCAAACCCTACCAGGGTGACTTTTTCGCCTGTAGCAACGGCTTCCATAATGGCGTCGATGGTGGCTGTAATCACCGAGTCTACGTCTTTTTTGGTCATAGACTTGTCGCCGGTAGAGGCTTTCTCAGCCACCTTATCAACGAGTTCAGCTTTATTCATAACTGTCTCCTATGGGCAAAGAACATTCGGATAGCAGCCGCAATCTGACGATAGACCCAGAGCTCGTACAACGGCTCTGGCAGCCAAAACGGCTGAAACCCCTGTCAATCCAGAATTTCACTGCCCCATTCTAAGGGCATCCCTAGGAAAGTGGATCGCCAAAAGCTTTAATTTATGTGGATTCCGGGGTTTTTTAAGAAATTTAAACAGCTCAAAGCCCCAGGTTGCTCAAGATCGGCGACCTGGGGCTTTGAGTAAAGGCCTTATCTAGCAAGGGATACAGAGATTGGGCCGGCTAAGAGCCGGCAGGGCTACCCGACCAGTTAACCCAGTCTTGGGGGGTAAGAAATACCTCGTACAACCGGGCCTCAGGGCTCTCAGGCTCGGGGGTGTAGCCGTATTCCCAACGCACCAAGGGGGGTAGCGACATCAAAATTGACTCGGTGCGCCCGTTGGTTTGCAGGCCAAAGATGGTGCCCCGGTCATACACCAGGTTGAACTCCACGTAGCGGCCCCGGCGATAGAGCTGAAACTGCCGCTGGTGGTCGCTGTACTCCGTACTGTGGCGACGCTCCACAATGGGCACGTAGGCGGGCAGGAAGGCATTGCCGCAGTCGCCGGCAAAATTGAATAGGTCATCCCAGCTGCGGGGGGGGAGTTCGCCAATGCCCTGGCTAGTCTGATCGGCGGCTTTGCCTGCGTCAGGCCCGCGGTAGAGCGTGCCCTGACCATCCTGGTAGTCAAAGAAAATGCCGCCCACGCCCCGGGTCTCGCCCCGGTGCTTGAGGTAGAAGTACTCGTCGCACCAGGGCTTAAAGACCTTGTAGTAGTCAGGGTTGTGGCGATCGCAGGTCGCCTTCAGCGTCTGGTGAAAGTGCACCACGTCTTCGTCGAAGGGGTAATAGGGGGTGAGGTCAATGCCGCCGCCAAACCACCACACCGGGCCGGCCTCAAAGTAGCGATAGTTGAGGTGCACCGTCGGAATGAACGGGTTGCGGGGGTGCAGCACCATGGAGGTGCCGGTGGCGTAGAATCGATGGCCCGCCGCCTCGGGGCGCTGCACCAAAATTGACGGCGGCAGGTGGTCGCCCCACACTTCAGAAAAGTTAACGCCGCCCTGCTCAAAGATCTTGCCCTGCTTGATGACGCGCGATCGCCCGCCGCCGCCCTCGGGCCGATCCCAGGCGTCTTGCTGAAATTGGGCACCGCCGTCGAGAGCCTCTAGCTTTTGACAAATGCTGTCTTGGAGCTGCTTCAGCATGGCGCTGACGCGATCGCGGGAGTCTGCCGGGGGTGCGGTGTTGGCAGCAGCGGGCTTAGATACAGGGGTGGTGGTCATGGGCGTGGAGAAAACAATATGTTATGTCGGCACCGGGTCGAATATGTCACACTGTAGAATGGCCTACGCAGGAGCTTACGGATCCATCTTTTTCTTCCGCTGCCTGCATTTTGCCCGATAGCAACCGGAGGCAATTTGGCCTGAAGCAACGCCATTCACGGTACCCAGTTTTCACACGCTACCGTGAAACCCGACCCAACACCAACCTGATCCGCCAGGTTGAGAAAAATGTTTAGAAACGCAACGTTCTGTAACGACAGCTCGGCCTAGTCCAGCCTTTTTTGCCCCCGTAACGCCCATGATCGATTTGCCAGCCGCCTTAATCCGCTATGGTCTCCAGGTAAAGTCCTGGTCGGCTAGCGATGGAGGGCGCGGCCATGTTTAGCGTTGAGCGTTTTCCCCGCCCCTTTTTGACCCTGCTACACCTGATCCATCGGTGGGTGCAGGTGCAGCAGCAGCTGGAGAAGTCTTACCTGACCGTGAGCACCGCCTCGGTCGATACTCTTTGGCAAACGATTATGAACCTGGCCGATGTCTCCTGGCATCCGCTGCTGACCAGCACCAATGCGCCCCAGGGTCTCAAGCCTAAGCCCGGTTTAATCTATCGGGCCTTCACCAAAATTTGCCCCATTCCAGTGAAGATTTTTGTGGAACGGGTGCAGCCCCACGAGCTAATCAGCGTGCGGGTATTGCCCATACCCGGCCTTGAAGAGCGGGTCACCTACCACCTCAAGTCCACCGTGCGGGGCACCCAGATTTCCTACTCGGTCACCCTGCGGGGATGGCTGTCGCCCCTGGCCTGGTCGCTGCTGCGCCCCTACGCTGCCAAGGTGGCCTCGGCCCTGGCCGAAGCCGCTGAGCATCCCGATCTGCTCGATGGGCCGAATTCTCGCTTTCAGGTTTGGTAACACCGCCTACCCTAAGCACTTGTGCTCAAGGGGGGACGGGGCAGCTTAAGATTAGGGGATGGTTTGCTCAATTTCGTCATCTGCGAGATGAGCAGTGGTGGGCAGTGCCCACCCTACGGATTGCCAACTGTCCCCAAGCGTTGGTGGTTCAAAGCTGTCTAGCTACAACCGTCTAGTTTCTAGATGTCGTCCCTTTCGCTGGCCCAACTCCCTCAACTCCATGAGCCAAACCCTCTCCGAAGCTTCTGTATTAGATGTGCTGCGCCCGGTGCAAGACCCGGAGCTGCAAAAGAGCCTGGTGGATCTCAATATGATTCGCGATGTGGCGATCGCCGATAGCACCGTCAGCTTCACCCTGGTGCTGACCACCCCCGCCTGCCCGCTGCGGGAGTTCATCGTCGAAGACTGCCAGAAGGCCGTGCGCACCCTCCCCGGAGTTGAGACGGTCAACGTGGATGTCACCGCCGAAACGCCTCAGCAAAAGGCCCTGCCCGATCGCACTGGCATCGGCGGCGTCAAAAATATCATTGCGGTTTCCAGCGGCAAGGGGGGCGTGGGCAAGAGTACCGTGGCGGTGAATCTGGCCGTTTCCCTGGCCCAGATGGGCTCCTCGGTCGGCCTGATCGATGCCGATATCTACGGCCCCAACGCGCCGATCATGATGGGCCTGGCCGATGCCCAGGTGGTGGTGAAGCAGGGCGAAGTGCTCGAACCCGCCTTTAACCACGGCGTCAAGCTGGTCTCCATGGGCTTTTTGATCGATCGCGATCAGCCGGTGATCTGGCGCGGCCCCATGCTCAACGGCATCATTCGCCAGTTTCTCTACCAGGTGGAGTGGGGCGAGCTCGACTATTTAATTGTGGACTTACCGCCGGGCACGGGCGATGCCCAGCTCACCCTGGCCCAGGCGGTGCCTATGGCCGGGGCCGTGATTGTCTCTACCCCCCAGTCGGTGGCGATCTCCGACGCCCGCCGGGGGCTGAAGATGTTTCAGCAGCTGCAAGTGCCAGTGCTGGGCATTGTCGAAAACATGAGCGTGTTTATTCCCCCTGATGCGCCGGAGAAGCGCTACGACATCTTTGGCTCTGGTGGCGGCGAGCTGCTCTCAAAAGAGCTAGACCTGCCGGTGCTGGGCTGCATTCCCCTAGAGATGGCGGTGCGCGAGGGGGGCGATGCGGGCATCCCGATTGTGGTACGACACCCTGATTCTGAATCGGCCAAGGCGCTGCGGGCCATGGCCCAGCAGGTGGCGGCGAAAGTGTCGATGGCGGCGCTGGCCTCCTAGGCGGCGAGGTTTGGGATTTGGGGTTCAGAGGTAGACCCGAAACCTGAATCCCGAAACCCTTTCTCCTTGTCATAATCAATTGGGTGAACTGGTAGGCAACGGCAATGTTTTTAACCGACGCGCAAAAGCAGTGGCGATCGCTGGCGGCGGGCTGGCAGGGCGTCGATTGGGTGCTGATGGCGCTACCCGTGGCGCTCACCGGCTTTGGGTCGATTGTGATTCACAGTATTCAGCGCAATACTGTCAACGCGCACTATGGCTTAAACCATGCCGTGCTGGGGGTGATTGGCCTGGGCCTGGCCCTGTGGGTGGCCCGCAGCCGCTACGAGCACCTGCTCAACTGGCAGTGGATTATCTATGGCCTGGTCAATCTGCTGCTGGTGGCAGTGATGTTTATTGGCACCGTGGGCGGGGGTGCCCAGAGCTGGATTGCTGTCGGCAGCTTTTACGTGCAGCCCTCGGAGTTTGCCAAGCTGAGCATCATTATTACCTTGGCGGCAATGCTCAGCGCCCGCGATGCCTCTACTCTCTGGGGGGTCGGCAGTGCGATCGCCGTCATTGTGCTGCCCTGGCTGCTGGTCTTTATTCAGCCCGACCTTGGTACTTCGCTGGTGTTTGGGGCGATTACCCTGGCGATGCTCTACTGGGCTAACTGCAACCCCGGCTGGCTGGTACTGTTTGTTTCGCCCCTGGTGGCGGCGATTATGTTTCACCTGGTGCTGCCCGGCTGGCTGGTGTGGAGCCTGGCCATGGGGCTGATTGCCTGGTTTACGCTGCCCTGGCGCTGGTTTAGCACTGTGGTGGCCACGGCAGTCAACCTGGTGGCGGGCAAACTGGGGGATGTGGCTTGGGGTCTTTTAGCAGACTACCAAAAGGATCGTCTGGTGCTGTTTCTCGACCCCGACAAAGATCCGCTGGGGGGCGGCTACCACCTGATTCAGTCGCGCATTGCCATTGGGGCGGGCAAGCTTTGGGGCCAGGGGCTAGGCCAGGGCACCCAAACTCAGCTCAGCTTCATTCCTGAGCAGCACACCGACTTTATTTTTTCGGCGGTGGGCGAAGAGTGGGGCTTTGTGGGGTCGATGGTCGTCATTGCGGCCTACTGGCTAATCTGTTTTCGCCTGGTGATTATTGCCCAAAATGCCAAGGATGACTTTGGCTCGCTGCTGGTGATTGGCGTGCTGGCGATGATCGTATTTCAGGTGGTGGTCAATATTGGCATGACGATGGGCCTGGCCCCGATTACCGGGATTCCGCTGCCGTGGCTGAGCTACGGGCGATCGGCGCTGCTGACGAACTTTATTGCCCTGGGCATGGTGGAGTCGGTGGCGAACTTTCGCCATCGGCTGAAGTTTACGGATTAGGGCGATCGCATGAGTGCTCCATCACTACCCTCATTGAATGAAATCTACCGGCGTTTGAACCTAGCGCCAGAGGCGATCGCTCAGTTTTGCGAAAAGTGGCAGATTGTGGAGCTGTCTCTGTTTGGCTCTGTATTGCGCGATGACTTTCGCCGCAATGGTGAGAATCCTAGCGACATTGACTTGCTCTATGTCAGCGACCCCGCAGCCCGCTATGGGTTCAAATTTTTTGATATGCAGGCGGAGCTAGAGCAATTGTTCAATCGCAAAGTAGATCTGATTAGCAAGCGGGGGATTCAAGCCAGCCTCAACGCCCTTCGCCACACAGCTATTCTTGACTCTGCTCAGGTGATTTATGCGAAGAGATCAGCAGTCTATTCTTAGAAATTGTCATCCCCTTGCTGATAGGAACTGACAGCAAGGCTTGCTCCAGTGAGGTTGCTAACGTTGCTCTTTGCCTAGGTTTCATCGGTCTCGCTGGTTTCTTCTGCGGATGGCAAGCTCTTGCTGTCTTGGCCGCGCAGTAAAGGCAACCGTTTATAGGCTTCGATAATGAGGGTGACAAAGTTGGCTTCGCTAAAGCGCTCGTCTTGCATGAGCTGAAAGGCACCCACAATGCCGATTGCCAGCAGTGCGCCGATAATCACCACGGGCAGTAGGTACCCAGCGACAAAGTGGCTAACTACAGCAAACAGCCCCGTCACCACCGCCAGCACAAACAGATAAAACAACCCAGACCCCCAGGGGGTACGGGGCCGGGGAGCAGGAGCAGGAGCAGATGAAGGATCGCCCTGGGGTACCGGGGGCGGCTCAAAGCGGCGATCGAGATCTCGGCGAGTTTCGAGACGTTTTTCGCGATCCAATGGGGTTTCAACCCCTTGCAGCAGGTCGCGTACAGATACCTTTTCGCGCAGGCCGGAGGGGACAAATTCCTCCACATTTATCGCTTCCATATCGAGCAGATTTTTGTAGTCAACCAGAACATCGGGCTGGCTGGGCAGGGGCACTTTTTCTTCGACCTCAATGCCAGGGATGCTGCGGTGGATGTAGTCGAACTGGTCGCGGATGCTCTCTAGCAAAATGCGGCGGGTGCTGGGGTTGCCGCTCACCCAAATAAAGATTTTGCGGTCTTCTTTGTCGGCTTTGACCAGGGCTTTATAGCCGCCTTTGGTAAGCACTACGCCGTTGCGCCAGTAGGTACGCTTTGAGATCAGCTGATTCATGCGCACAATGAAGCGCGAAATAATGCTGCCGGGCAGAATGTTGTAGTGGTACTGGAAGGGTAGGGCATCACTCCAGTCGCCGGTTTCGGGTTCTTCTTTGCTGAGCAGGTCGGGCAGCAGGTAGCGATCGTCGGTGTACCCTTCGAGCGGGAAGCACAGCTCAAATTTGCGCATGATGTCGAGAATGAACAGGTGCTTTTCGGCGGGGTAGCGCTGGGGGGGCAAAATGCGGTGCAGCATCGAGCGCTCTAAAATGCCCTTGTGCTCGGTCATAAGAGCGTTGTCGTTGAGAATAGAGTAAACGCCATTGGTGACCCACTCGGGGTTGAGCACGCTGTCTTGTTGCAGGCGCGGGTCGTCGCGAAAGTTGAGGGCGATGCCCAGGTCGTGCAAAAAGCCGACCAGGGTCTTTTGGCTTTGGTCATCGGTGACCCGCTGGCTGGCGCAGATGTGTTGGTACTGGTGATACTCAATGTAGTCGGCATCGAGCGCTTCGAGCTGGGCTTTGACGGCAAACCAGGTCTCGGGCAGCAGGTCAAAGACGTGGGGCAGCTCGGCAATTTGCTTTTGAATGGCTTGTTTGAGCTTGTCAATGCCTTTGTGGCCCAGGTCGCTGCAAGAGGTTTCGATAAAGCCAACAATGTTGGGATATTTTTTCTTGAGCCCGCGCCGGTCGATGTCGAGAGATTTTTGGTCTACCTGGTTGCCGACGACAACGACGGGCGAATTGCCGCCAAAGCTGCGGATAATTTTGAGCCAGTACTCAACTCGGTTGGCGGTTTCGTCTTGGCGGGCGCTGAGCACCAGCAGGTAGAGGCTGCGCTTGGTGAGAAAAAACTGGTGGGTGGCGTGCATGATCTCTTGGCCGCCAAAATCCCACAGGTTGAGTTTTACGGTTTGGCTGTTGGCCTGAATCGGCCAGTCGGAGATGTTGATGCCCTCGGTCATGCGCTCGTGGGGGTCAAAGGTGCCTTCGATTAGGCGCTTGACGAGGGAGGTCTTGCCCACCTTGGCCTCGCCCACTAGCAACACCTTGGCCTCGTTGAGGGGGCGCGACGGCTGGGTGCAGTTTTGCTGATAGTAATTAATGATGGTTGCAGGCTCTCCCACCCTATTCAAAATTTCGGGTGGTATCGGCAATGGGTTATCGCGGAGGTCGAGCCTTGATAGCTTGGTGAGCTGGGCAATTTCCGCCGGCAGACTGCTGAGTCGGTTATTGCGGAGGTCGAGCGTAGATAGCCTGGTGAGCTGGGCAATTTCCGCCGGCAGACTGCTGAATTGGTTATTGCTGAGGTCGAGCGTAGATAGATTGGTGAGTTGGGTAATTTCCGCCGGCAGACCGCTGAGTTGGTTCCCGCTGAGGTCGAGCCAATATAGATTGGTGAGCTGGGCAATTTCTGCTGGCAGACCGCTAAGTTGGTTACTGCTGAGTTCGAGCCAATATAGCTTGGTGAGTTGGGCAATTTCCGCCGGCAAACTGCCGAGTCGGTTCCTGCTGAGGTCGAGCGTAGATAGATTGGTGAGCTGGGCAATTTCCGCCGGCAGACCGCTGAGTTGGTTCCAGCTGAGGACGAGTGTAGATAGATTGGTGGGCTGGGCAACTTCCGCCGGCAAACTGCTGAGTCGGTTATTGCTGAGGTCGAGCGTAGATAGATTGGTGAGCTGGGCAACTTCCGCCGGCAGACCGCTGAGTCGGTTATTGCTGAGGTTG